>WYBA01000365.1 GCA_011526095.1 Myxococcales bacterium | reverse complement strand
TCGGCTGCGCGCTCGCGTCGAACCCGATGCACCCCGAGTGGTTCGCGATCCTCAACGAGATCGTCGGCAAGGCGCCCGATCCGCTGAAGCTCGTCGAGCTCGAGGGCGACACCAGCTTCATCGACGCGGCGAACCGCAGCTACGTGCTGGCGTGGACCCGGCAGTGGGTCGAGGCCCTGGACCTCATCACCGACGTCGCCGAGATCCGCCCCGACATCCCGTACCTGCTGTGGGCGGAGTGGTGGCTGAACCAGCCCGGCGTCGCGCAGTCGATGACGTGGGACCAGTTCGCCTCGGGCATCCTCGTCGACCTGGCCAAGATCGCCAGCAAGTGCCCGTTCCCGACCGCCAAGGACGATCCGCGGATGGCCAACCTGCAGGCGGCCTGGCGGATCATCGCCAGCATCCGCGGCATCCACGGCGGCCAGTCGTTCGTGTGGTTCACCGCGTCGATGCTGTCGCGGCGCCTGGGCAACCTCGACGAGGGCCTCGGCTGCGCCCAGCACGCGTTCCAGCTCGAGCCGGCGTGGAAGAACGCGATCGGCGTCGCCAACATCCTGCGCGATCAGAAGAAGGTCGACGAGGCGGCGCAGTGGTTCAAGAAGGCGCGCGAGTACGACAAGGACGACGTCTCGTCGCACCTCGACTGCGGCGACATGTACCTCGACCACCAGCGATGGGACGACGCGATCCGCGAGTACGAGGCGGTGAACAAGAAGCAGGCCGACCACCCGTGGGCGACGGCGTCGATCTACTACGCGCGGTTCAAACAGACCGGCGACGCGACGCAGCGGCTGTGCCTGCTGCGCATGACCGAGGACGGCGGCGACGGCGAGCGCGCGCGGATGCTGGCGCGCGACCTCGACCCGCCGGTGCCGTACCTGACCTACCTGCCCCGCCCCGGCGACGCGACGTGCAACGCGCTCAACCACATCTTCGAGCAGATGTGGGAGAACCCCGCGTCGCACCACGGCTCGACCTTGACGCTCAAGCTGTCGCACGCCGAGTCGCCGAGCGTCGTCGCCGCGTTCTGGCTGCAGATGGAGATGTGGGGCCCGCAGGTCGGGCTGGTCTACGAGGTGGAGAAGGTCCCGCAGCCGGACCCGCGCCAGCCCAAGGCGCAGGTCGCGTTCCAGCTGTGGGCGTTCGACGGCAGCCAGCCCAAGCCGAACGTCGCGCGCCCCGATCCGACGGTCGCGCGCGCGATCTACGACGTCGCGTCCGAGCCGTTCCACGTCGACATCTGGACGCCGCTGGCGCAGCAGGCGGCGCAGCGGCTCGGCCCGGCGGCGATCCCCCACATCCTGGCGACGATGGTGTTCCCGCCGCGGCCGCAGGGCGGCAAGTGGCGCGCGCTGCAGTGGACGCAGCGCTGCCAGGTCGCGGCCGCGCTGGTGCTCGGCCACATCGACGGCGGGTGGGCCGGCAGCAACCGCCAGCGCTGCCTGTACTCGCTGCTCTACGGCCCGAGCGACTGGCACACGATCGCGGCGATCACGGTGCTCGGCATCCTGTCGCGCCAGGACGCGGCGATCCGCGCCGAGGTGCTGCAGGCGTTCGCGTGGATGCAGACCCAGATCCCGGGCGAGGGGTTCTGCCCGTGGGAGTACGCCCTCGCCAACGTGTGGCTGCACATGCCGGGGCTCGACGACGTCACGAAGAAGCGGCTCGAGCAGTGGGTGGAGAAGCTCGAGAACAACGAGTGCGGCACGACGACGGTGTACGCCGCGCAGCTCGAGGCCAAGAAGTTCGACCAGGCCGAGGAGATGGCGAAGGCGGCCGCGGCGCAGCAGCAGCTCGCCGCCGGCGGCGACAACGACCCCGACCCGACGGTGTTCCCCGGCCAGAAGGTGCCGAAGCTGTCGGACTACGTCGGCCTGATGAAGCAGATGCAGGCCGGCAACATGATGGGCGCGCTCGCCGCGCTCGGGCTCGACATGATGGCCTACGCCTCGGTGGCGCAGGCGTGGGGCGGCAAGCTCGCGGCGGACCCGGTGCTCAACGCCAAGTTCGCCGCCATGATGAATCGGTGAGCCGGGCGTCCGCCGTGGCGCCGCTCGCGAAGATCCTGGCGCAGGCGCCGTAGCGCGGCGGCCGACGCGCTATCTTCCCCGCATGCACGCACGACGGGGGACCGTGCTCGGGCTGTGGCTGGCGCTCGCCGCGACGGCGTGCAGCGGCCCGGGCGGCGGCACGACGACCACGACCACGCTCGGCAACACCACCGGCAGCGTCGACGCGGGACCGGACGAGCCGCTCGGCCGCGGCGGTGGCGACCGCGACCACGACGACCTCGGCGACGCCGTCGACCTGTGCCCCGACGATCCGGAGGACCACGACGACTTCGAGGATCAGGACGGCTGCCCCGACCCCGACAACGATCGCGACGGGCTGACCGACCTCGCCGACCAGTGCCCGAACATGCCCGAGGACCTCGACGGCAACCAGGACAACGACGGCTGTCCGGAAGGCGGCGGCGGCGATCGCGACGGCGACGGCCTCCTCGACAGCCGGGACATGTGCCCCGACGATCCGGAGGACTTCGACGGCTTCCAGGATCCGGACGGCTGCCCCGAGGGCGACAACGATCAGGACGGGATCCTCGACATCGACGACCTGTGCCCGAGCGATCCCGAGGACCGCGACGGGTTCGAGGACGACGACGGCTGTCCCGACCCCGACAACGACCGCGACGGGATCGCCGACGTCGCGGACAAGTGCCCCAACGACGCCGAGACCTTCAACGGCAAGGACGACGGGGACGGCTGCCCCGACCGCAAGTAGCCGCTCGCGCCACGTGCGTGCTCGCGCCCCGGACGTGACCGACCATCGCAACGCAGATCCATCGGGTGGCACGCACGTAGCCACCGGACGCACCGCTCCACCGGAGGACCCATGCTCGCCCGACCGCTCCTGATCGCCGCGGCCACCGCCGCCACCACCCTCGCCGTCGCCGCCGCGGCCCCGGCCCCGGCCGAGGCGTTCTGCGGGTTCTACATCGACCAGGGCGGCAAGAAGCTGTTCAACGACGCGACCCAGGTCGTGCTGATGCGCAAGGGCACGCGGACCGTGCTGTCGATGCAGAACGCCTATCGCGGCCCGGTCGAGGACTTCGCGATGGTCGTGCCGGTGCCGGTCGTGCTCGGCGAGGACGACGTCAAGACGCTGCCGGCCGACGTGTTCGACCGCGTCGACGTCATGGGGTCGCCGCGCCTGGTCGAGTACTGGGAGCAGGACCCGTGCGGCGGCGGCTACGGCTACGGCCGCGGCAAGGGCGCGAAGATGCCGACGAGCGCCAGCGCCGATCGCGCCGAGCGCAAGTCCGCGGACGATCTCGGCGTCACGGTCGAGGCCAAGTTCGAGGTTGGCGAGTACCAGATCGTGATCCTGTCGGCGAAGGAGTCGACCGGCCTCGACACGTACCTGCGCCAGGAGGGCTACAAGATCCCCGACAAGGCGGAGGCCGCGCTGCGGCCGTACGTCGAGGGCGGGATGAAGTTCTTCGTCGCCAAGGTCGATCCGGACAAGGTCAAGTTCGACGGCAAGCGGGCGATGCTGTCGCCGCTGCGGTTCCACTACGACAGCGAGTCGTTCGACCTGCCGGTGCGCCTGGGGATGATCAACTCGGCGGGGAGCAGGACCTGATCGTCAACATCCTGGCGCCGGGGACGCGCTACGAGGTGGCGAACCACCCCAACGTCACGATCCCGACCAACATCGAGGTCGTCGACTCGGTGCGCAAGAACTTCGCCGAGTTCTACGCCGCGCTGTTCGACAAGACGATCGCCAAGAACCCCGGCGCGGTCGTCACCGAGTACGCGTGGGACGCCGGCACGTGCGACCCGTGCCCCGGCCCGACGCTGCAGTGGGGCGACTTCGCGCTGCTCGGCGCCGACGTCATCGACGGCGGCAAGCCGGGCGACGCGGTCAAGGGCGGCGGCCGCGGGCGCGGCCGCGCCACGGGCGGGTTCGTGCTGACGCGCCTGCACGCGCGCTACGGCAAGAAGGAGGCGGACGACCTGGTGTTCCGCGAGGCCGCGCCGATCGTCGGCGGCCGCGAGTTCCTGCAGGACAACGGCAAGCTCGAGGAGGGCTCGCGCGAGGACAGCATCAACAACTTCCAGGGCCGCTACATCATCCGCCACCGCTGGACCGGCAAGATCCGCTGCAAGGACCCGCAGCGCGGGATCTGGGGCGGGCCGTGGGAGCACCTGCAGATCGCCGACGACGGCGCGGTCAAGCCGGCGCGCAAGCTCGCGTTCGCCAAGCGCGGCAAGGTCAAGCTGCCGCGGGTCATCAAGCAGAACATCCCGGAGCTGGGCGTGAAGATGTACAAGAAGCCCAAGAAGAAGAAGGTGCCCGCGCCGGCGGCGCAGCCCCCGGCCGAGGCGCCGCCCAAGCCCGACGCCGGCAAGAAGACCGGCGCGCTCGAGCCCGCGCGCCGCGACGACACCGCGCTTGGCCTCGGCCTGAGCCTGGCCGGTCTGCTCGTCCTCGGCGGCGCCGCGGCGGCGAGCCGCAAGCGCCGCGGCTGAGCGAGGGGTCCGACGGAGGCCGGTGACGCAGCCGCCTCCGCCTCGGCCTCCGTCTGACGCTCCCCCGGGGCTCAGCTCGGCCAGACGGCGGCGAGGAACGCCTTCAGCTCGTCCCACGACGCGGCGTCGGCCTTGGCGTCGTACTTGATGGGCAGCTTGAACTTCTCTCCGTTGGCGGTCGCGTCGGGGTTGGTGAACGCGTGGGTCGCGCCGTCGAACACCGAGACGGCGAGCGACACGCCCGCGTCGGACATCTCCTTCTTGATCGCCTCGACGTGCTCGGCCGGCACCATCGGATCCGCGCCGCCGGTGGCGACGTAGATCTTGCCGGCGAACGCGCCCTTGGCCATCGGCGTCTTGGTCTCGAGCGAGCCGTGGAAGCTGCCGACCGCGTCGAGATCGACGCCGGCGCGCGCCATCGCCAGGATGATGCCGCCGCCGAAGCAGTAGCCGACCGCGCCGATCTTGTCGGGGTCGACGTGCGGATCCTTGGCGAGCACCGCGCGCGCCGCCTCGAACCGCGCCTTCATCGCCGCCGGATCGCCGTAGACCTCGCCGGCCAGCTTGCCCGCCTCGTCCGGCGTCTCGACCGTCTTGCCGTCGCCGTACATGTCGACCGCGAGCGCGACGTAGCCGAGCTCGGCGAGCTTGCGCGCGCGCATCCGCACGTACTCGTTGTGGCCCCACCACTCGTGGACGACGAGCACGCCCGGGCGCTTGGTCGCGCCCTTGGGCGCCGCGACGTAGCCCTTCAGGATCGTCTGGCCCGCGTTGTACGAGATCTCGCTCGTCTCGAGCTCGGCGGCGGGCGCCGTCGCCGTGCCCGGGCCCGTCGCCCCGGTCGCGCTCGCCGCGCCGGTCGCCGTCGCCGTGCCCTTGGCCGGCGCCTTGGCCGCAGGGTCCGGCTCCTTCTTGCTGCCGCACCCGCCGAGCCCGAGGGCCGCCGCGAGCAGCGCGATCGTCGTGAGCTTGCTCATCATGGCCGGCACCGTAGCTGTAAGTCCGCCCCGCCGGTAGCGTTGCTGGGCCGATGCGTCACCTGCCCCGCCTCACCACGCTCGCCCTCGCCGCCACCTCCGCCGCCGCGTGCGCCGCCGGCCCGCGCATGGCCAAGGCGCCCGCGACCTCGACCGCCGCGGCGCCCGCGACCGGCGGCCCCGC
>WYBA01000364.1 GCA_011526095.1 Myxococcales bacterium | reverse complement strand
CCCCCCCCACGGCTCAGGGCGAACGGTTGGGAATCACAACCGGTTCGAGGAACCAGAGGTCTGATCAATCCTGAGGTTCAGCCGGAGACCCTGTTGCGCCCGGCGTGCTTGGCCCGGTACAGCGCCTTGTCGGCGGCCTCGATCAGGTCGTCGGGCGCGCGCGCGCCGACCTCGGGGTAGCACGCCACGCCGATCGACGCGGTGACGTGGACCGGCACCGGCTCGCCGGTGTCGATCGCCAGCGATTCGATCGTCCGGCGCAGCCGCTCGGCCATGCTCCGCACGTGCGACGCCGGCGTCGCGCGCAGCAGCAGCGCGAACTCCTCGCCGCCGTAGCGCGCGACGACGTCCTCGTTGCGGATGCTCTTCGCCAGCGCCTGCGCGACCGCGGCGAGCACCGCGTCGCCGACGAGGTGGCCGTGGGTGTCGTTGACCTGCTTGAAGTGGTCGATGTCGACGAGCAGCAGCGCGAGATCCGCGCGGTGGCGCACCGCGAACTTCAGCTCGCTCTCGAGCCGCTCGGTGAAGTAGCGCTTGTTGTAGATCTTGGTCAGCCCGTCGCGCAGCGCCGACTCGTACATCTGCTGCTGGAACGACTGCTCCAGCGAGTCGTGGTACGTGAACTTCAGGATCGTCGTGCGGCCGACCTGGATCTTGTCGCCGTCGCGCAGCTGCTGGCGGCTGGCGACGCGCTCGCCGTTGACCAGCGTGCCGTTGCGGCTGCCGAGGTCGAGGAGCCACACCTGATCCCCGATCGACAGGATCTTGGCGTGCTCGCGCGACACGCCGTCGTCGGGCAGGCACACGTCACACCGCCGGCTGCGCCCGATCACCGCCTCGCCGTCGGGCAGCTTGAACATCTCGCCCACGGTGCCGCCGACGAGCACGATCAGGAACGCGCGCTCGGGATCCTCCGCGGCCGTGGGCTTCGCCGCCTCGGCCGCCTCGGTCACGCTCGTCTCTTCGTCCCATTCCTGGCTCAACGAGGCCATCCTACCAGCACGATCGACGGCTGGTCGAGCGCGTCGATCCAGGCGGCCACCGCGAGCCTGTCGTCGGGGGACACCGCGACCGCCCGCACCGCGCCGGCCATCGCGACGACGCGCCGGCGGCCCGCCGCGTCGACGACGTCGACGGCGCGGCCGTCGATCGCGATCGCGCGCCCGCGCCACCGCGGCGCGATCGCGTCCGCGTCCGCCGCCGCCGGCGCTGGGGCCGGCGCCGCGGCCAGCGCGGGCAGCGTCCACGCGCGCGCGGCCTCGCCCTCGCCGCGGCTGACCAGCGCGCCGTCGACGACGGCGAGCGCGTCGATCGCCTGGGCGTGCGCGGCCAGGCACTGCAGCAGCGCACCGTCGTCGGCGCGGCGCACGCACACCACACCGGTCGCGTCGCCGATCGCGACGAGCGTGTCGGTCGCGGCGAGCGCGGTGACGGGCGCGCCGACCGGCCACCGCGCGGTGATCGCCGCGGCGCCGACGTCCACCGCGGCGACCTCGCCGCCGTCGCCGCCGACCCACGCGCGGTCGCCGCGCGCCGCGAGCGCGACCCAGTCGCGCTCGGGCGGGCCGAGGTCGACGCGGCGGCCGCCGTCGCGCGCGCCGTCGCGGATCACCAGCTCGAACCGCTCGCCGAGCTCGACCGAAACCAGGCGCGTCCCGGCGAACGCGACCGCGTAGCCGAGCGTGCCGCGCGCGACCACGGTGACCTGGGCGCCCGCCGGCGCCACCGGCGAGGGCGCGCCGCACGCGCTCGTCCACGCCGCCGCCGCGGCGGCGACCACGCTCAGGCGCGCGCGCCGATCCATGCGGCGATCGCCTCGAGCGTGCGCCCGGCCGGGCCGAGCTCGCGGGCGATCCCGGCGGCCTCGTCGCACAGCGCGCGCATCCGCGCCGCGGCCTGCCCGGCGAGGTGAGCGAGCTCGCCGTCGTCGCGATCGTCGGCGTGCTGGAACGCGACGCCGATCGCCATGCCGTAGCGACCCAGGCGCGCGCGGGTCGCGGCGTCGGCGCCGCCGGCGATCGCGCCGAGCTCCGCGCTCGCCGCGAACAGCGCGCCGGTCTTGCCGGCGTGCAGCACCTCGACCTCCGCCAGCGTCGACGCCGAGGCGCCGCGCGCCTGCAGCGCGAGGTCGATCGCCTGGCCGCGCAGCAGCTCGGCGACGCCGCCGCGCCGCGCCAGCACGTGCACCGCCGCGGCGCACCCGGGGCCGAGCTCGGCGAGCGCGCCGAACGCCAGCGTCAGCAGGCCGTCGCCGGCGAGGATCGCGATCGCCTCGCCGAACGCGACGTGCACGGTCGGGCGGCCGCGGCGCTCGTCGTCGTCGTCCATCGCCGGAAGGTCGTCGTGGACCAGCGTGTAGGCGTGGAGCAGCTCGACCGCCGCCGCCGCGGGCAGCGCGGCGTCGAGCGTGCCGCCGACCGCCTCGCACGCCGCGCATACCAGCGCCGGGCGCAGCCTCTTGCCCGGGCCGAGCCCGGCGTAGCGCATCGCCTCGGCGAGGCGGCCGGGGTCGTCGGCGGGGACGGCGAGGCGCGCGTCCAGGTCGGCGTCGATGCGCGGGCGGACGCGATCGAGCCAGGCCTGGATCGCGGCGGGGGCGGCGGAGGGGTCGAGCGTGGCGGTGCCGGTCATGCGCGGCGACTTTGTACCAGCTCGCCGACGCGCGCGAGCAAGGTCCGGCCATCGACCGGCTTGCACAGGTAGTCGACCGCGCCGACCGCCATCCCGGCGGCCACGTCCTGGGGCGTCGACCGCCCGGACAGGAAGATCACCGGGATGTCGGCGTAGGCGGGGTTCTGCTTGAGCGCGCGGCACAGCTCGAACCCGTCGATCCACGACAGGTTGACGTCGAGCACGATCAGATCCGGGCGATCGACCTGCAGGGTGGCCAGCAGGCGCAGGCCGTTGGCGGCGAGGGCGACCGAGTAGCCCGCGCGGGCGAGCAGGGCGCTCAGCCAGTCGCGCATCTCACGGTCGTCCTCGACCACCGCGATCATCACGGCACGACGTCCTCCGGCCCGCCGGGCAGCGGCGCGGTCGTGAGCCCGCCGGTGGTCGACACCAGCAGCTCGACCTTCTTCTCCGCCGCGTCGAGCAGCTGGTGCCCGCGTCGGGCCAGCCCGACGCCCTCCTCGTAGACCGCGAGCGCCTCCTCGAGGCCGAGCTGGCCGGTCTCCAGCCGTTCCACCACCGTGCGCAGGCGCGCGAGCACGGCGTCGAACCCCGGGCTGCCCGGGGCGGCGCGATCGGCGGCATCGCCACCACGTTCCGTCATGGTCTCAGCCTAACACCACGCCTCGGGGGATCCCTCACCCGCGCGCCTTGACGCCGCGAGCCAAACGTCGAAAGGTCAGCCCATGCCCGCCACGCAGGGGGAGTTCCGGAACGCCGACACCAAGGGCTTGAAAGAGCGCTGGAAGGCGTACCTGAACGACAAGCGGCTCAACGTCACGACCCAGCGCGAGGCGATCGTCGAGCAGTTCCTCAAGTCGACCGACCACATCTCGATCGAGGAGCTGCTGGCCAAGGTGCGGCGCCGCCACGCGCGCGTCGGCTACGCCACGGTCTACCGGACGCTCAAGCTGCTGGTCGACAGCGGCCTGGCGATGGAGCGCCATTTCGGCGACGGCCAGTCGCGCTACGAGGTGGCCGGGGACCACCACGACCACCTGATCTGCCAGAGCTGCGGGCTGATCCTGGAGTTCGAGGACGACGAGATCGAGCAGCTCCAGGAGAAGATCGCGCAGCGGCTCGGCGGCTTCACCGTGCTGCGCCACCGCCACGAGCTGTACGGCCTGTGCCCCAAGGCGCGTGGTATCGTCGGCGGCTCG
Organism: Myxococcales bacterium; assembly: GCA_011526095.1. Classification (GTDB taxonomy): domain Bacteria; phylum Myxococcota_A; class Polyangia; order Haliangiales; family Haliangiaceae; genus WYBA01. Next base: position 41,384 of record WYBA01000364.1, on the reverse strand, counting down.
TGTCCCAACGAGCAGTCCAAGCGGTGATCCCGCGCACCTCGGTCGGCGCGGCGGCGCTCGCCGCCCTGATCCTCTCGGCCGCGTGCGGCGGCGGCGGCGGCGGTGACCCCGACGCCGCCACGGCCGACGCCGGCGTCGACGCGTCCGAGGTCGGGTGCAGCGCGACCGATCCGCGCGCGCCGGCCACCGAGGTGTTCGTCGCGCCCACCGGGTTCGAGGCGCGGATGGCCGGCTACATCGACGGCGCGACCGACTCGCTGTGGATCCAGATGTACCTGTTCACCATCGACGAGCTGGTCGATCGCGTCGTCGCCGCGCACCAGCGCGGGGTCGAGGTCCGCGTCCTGCTCGACCCCGACCACGACGGCAACCCCGACGCCCGCGGCGACCTGATCGCCGCCGGGGTCCCGGTGCGCGACGCGCCGTCGACGTTCGAGTTCGCCCACGCCAAGTACCTGATCATCGACGGCGACACCGCGGTGATCATGTCGGCGAACTTCAACTACGGCGCGCTCGACCTCGAGCGCAACTACGGCGCGGTCACCCGCGACCCCGACGACATCGCCGATCTCGAGGCGATCTTCGACAGCGACTGGACCCAGCAGGGGTTCGCCGACCTCGACTGCACGCGCCTCGTCGTGTCGCCGGTCAACGCGCGCCAGCGCGTGCTCCAGCTCGTCAACAGCGCCGACGCCACGCTCGACATCTCCGCCATCTACCTGGCGGACTCGTCGGTGCGCAGCGCCGTGATCATGGCGCACGACCGCGGCGCGCTGGTCCGCGTCATCCTCGCCGACCCGACCGACTTCTCCGAGAACTACGACACCGCGACGACGCTCGAGAACCAGGGCATCACCGTGCGCTCGCTGCGCTCGGTCGACCTGCACGCCAAGCTGATCGTCGCCGACGGCGTCGCGCTCGTCGGCTCGCACAACCTGTCGACCACGTCGCTGACCGCCAACCGCGAGGTCGGCCTGCTCGTCACCGAGGCGGCGCCGGTCGCCACGATCCAGGCCCAGTTCGACGCCGACTGGGCCGCGTCGGTCGACTTCTGACTCGTGCTTCGCCCTCCGGGCGACACGAGTCAGTCGATCCAGGGGAGGGCGTGCCGCCCTCCCTCGTCGGGCGAAGCCCGCCGAGGCTCCCTCCCTGCTTCGGCCGGACTCCCGGCCGGGCGCGACCTCGTCGCGCCATGGTGTCCGCTCGTCCGCTACAGGCCGGCGGCGCGGTCGGCCGCGGCCTGCTCGCCGTGCGGGAACATGCGCAGCAGGCAGCTCCCCGGATCGTCGGGGAGCTTGCCCACGATCAGCATGTGCTCGTTCTTCCACCGGAACGTCGGGCCCTTCGTCTCGTACGGCCCGCCCCAACCCTTGCGCATCCACTCGAGCAGCTTCTCCTCGTTGCAGATGCGGACCTTGAGCTGCAGCTCGGCCAGCGGCGTCTCGGGCTCGACGCCGCCGAAGTACAGGTCGATGTCGACCGCCATGCCGGCGATCGAGATCGGCTGCTGGGCGAAGCACCACGTGCCCTTGCGCCCGTCGGGGAAGTCGTGGGGCAGGCACCGGCCGTCGGCGTGCTTCAGCCGGGTCTTCTTCACGTTCCACTGCTCGACGCCGGCGAGCTGCTTCTCGCGCTTGCACGCGCCGAGCGCCGCCACCGCGGCGAGCGCCGCCGCCGCGGCGAGCCTGCCGCTCACGCGACCCGCCCCGCGAGCGTGACGTCGACCGCGACCACGTCCTCCATCTTGAACATCAGGAACCGCGGCGCCTCCAGCCCGAGCTTGCGGATGTCGAGCTCGAACCGGCCCGACGCGGCGAGCCGGCCGCCGTCCAGCGTGCCCTTGCCCTGGACGACCAGCGGGACCTCCTTGCCGCGCCACTTCAGGACGCCCTCGGCGGTCGCCGTGAACTCGGCGCCGTCGCGGACGACGTCCTTCACCGCGGTCAGCTCGAACACGGCCTTCGGATGCGCCTCCATCTCGAAGTCCTTCTTGAGCTTGCGGTTCTTCAGCCAGTCGCCGGCGTCGAAGCTCGTCATGTCGACGGTGAACGTCGCCTTCGCGCCCGCGGTCGCGAGCGTGTCGGGATCGGCGTCGACCTCGGCCGAGATCGTGTCCCACGTCGTCGTCGTGTCGTGGACGGACGAGCGCGCCTTGACGACGAGCTTGCTACCGGCGCCTACGGTGTACCTGGGCATCGCGAACCTCCAGCCCCCGCGCGGCCGCGGGGCGCCCTGAAGGTAGCGCCGCGGCCGCCTAGGCCGCCAGGCACTGCAGCATCAACGTCGTCACGTTGTCCGTGCCGCCGTTGCGGTTCGCCGCGTCGACCAGCTCCGCCACGGCGCGCTCGAGCGACTTGGCGTTGGTCGTGATGTTCTGGATCTGCTCGTCGGTGCACATGCCGGACAGCCCGTCCGAGCACAGCAGGTAGACGTCGCCCGACTTGATCTGGTGGGCGCGGATGTCGACCTGGACGGTCTCGCGCATGCCGAGCGCGCGGGTGATGACGTTCTTGTGGGGGAAGTTGCGCTCTTCCTCCTCCGTCATGTCCGGCTTGGCTTCCTTGTAGTCCTCGAGCAGCGAGTGGTCGCGCGTGAGCTGCGCGATCGCTCCGTCGCGGACGCGGTAGACGCGCGAGTCACCGACGTGGCCGACGTAGACCTTGTCCCCGACCACGAGGGTCGAGACGATCGTCGTGCCCATGCCCTTGTAGCGGATGTCCCGGCACGAGGTCTCGAAGATCCGCAGGTTGGCGAGCTTGATCGCGCACACCAGGCGGTTCTCCACGTAGGACAGCGACCGGTCCATCTTGTAGGGCCAGGTGACGTCCTCGTCCTCGCGGGTCCGCTGGTAGAACTCGCTGATGGTCTCCGCGGCCATCTTGGACGCCACCTCGCCGGAGGCGTGACCACCCATGCCGTCGGCGACGATGAACAACTGCTCGTCCTCGATGAGGGAGAAGTAGTCCTCGTTGTGGGTCCGCTTCATGCCCACGTCGGTCTTGGCGGCGTAGCGGATCTTCATGGGGTGTGGCTGTTCACCAGGAGTCGCTCGGCGAATCTACCCGCGACTCCGCGATGATAGGAGGCATGTTCGACGCGCGTCAACTCGCGGCCCTGCTAGATTCGCGCGCGAGATGTTCGCTGAGATCTTGACCATCGGCGACGAGCTGACGCGCGGTGAGATCGTCGACACCAACCGATCGTGGCTCGCCCAGCAGCTGTGGGACCTGGACGTGACGGTCCGGTGGATGACCAGCTGCCGCGACGACGCCGACGATCTCCGTCGGGCGGTGACGACGGCGGCGGGGCGCGCCGACCTGGTCGTGTGCTCGGGGGGCCTCGGCCCGACCGAGGACGATCTGACGGTCGACGTGGTCGCCGAGGCGGTCGGGGCGATCCCCGAGATCGACCCGGCGTCGCGCGCCCGGCTGGAGCTGTTTCTGGGCGCGCGCGGGGCCCCGATGACCGAGATCCAGCTCCGCCAGGTCCGGGTCCCGGGCGGCGCCCGGGTCCACCCCAACGGCGCCGGCCTCGCTCCCGGGTTCGAGGTCGAGGTCGGCGGGGTCCCGGTGGTGTGCCTGCCGGGGTTCCCGCGCGAGATCCACGCGATCTGGGACGGCGGGCTGGGGGCGCGGCTGCGGGCGCTGCGCGAGGCGCGCGGTGGGGCCCCGCGGATCGCCCGCCGGGTGTTCCGCGTGTTCGGGCGCGGCGAGTCGCAGATCAGCCAGGCGTGCCGCGGCGTCGTCGACGACGTCCCGGGCGCGACGATCCACTACCAGGTCAAGTTCCCCGAGACGCTGGTCAAGATCGTCGTCAAGGACCCCGACGCCGACGCGGCGCGCGCGCGCCTCGACGACATCGACGCCGCGCTGCGCGGCCGGCTCGGCCCGCACCTCTACGGCACCGGCGACGCCGCGCTGCCGGAGGTCGTCGCCGCGGCGCTGCGCCAGGCGCGGCTCACCGTCGGCACCGCCGAGTCGTGCACCGGCGGGATGATCGCGCAGCTGTTGACCTCGGTCCCCGGCTCGTCGGCGTTCGTCGTCGGCGGCGTGGTCGTCTACGCCAACGCGCAGAAGGAGGCGCTGCTCGGCGTGTCGCCCGCGACGCTGGCGGCGCACGGCGCGGTGAGCGAGGCGTGCGTGCGCGAGATGGCGGCGGGCGCGCGCCGGCGGCTCGGCGTCGACCTCGCGGTCGCGGTGTCGGGGATCGCCGGCCCCGACGGCGGTACGCCGGACAAGCCGGTCGGGACGGTGTGGCTCGCGCTGGCGCGCGGCGACGGCGATGACCACATCGACACCAAGCTGCTGACCTGGCCCGGCGCGCGCGACATGGTGCGGACGCTGGCGTCGTGGTGGGCGCTGCGCATGATCCTCGACGCCGCGGGAGGTCCCCGTGGCTGAGCCCCAGCCCGCCGCCGCGCCCCCGGGCGCGCGTCGCCTGTTCTTCGGCGTGCCCGTGTCGCTGCGCTGCGCCGACGATCTGTCGGGCACGGCCGAGTCGCTCGCCCGCCGCGCGCAGACCGCGCAGCTGCGCGTGCGGTGGGTCGCGCCCGCGAGCTACCACGTGACCTTGAAGTACGTCGGCTGGGCGCGGCCCGAGCTGGTGTCGCCGCTGATCGAGGCGGCGACGCGCGCCGCGGCGGGGCGGCGACCGTTCACGTTCCGCACCGCGCGCCTCGGCGCGTTCCCGGACGCCCGGCGCGCGACCGTGGTGTGGGCGGGCGTGGAGGACCCGGGCGGGCACCTCGCGGCGCTCGCGGGGCGGCTGGACGAGGAGGCCGGCGCGCTCGGGATCGCGCGCGAGCGCCGGCCGTTCCACCCGCACGTCACGCTGGGCCGGCTGCGAGAGCCGACCGGGGTCGGCGACGTGCTGCTCCCGTTCTCCGAACAGGTGTTCAGTGAGACAAGATCGCTCGATCTCACTTTGTTCGAAAGCGTTTTGAAAACAGGTGGTTCCGAGTACGTCGAGATCGCGAGAATCCCGCTCGGAGGGCCTTGACCGTCAGACGGAGCCGCTAGAACGGCCTCCATGGCGAGCAAGGAAAGCACCCCTCCGGCGGCGTCCCCTCCGGTCCCCCAGAACCTGACCAAGGAGCCGCCGCGCGATCCGGCCCGCGACAAGGCGATCGATCTCGCCCTCGGCGCGATCGAGAAGCAGTTCGGCAAGGGCTCGATCATGCGCCTGGGCAAGGACGCGATCGAGCGCGAGGTCCACGTCGTGCCCACCGGCTCGCTCGGGCTCGACATCGCGCTCGGCATCGGCGGCCTGCCGCGCGGCCGGATCGTCGAGATCTACGGCCCGGAGTCGAGCGGCAAGACGACGCTGACCCTGCACATCGTCGCCGAGGCGCAGAAGCGCGGCGGCGTGTGCGCGTTCATCGACGCCGAGCACGCGCTCGACGTCGGCTACGCCAAGAAGCTCGGCGTCAAGACCGAGGAGCTGCTGGTGTCGCAGCCGGACTTCGGCGAGCAGGCGCTCGAGATCGCCGACATGCTCGTGCGGTCCAACGCGGTCGACGTGATCGTCATCGACTCGGTCGCCGCGCTGACGCCCAAGGCCGAGCTCGAGGGCGAGATGGGCGACGCGCACGTCGGCCTGCAGGCGCGCCTGATGAGCCAGGCGCTGCGCAAGCTGACCGCCGCGATCTCGAAGTCGCGGACGATGGTCATCTTCATCAACCAGATCCGCATGAAGATCGGCGTGATGTTCGGCAGCCCGGAGACGACGACGGGCGGCAACGCGCTCAAGTTCTACTCGTCGGTGCGACTCGACATCCGCCGCGTCGGCGCGATCAAGAAGGACGAGGACGTCGTCGGCAACCGCACGCGCGTCAAGGTCGTGAAGAACAAGATGGCGCCGCCGTTCAAGGAGGTCGAGTTCGACATCATGTACGGCCACGGCATCTCCCGCGAGGGCGACCTCGTCGACCTCGCGTCGGAGGCCAGCGTCGTCGACAAGAGCGGCGCGTGGTTCTCGTTCGGCGGCGAGCGGATCGGCCAGGGCCGGGAGAACGCCAAGCAGTTCCTCATCGACCACCCGGACGTCTACAACGCGATCGAGGCGCGCGTGCTCGCGCACCACAACGTGCGCCGGATCGGCATCGACGTGCCCGCGCCGGCCGAGCCCGCGCACGCCGAGGGCTCCGGCCCGACGCCCGCGCCGACGCGCGGCGCCGCGCCCGCCAGCGGCGGCGGCGGCAAGCGCCCCAACGCATAACGTCGGGCGAACGCCGCCGTGAATCGCGCGGCCGGGGCGCCAGTCGCGCCGGGATCTCGCCGCGCGTCATGGTCACTCTGCTCCCACCCCTGTCGACCGGCCGCATCAATGAACGTGCGGTCGGTCGTACTGCTTTCGGGCAGATGGGAAGGCCCCGGATCCTGCCTCGCCAAACGGTCAGGAACTGCGAGATCCAGCCCACATACCCCCGCGGATTCGAATCCGCCGGATCTTGCCTTTGTCATAGCGATGCGAGATGACTCCCGCGTCTCTTCAGGGCAATAGCGGCGCCACGAAGGGGCAGAAAACTAGAGGGAGGCTTCCAATGACTCGCATCCGTGCGCAAGGAATCCTTGCGGCCGGGGTCGGCATCGTCTCGCTGGGCGCCATGAGCGCGTGCAGCGACCCCGTCAACAAGACCGATCTTCGCCCCGAGGGTGATCCCGAGGTGCTGTCGGTGATGGTGCTGATCGACGATGGCTTCGGGACAGAGCTCGCGACCTTCTGCAAGCCCGACGACGACAAGGTCCCGGGCATCCTGCCCGGCGGCCAGCAGGTGTGCCCCGAGGTGGGCAGCGACGATCCGCCGGTGAGCACGGTCGCCAACGCCGACCCGCTCGCGTGGTGGACGCGCGTCGTGTTCGACGAGCTGCTCGACACGGACATCGAGGTCCTCGTCGATGGCGACGACCCGTCGCTGCCGTGCACCGACGAGAGCATCACGTGCGCCGGGCACATCGACACCACCCAGCCGGTGGTGATCGACTGCGGCGGCACCGAGATCGCGTACGACGGCTGGTACGACCCGACGGGCAACGCCGTGACGCTGCCGCCGGGCCCGTCGCTGCTGATCTACCCGCTCGACTTCGTCGCGACGAGCACGACGTGCACGCTGACGATCAACGACAACGTCGTCGACAAGGAGGGCCGCCCGGTCCCCGAGGCGCAGCGCAACGACGCCGCGTACACGTGGACGCTGTCCCCGCTCGCGATCGCCGGCACCGACCCGGCCGCCGACGACGACACGGCCGAGCTCGCCACCGACGGCGCGATCGTGATCTCGTTCAACTCGCTGATCGACGCCGCGACCGCCGCGGGCGACATCGTGCTGAACGACGGCACCGCCGACGTCGCCGCGACGATCACGGCCGACGGCACGGATCTGATCATCACCCCGGACGCCGCGCTCACCGCGGACACCGAGTACACGTTGACCCTCGCCGATGGCGCGGAGCTGGCGGACATCGGCGGCGGTCCGTACACCCAGGAGGGTGACCTGGTGATCACCTTCACCGCGGTCGCGCCCTGAACCCCAGGAGAACCACCATGAGGAATACCCCCGTATCGTTCGTCCTCGCGGCTGGCCTCCTCGGAGGCGCCGCGCAGGCCGTCATCATCGAGGGCGACGCCCTCGCCCAGAGCAGCACGTCCGGCGCCGTCCGTGGCGTGATCACCGACAAGAAGACCAAGGAGCCGGTCATCGGCGCCACGGTCGTCGTGTCGAGCGCCGCGCTCCAGCAGGAGCAGGTCGTGATCACCGACGAGAACGGCGCGTACGTCGTCAACGAGCTGCCGCCCGGCAACTACCTCGTGACGGTGTACTTCAACGAGACGCCGTTCCAGCGTCCCAACGTCGTCGTCCAGGTCGGCAAGCAGCTCGTCGTCAACGTGACGATCGACAGCGAGGCCGCGGTCGGCGGCGAGACGATCGTCGTCGAGGGCCGCGCGCCCATCATCGACCAGGGCTCGACCAAGACCGGCCCGACGATCACCAAGGAGTACACGGACAACGTCCCGGTCGGCCGCACCTTCGGCGCGGTCCTGGGCGCGGCGCCCGGTTCGCAGGGTGACACCTACGGCATCTCGTTCTCGGGATCGACCTCGGTCGAGAACACGTACATCATCGAGGGCGTCAACACGACCGACACCGCGTTCGGTCAGCTCGTGTCGAACCTGCCCAACGAGTTCGTGCAGGAGACCGAGGTCATCACCGGCGGGTACAACGCCGAGTTCGGTCGCTCGACCGGCGGCGTGATCAACGTCGTGACCAAGCAGGGCTCGAACGAGCTCAAGGGCTCGGTGTTCGCCTACTTCACGCCCGGCGCGCTCGTCGCCGAGGCCACGGCGATCGACCGCGAGGGCTCGGCGATCTCGTCCGAGTCCAACCTCGACTACGCCTGGGACATCGGCGCCGAGCTCGGCGGTCCGATCGTCAAGGACAAGGTCTGGTTCCACGTCGGCGTCAACCCGTCGTTCGTCAAGCGCACGACGGACCGGATCATCTCGACCCGCGTCGATCGCAACGACGGCATGGGCGGCGGCCCGGACGGCATCGCCGACGTCGACCCGGAGACCGGGTTCACGATCGTCGAGGAGATCGCGGGCGCTCGCACCGAGGTGCCGACCGACTTCCAGACGATCTTCTACACCGGCAAGATCAACGCCGCGGTGTCCGAGGATCACCAGGCGCAGCTCGCGTTCTGGGGCAACCCCCGCACGTCGACGGACATCTACGGCATCGCCTCGGCGCCGTCGCGCCAGCGCTACACCAACGAGGACGGCGCGTACGACGGCTCGCTGAAGTGGACGTCGAAGTTCGCCGACGGCAAGACCCAGGTCGACGCCGTCCTCGGCTTCCACCGCGGCTTCAGCAACGACAAGCCGCTCGACGCCGCCGGCGCCGCCAACCGGATGCACTTCATCAACCCGACGCCGTTCGAGTTCTTCGACGGCGCCCCGGGCGGTGAGGAGGTGCCCGAGGCGTGCTTCGATCCCGATCCGGCCGACTCCTTCGATCCGTGCCCGGTCACGGACTACTCGCTGGGCGGCATCGGGTTCTTCGAGGAGCGCACCAACGATCGCTACTCGATCAACCTGTCGGGCACCCAGCGCGTCAAGGCGGCTGGCTACCACACGTTCAAGGCCGGCATCGACTCCGAGATCACGACCTACGCCTCGCGCCGTGGCTACACCGGCGGCGCGTACTACGAGCAGGCCGGCAACGGCCGGTGGCGTCAGCGGACGCTGCTCCAGTTCGACGAGATGGGTGAGTTCGACTGCAACGGCACCCCCTGCAGCACGATCGACGCGCTCGAGGCCGACACCCGCAATCGCGGCCTGGGCGCCTACGTCCAGGACTCGTGGCAGATCCGCCCGAACTTCACGGTGAACGCGGGCCTGCGGTGGGAGCGCCAGACCGGCTACGTCGCCGACGTGCTCCAGGGCCAGCTGTCTCCCGAAGGTGAGATCATCCCGGAGGTCGCGTTCCAGATCGACAACATGTTCGCGCCGCGGATCGGCGCGATCTACGACCCGACCCAGGAGGGCCGCGCCAAGCTGTTCGGCCACTGGGGCCGGTTCTACGAGTCGGTCCCGATGGACATCAACGTGCGCGCGTTTGGCGGTGAGATCACCCGGTTCGCGCGGACGGACTTCGATGAGAACGGCGTCTTCACCGGCCAGGCGGGCTACGGCTGCGACGACCCGTCGGTCGTCTTCACCGCCAGGAGCATCGACGAGCTCGAGGCGTCGAACTGCCAGTACGGGACCCAGGCGGTGCTCGGTGGCGGCACCGAGTACGTCGCGCCGGGGCTCAAGGGCCAGTTCATCCAGGAGATCATCCTCGGTGGCGAGTACGAGCTCATGCCGGACTTCAAGATCGGCGCGAACTACGTGCACCGCTCGCTGCCGGTCGCGATCGAGGACATCTCGACCGACGGTGGCAGCACCTACCTGATCGCGAACCCGGGCGAGGACTTCTCCGACGCGGCCACCGACCTGCGTGGCGAGGCGGCGGCGCTGCGTGACGGCGTCGACTGCATGGCCACCCCGGACAACGAGAGCTGCCTGCTGGCGGATCTCTACGACTACCGCGCGGTCCTGCTCGACGCGGTCGACTCGTTCGACAAGCCGATCCGCACCTACGACGCCATCCAGGTGACGGCCAACCAGCGCTTCAGCAAGAACGCGCTGCTGATGGCCTCGTACACCTACTCGCGCGCGGTGGGTAACTTCCCGGGCCTGTTCTCGACGGAGACCGGTCAGCTCGACCCGAACCTGACGTCGATGTACGACCTCGCCGACCTGATGGCGAACCGCTACGGCGCGCTCGGCCACGATCGCCCGCACAACCTCAAGATCGACGGCTTCTACCAGTTCGATCTCAAGGACGCGGGCCTGGTGGTCCTGGGCGCCAGCTTCCGCGGCCAGTCCGGCACGGCGCAGAACACCCTGGGCGCCCACGTCTTCTATGGCGACCAGGAGTCGTACCTGCTGCCGCGTGGCTCGGCCGAGCGTGGACCGTTCACCTGGACGGGCGACGTCAAGGGTACCTACGGCCGCATGTTCGGCTCGACCAAGGTCGAGGCCTTCATCGACATCTTCAACCTGTTCAACAACCAGGCTGAGACCCGCGTCGACGAGGAGTACACGGTCGAGTCGGTGAACCCGGTCGTCGGCGGCGACGCGGATGATCTGCGCCACGCCAAGTCGCTCGACTCGGGCGGCTTCGCGACGCCGACCAAGAGCGCGAACTTCGGCAACACCTCGGCCCGCCAGGCGCCGATGTCGGTCCGGTTCGGCCTGCGCGTGACGTTCTGATCCGCTCGCGGGGAAGACCCCGCTCGCTCAGGCTGGGGGGAGCGCCGCTCCCCCCAGGCCCCCCATCTCTGGCGAGAGCGCCTGCGGTGAGGGGCCACCTGGCGCGCTGACGCGCACCTGTTCCTCCCGGGCCCGGCGTGATAGCCGGGCCCGTCGTACGTCCGGAGGTCGGACGCTCGCGGGCTCTGCCCGCTCGCTCAGGCTGGGGGGAGCGCCGCTCCCCCCAGACCCCCCATCTCTGGCGAGAGCGCCTGCGGTGAGGGGCCACCTGGCGCGCTGACGCGCGCCTGTTCCTCCCGGGCCCGGCGTGATAGCCGGGCCCGTCGTACGTCCGGAGGTCGGACGCTCGCGGGCGCTGCCCGCTCGCTCAGGTCGGGGGGGGGCGCGGCCCGCGCGAGGGTGGTCCGTCCGGCGCTCGTAGAGAGCCAACCGACCGTCGGACGTCGGTGGGTGGTGGATACCACCGTCGTCTCGCTGTGCCCGGGAGGTGGGCAATCCGAGCGCCGGACGGAGCCACCCCGCGAGGGCCAGGCCCCGCCCGCCCGCGCTCGCAGCCCGGGCCCGCGCTCGCAGCCGGGCCCGCGCTCGCAGCCCGGCCCGCGCGTCGCGGTGCCGCGCCGACCCGCACCCACCGGATTCCGTGGGGTTGAACCGCGTTAGATCGCTCGCGGGGGCTCGGGCGTTCGAGGCACCCATGAGCACGCTCTCGTTCCACGACCATCAGGGATTTCATCGCGCGGCGGGGTGGATGGTCGTGGCAGGAGCAGGGGCGGGGACGGTCGCCGGGCTCGCGGGCGTCGGGGTCGAGGGCGCGCTGTTCGCGGGGGCCGCGGGCGCGCTGCTCGGCGCGGGCTGGGCGGACCGGGCGGCGGGGCGGGTGCGGCTGGCGGCGCGCGCGGCGCTGGTGCCGCTCGCCGCGCTCGCGTTCGTCGGCGCGAGGGAGGTCGCGGGCGGGCACGTCGGGCTCGCGGCGCTCGCGGTCGTGCTCGGCGTCGCGCTCAACCTCGGCGTGCGCGGCTGGCGGCTGGCGGCCGCGGCCGCGGTCGGCGGCGCGATCGCCTACGTCGGCGGCTTCGCCGCGGGCCAGGTGATGATCGCGCGCGAGACCGCGGCGCTGCCCGGCTGGGGCGAGGCCGCGCTCGCCGCGACCGCGATGTCGATCGTCTGCGTCGCGGCGCTGCTGCCGCGCCACCTGCGGCTCGTCACCGACGCGGTCGCCGCGGCGCGACGCGCGCTGCCGGCGGACATCGACGGCGAGGTGCGCGGGCTGCTCGATCGCGGCCACGCGGTGTGGGATCAGGTCTCGCCCCGCCTCGACGGCGAAGGCCGCACCCTGCTGCGCGACGGCGTCCTGCGCCTCTACGATCTCGCGGGGCGGTGGGCGCGCGCCGACCGCCCGGGCGAGACCTTCGAGGCGCTGACGGCGCGCGTCGCCGAGCTCGACGCGCGGATCGCCGCGACCCGCGACGACGTCGCGCGCGCGCAGTACGTCGAGGCGCGCGCCGCGGTCGCCGATCAACTCCGCTACGTCGACGGCATCCAGCAGAGCCGCGAGCGCGTGCTGGCGCGGCTGCACGCCTGCGTCGCGACGCTCGAGAAGTTCCGGCTCGCCGCGGCGCACCTCGAGACCGCGAGCGCCTCGCGCCAGGCGACCGCCGGCGGCGCCACCGCCCTGCTCGCGGAGGTCAACGCCGACATCGACGCCGCGGGCGCCGCGCTCGACGAGCTGGCCGCCACGCCGGGCCCGGCGGAGGGCGCCGCGTAACCTCGTGGTAGGCTGGCGGCACCGACTCCCCCGGAGGTGACCGTGCCGCTGCCCCTTCTGCGCCGATCGCTGCTCGCCCCGCTGGCCGCGGGCCTGCTCTTCACCGCCGCCGCGCCGGCGCTCGCCGACGAGTCGGGCGCCCACTACAAGCAGGGCCTGGCCTACAAGGCCCAGGGCAAGGACGACGAGGCGATCGCCTCGCTCGAGAAGGCCGTCGCCGCCGATCCCAAGCACGGGATGGCATGGGCGTCGCTCGGCCACCTGTACAAGAAGAAGAAGGACTTCGCCAAGGCGGTGGAGGCCTACGAGCACGCGGTCGAGACGATCAAGAAGGACCCGGTCGTGTGGTCCAACCTCGGCATGGCGTACTACCGCGCCGGCCGCGAGGACGACGCGGTCGTCGCGCTCGAGAAGGCGTGCCGGCTCAACCCCAAGGACGCCGAGGTCCGCAACAACCTCGGCACGATCAAGCGCAAGAAGGGCGACGTCTCCGGCGCGATCAAGCAGCTCGAGTTCGCGGTCAAGTACGCGCCCGGCGAGGCGACGTACCACAACAACCTCGGCGTCGCGTACCGCGCGGCGGACCGGTGGGACGACGCGATCGGCGCGTTCAAGAAGGCGATCGAGCTCGACGGCAACGTCGCCGACTACCACTTCGACCTCGGCGTCGTGTACCGGCGCAAGGAGGAGGTCGAGGCGGCGATCGCCGCGTACGAGCGCGCCGTGGCGCTCGCGCCGGATCACAGCAAGGCCTGGTACGACCTCGGGCACATGTACCGGCTCAACCACGACCAGGACAAGGCGATCGCCGCGTTCAACACGTACCTCGAGCTGACCGCGGGCAAGGACGCGGCCGAGGACGCCAAGGTCGCCGACGAGATCAAGGCGATGGGCGGGACGCCCGTCACCGAGAAGCAGCCCGATCCTCCGAAGAAGAAGTCGAAGACGAAGAAGAAGTCGAAGAAGTAGCCGGGCTCACGCCACGGCGCGCCGCGTCGGCGCCCGCCGGCCCAGACGAGCAGGGGCGGACCCGTCCCGGCGCGCTATCATGGAGCCATGCGCATCAGCTGGCTCGCTCCTGACCTGATCGCGGCGGCGCGCACCGCCCTGCAGGCGCGCGACGACGACTGGTCCGCCCACTTCCAGCCGGACTTCGTGGCGCCGCCGGCGCCGGCCGGCCTGGTCATCTCCCACTGGGCGCACGTCACCGAGCACGTCGCGCGCGCCGAGCGCGTGACCCAGATCCTGCGCGACCAGGGGCTGGAGGAGGGGCTGCGCCGGTTCGCCAGCTCGCCGTTCGCGATCGAGGTGGCGACGCTCGCCGCGGCGGCCCACTCGGTCGACTCGCTCAGCTTCGAGATGGTCGCGCTGGTGCTGGCCTGCGACATCGACGTCGAGGTGTTCTACGCGCCGTTCCTGCGCCTGCTGGTCGAGCTCGGCGGCAGCGACCACGATCGCGTGATCGAGGTCTACGAGCGGTTCTGCGACGCGTTCACGCGGTCCCAGGCGGGCGACGAGCAGTGGCGCGAGCGGGTCGCGGCCGTCCGCGACGGGCTCGCGCAGGCCTACGTCCACGCCGGTCGCCACGACGCCGGGCACGAGCTGTTCATCGAGCGCCACGCCGAGGACCCCGGGGACGTGGCGGTCGCGCTGTCGGCGAGCCGCGCGTTCCTCGCCGCGGGCGCGGTCGCGCGTGCCGTGCAGTGGCTCGAGACCGGCGCCGCGCGCGCGGACGCGCTGGGGCGCGGCGACTTCGCGCGGACGCTGCGCGACAAGCAGGCGGCGCTGCGCAGGCGCCTGAGCTGAGCGGCGGCGGCGCGCGCCTCGCGCCTCGCGAGCCCGATCCACCCCGGCGGTCACCTCCGCCGCACGCGGGCGAAGAACTCGCGGGCGACGGCGCTGGTCGGGGCGTCGACGACCTGCGCCGGCGTGCCGTCCTCGACGATCGTGCCGCGGTCGATCACCCACACGCGGGTCGCGACGTCGTGGGCGAACTGCATCTCGTGGGTGACGACCAGCATCGTCATGCCGCTGCCCGCCAGGTCCTTCATCACGCCGAGCACCTCGTCGCGCATCTCGGGGTCGAGCGCGCTGGTCGGCTCGTCGAACAGCAGCACGTCCGGGCGCTGGGCCAGGGCGCGCGCGATCGCGACGCGCTGCTGCTGGCCGCCCGACAGCTCGTGCGGATAGGCGCCGCCACGGTCGCCGAGGCCGACCCGCGCCAGCAGCTCGCCGGCGCGGGCGGCGGCGGCGTCCGGCGCCTCGCCGCGCACGACGCGCGGGGCGAGCGTGATGTTGTCGAGCGCGGTCAGGTGCGGGAACAGGTTGAACTGCTGGAACACCATCCCGACCTTGCAGCGCAACAGGCGCAGCTTCTCGCGGTCCGCCGCGCCCATCCCCGGGCGCAGCGTCACCCCCGCGACCTCGACCTCGCCGCCGTCGAACGGCTCGAGGTAGTTGAGGCAGCGCAGCAGCGTGCTCTTGCCGCCGCCCGACGGGCCGACCACGGCGACCGTCTCGCCGCGGGCGACCTCGGCCGAGACGCCGCGCAGGATCTCGCGCTCGCCGTGGCGCTTAGAGAGCGACCGGACGCTGATCACGCGACAGCCTCCTCTCGAGCCGGCGCGCCAGCTCCGACAAGGGGAAGCTGAGCGCGAGGTAGAACAGGGCGCACGCCAGCCCGGGGACGAGCCAGCCGCGCAGATCGACCGCGGCGATCGTCATCCGCTTGGTCAGCTCGATCACCGTGATCGCCGAGACCAGCGACGAGTCCTTGAGCAGCGCGACGAAGTCGTTGGTCATCGGCGGCAGCGCGATGCGGAACGCCTGCGGGAACAGCACGTGGCGCAGCGTCTGCCACGGCGACATCCCGAGCGCCTTCGCCGCCTCGGTCTGGCCGCGCGGGATCGCGAGCAGCGCGCCGCGGTAGACCTCGGCCTCGTACGCGGCGTAGTTGAGGCCGAGGCCGAGGATCGCCGCCTGGACCGGGCCGAGCGAGTAGTACGGCGCCAGCCCGTAGTACAGGACGTAGAGCTGCAGCAGCACCGGCGTGCCGCGGAACACCTCGATGTAGACGCGGGCGATCGTGCGGGCGATCGGCCCGCCGTAGATCCGCCCGACGGCGAGCAGCACGCCGAGCGGCACGGCGACGAGGAACGCGCCGAGCGACAGCCCGAGCGTGACCACCGCGGCCTGCGCGAACAGCCGCCACTGCGCGGCGTCGAAGCTGCGCGCGCGCCCCGCGGTGTTGGCGGCCACCGCCTCGACCGGCTCGCCCTGGCGGTGGTCCCACAGCTTCCACGTGCGCAGGATCCGCTCGAGCTCGCCGTCGGCGATCATCGCCTCGAGCGCGGCGTCGATCGCGGCCTTGAGCTCGGGGTCCTGCTTGCGGAGGCCGATGACGTAGGTGCCGCGCGCGACGTCGTCGGGCAGGCACTCGACGCCGTCGCGCGGGCAGCCGTAGCGGTCGGCGATGATGTTGTCGAGGAGGACGCCGTCGAGGCGGCCGTGGACGAGGTCGAGGTAGGGCTCCTCGTTGCCCTCGTACAGCACGACCTCGACGCCGGCGTCGCGCAAGAGGTCGTGGGCGTAGGTCTGGTTGAGCGTCCCGACGCGCCGGCCCTTCAGGTCCGCGAGCGAGCGGTACGCGCTGCCCGTCCGCACCGCGAGCGTCTCGGCGTAGATGTAGTACGGGCGCGACAGCAGGATCCGCGCCTGGCGCTCGGTCGTCGCCTCGAGCCCGTTCATCGCGATGTCGAAGTCGCCGCGCTCGAGCGACGGGACCAGGTTCGACCAGTTGTACTGGACGAACTGGGCGCGCACCCCGAGCCGGCGCGCGATCGCGTCCATGATGTCGACCTCGAACCCGACGACGCGGTCGGCGCCGCCGGGGTCCTCCATCAGGTACGGCTCGCCGCCCTGGACGTCGGCGCCGTAGGTGATGACGCCGCGGGCCTGGATCCGCGCCCACGTCCCGCCGGCCGGCGCCGACGGGCCGCACGACAGCGCGGCGAGCGCCGCCACGGTGGCGGCGGCCGCGACGACGAGGGCGGCGCGGGCTCGGCCGGTCACAGCGCGCCGAGCGCGGCCCCCAGCCGGTCGACCCCGAACAGCTCGAGCCCGTCGCGCGCCGCCGGCTCGAGGCGCGCGAGGTTCTGGGCCGGCACGATCGCCCGGGCGAACCCGAGCTTCTTGGCCTCGGCCAGCCGCGCGTCGCCCATCGGCACGGCGCGGATCTCGCCGGCGAGCCCGACCTCGCCGAACAGCACGGTGCGGGCGTCGACCGCGCGGCCGCGCGCGCTCGACGCGATCGCGCACGCGATGCCCAGGTCCACCGCGGGCTCGTCGAGCCGGACGCCGCCGGCGACGTTGACGAACACGTCCTGCGCGAGCAGGTCGAGCCCGGCGCGCTGCGCCAGCACGGCGAGCAGCAGCGCGACGCGGTTGCCGTCGACGCCGGCGGCGGTGCGCCGGCCGATCCCGGCCGACGGCGGCGCGACCAGCGCCTGGATCTCGACGAGCAGCGGGCGGTTGCCGTCGGCCGAGGCGACGACGACCGAGCCGGGCGCGCCGGCCGGCCGCTCGGCGAGCAGGTGCGCCGACGGCTCGAGCACCTCGACCAGGCCCGAGCCGCGCATCTCGAACACGCCGATCTCCTGGGTCGAGCCGAACCGGTTCTTGTGGCTGCGCAGGATCCGGTAGACGCCCGAGCCGTCGCTCTCGAACGCGAGCACGACGTCGACGAGGTGCTCGAGCGTCTTGGGCCCGGCGAGCCCGCCGTCCTTGGTGACGTGGCCGACGAGCAACGTCGGCGTGGCGGTGGTCTTGGCGAACTGCATCAGCCGGCCGGCGCACTCGCGGACCTGGGCGACCGAGCCCGGGATCGAGTCGAGCAGCGCGGTGTGGACGGTCTGGATCGAGTCCACCGCGAGCACCGCGGGCGCGAGCGCACGGGCGTGGGCGAGGACGCGGTCGACGTCGGTCTCGGCGACGAGGATCAGGTTGGCCGGCGCCGCGCCGACGCGGCGCGCCCGCAGCGCGGTCTGGGCGACCGACTCCTCGCCGGTGGCGTAGAGGACCTTGCGGCCGGGCAGGGCGCGCGCGACGCCGGCGAGCGCCTGGACCAGCAGCGTCGACTTGCCGATGCCGGGCTCGCCGCCGAGCAGCGCGAGCGCGCCGGGGACCAGGCCGCCGCCGAGCACGCGGTCGATCTCGCCCAGGCTGGTGCCGAGCCGGTCACCCGCCTCGATGTCCGCGACGTCGGCGATCGACGTGGGCGCGGCGCCGTCGGAGATCGCGACCGCGGCGGCGCGCGTCGCGGGCTCGGCCGCGAGCTCCTCGACCAGGCTGCCCCACTCCTGGCACGCAGGGCACCGTCCGAGCCACTTCGGCTCGAGGTGCCCGCACGCCTGGCAGCGGTGCACGGCCCGCGGCCGCGCCTTGGTCTTCGCCATGACCGGCCGAACCTACACGCCGCCTACGACACGGACGGCCCTGGATCCCGGATGGGCGCGGGCGTTCGCGGTCTGGATCCCAGATGGGCGCCGGCGCTCGCGGTCTGGATCCCGTATGGGCGCCTTCGCGGTCTGGATCCCAGATGGGCGCCGGCGCTCGCGGTCTGGATCTCGGTCTGGATCCCGGATGGGGGCGTGGGGGAGCTGTGCCGGCTCCCCCACATCTGATGGCTCCGGAAGATCCGGCCGGCGTTCGCGCGAGCACCGCCGCCCCGTGATCACCCCACCGTGCTCAGAAGCTGACGGCCAGCCGAAATTGAATCGTGTGCGCGTTCTCCGCGTCCCCGGCGTTCTCCCCGGTCGTGCCGAACGGGAAGCCCGGGCCGCCGCTGCTGCTGTCGTCCACCGGGTGGTTCATCGCCGACAGCGGGAACAGCACGCCGTAGGCGATGCCGGTGAAGAACCCGTTGCCCGCGTAGCCGAGGTCGGCGTCGAACTCGACGCCGTACATCGACTCGTTGCCCGGCGTCGACACCGGCTTGAGCGCGAAGCTGGTGATGTTCGAGACCTTCGCGGTGATCGACTTGGTCAGGTCGTAGGCGAGGAACGGCTTGACGTAGCCGGCGTTGGTCACCGTCCCGAGCAGCTCGCGGAACAGGATCAGGTCGACCTCGTAGTCGGGGTTGAACAGGAACCGGCTCATCCGGCCGTCGTCCGGCGCGAACAGCACGGCGTTGGAGAAGTGCGTGCGGCCCTCGACCGCGTTGTCGTGCGAGTCGCCGCTGGCGCCGCCGACCTCGAGGCCGAACCGGAGCTTGTCCTCCACCGCGCTCGCGGTGACGCGCCCGACGCCGCCGAACGCGAGGATGTCGACGCTCTCGCCCTCGGCGATCCCGAGGTCCACGGCGCGGTTGATCGAGCCGACCTGGGCGACGGCCTCGGCCTCGACCAGCAGGTTCTTCCACCCGAGCTTGACCCACACGTCCGGGGTGTACTGGGTGAGATCGCGCGGCACGAACGCGTTCGCGTCCGGGGCCGCGTCCGGGTCCGCGTCGGCGGTGTAGGTCCACGACTGCTTGGTGTACGAGAGGTAGATTCCGTAGTTGATCGCCATCTCGCCGCGATCGACGGTGTCGCGGAACTCGGTCGGCGAGTCCATCCGCGACATGATGAACGACCACTGCCGGACGTCGTCGTTGTCGTCGGCGTCGCGCGCCTGCTCCGTCGGCTGCGTCGCGCCCGACACCGTCGTCGGCCCGGTGAACGGCATGTCCATCGAGACGGCGCCGCGCAGCCGCGTGCCCGGGATCAGCGTCCCGAACATCACGCGGTCGATCGTGTCGCCGTAGTCGCTGTCGAGGTCGTAGCCGCCGTTGATCGGGTCGTCGCCGCCGGCGTTGTGGAACATGCCCATGCCCCACTGGTCGGGCTGGCGGCCGAACTTGATCACGCCGAGCGGCGTGGTGACCTCGGCCCACGCGCGGCGCACGCGGATCGCGTCCTCGTCGGTCGCCGCGCCGCTGCCGAGCACGAGGTTGTCGAGCACGTCGACCTGGGCGTGGACCGAGGTGGTCTCGTCGAGGTTGATCGTCGGCTCGAGGCGCAGCCGCATGTTCGTCGTCTTGATCGAGTCGCCGCACGGGCGATCGCTGGTGTTGCCCGGGCTCATCGTGTCCGTCGGCACGACGCACGCGAGCGGCTGCGGGAACGGCGCGCCGCCGAAGTCGACGTCGTCGAAGAACCCGAGGTTGAGGTTCTTCATCCAGTCGCCGCGCACGCGGAAGTAGCCGTCGATCTCGATCAGCTCGAACTTCTTGCGCTTGCTCTTGGGCGGCGGCAGCGCCGGCGTCGTCGGCAGCAGGCCCGGAGTCTTCGGCGCCTGCTCGGCGACGCCGTCGCCCTTGGCGTCCTCGCCCGGCGGCTGGCCCGGCCCGGTCGGCAGGCCCGGCCCGACCTGCGCGGCGGCGGGGCTCGGGGACAGAAGATCGGCGGCGACCAGCAGGCCGGCGAGGAAGGCGAAGCGGTTCATCATTGGCTCCAGTGACTCCAGTGACTCCGGCGGCTCGCCGCGCAAGATGCAGAAAAGACGAGGGAAATGGCCATGGCGGGCAGGGAGCGCGGACTATAGACGCGCCGCTTCCGGCCCGTCAAATGACGCGGGGCCGGAAGTGGCCCGGGCGATCGCTGCACGGTAGTGTCCACGCGATGCCGTTGGACGACGACATGGGCAACCCCGTTGCCCGGCGCAGTGCACCAACGGCGATGACGCGGATCTCGGCGGCGGTCGGCGGCCTGATCGTGGTCGCGGCGACCGGCTGCGGCCCCCGGGTGAAGATGGACGACGAGCCGATCGCGGCGCGTGCTCCCGGGCGCGGCCGGACGACGGCGCCGCCGGCGCGCGCCGTGCTCGTCGGCGAGATGTGCCCCGATGGGGCAGGCGGGCGACCCGGGGTCGCGCCGCTGCTGGTCCGGGCGGTCGGCTGGACCGACGACGCCGACGAGGTCGGCGCCCAGCTCGAGCGCGCCGCCCGCCGGTTCGCGGTGCTCGGCGTCGACGGCGCGCGCGCGGGCCTGTTCGACGTGCTCGGCACCGCCGACGTCGGGCTGCCCCAGGACGTGGCGATGGGCAGCTACGTCGGCCGCGGCGCGTGCACGCCGGCCGGGGCCGACGCCGCCGACGCGCGGTGCGAGGCGGCGACCCGCGGCTGCGCGCTGGCGGTCGCGTCGATCGAGCCCGGCGCGGCGGAGCGGGAGGAGGTGCCGGAGCTGGTGACCGGCACGGCGTGCGTCGCGGGTGACGCGCTGCTGGTCGACGTCGATGGCGACGGCGCGCACGAGTCGTTCCCGGTCGCCCAGTTCGTCGATGGCACGCGCGCGCCCGCGGCGGAGGTGCTCGCGGCGCCGGTGGTCGGCGGCGCGTGCGCCGGGACGTTCACCGTGCACGGGCTGGCCGTGCGCTCGGTCGAAGAGCCAGGCGCGCCCGACGACCCGCGCTACACCGTCACGCTCGACGTGCTCGGCGTGCTCGACCTCGACGGCGACGGCCGCCGCGAGCTCGCGGTCGCGTTCCGCTACCCCGACGGCCGCACCGTGGCGCTGTACAGCGCGCTGGCGTCGGCGGGCCGGCTCGAGCTGGTCGGCGAGGCCGTGCCCTGGCAGTGACCGCGCCGCCCGCCCCGTGCGCGAGGGGGGGCCCGACGAGCGCGGTCTGTGCGGGGTGGGTCCCGACGAGCTTTGCTCGTCGGGCGCGGCGGCGAGCCCCGTGAGGTCATCAGTTCGCGAAGCTGAAGATCGTGACCGCGATGCGGCCCGAGGCGAAGATCCCGTCGTCCTCGAGCGTGACCTCCCACTCGGGGCGAGCGCGGTAGTCGTCGTAGCCGTCGTCGGCGCCGAGGTCGAGGACGCCGCCGTTGACCGTGGGCGTGGCGGCGGCCGGGACGTCGAAGTCGGCGCCATCCGGCCCGAGGTTGGGGAGCGCGAACGGCGCCGCGCTCGGCGCGGCGACCAGGATCCACTCGTGCTGCGACGAGCCGCCGAACATCATCGACTGCGGCCAGCGCAGGAACACGACCATGCCGTCGCCGGAGACGGTGCCCTCGGTCTCCCACGTGACCTCGCGGGTCGCGCCGGACGCGGTCGCCGTGCCCAGCCATGGCAGCAGGTTCGAGCCGTCCAGGGTCGCCGTCGTCGAGGTGCTCGCGATCCGCTCGATCACCTGCTGGATGCCGAACGTCTCGCGGCCGAAGAACGCCTGGGTCTGGACCGCGTCGCCGCCGGTCGTCCACGGCTGCGTGCCGGACAGCATGCCGCCGCTCGGCGTGCCGGAGATCGACGCCGAGAACGTCGTGCGGTTGTTGAGCACCGCCGACGCGCCGAACTCGACCTGCGTCACGTCCGACGGCATGTCGACCACGCTCAGCGTGATCGAGTTCATCGCCTGCCACGTGATCAGGTTGGTCGAGCCGCCGGGGCTGAACGTGACGTTCGGCGCCAGGCCCCACCGGATCGGCCCGGCGGCGTCGTTGGCCACGAACAGCAGGTCCATCGGCTGGACGTGGCAGCTGTCGCTCTCGGTGAACATCACCGACGTCGTCGGCGCGCTCACCGAGCTCGACCCGCACGGGGTGAAGACGCGGTACCCCGTGGCGCCCGCGACCGTCGGCCATGACGCGGTCATGGAGCCGAGCGTCGTGCTCGCCGCGTTGAACTTCTCGCCGAACGTCAGCGTGTCGCCCGGCTCGACGCCGGTGTAGCTGACGAGCTGGTTGGCGCCGGTGCCGTTCGGGTCGATGTAGATCGCCGTGACCGTCGAGCCCGGGAGCACGGTGACCGAGGCCTCGCCGTTGGCGTCGGTGAGGACCGAGTCGCCGATCGTACCGTCGGGCAGCGTGACGATCACGCGGACCCCGGCCTCGGGCGCGTCGGGCACCGCGTTGCAGCAGCGCGTCAGCGTGGTGATCTCGGCCGTCCCGCTCGGGTCGGCGTCGATCGTCGACGCGTCGATCTCGTCGTCGTCACCGGCCGCGTCGGGCGAGCCGGCGACCTCGCCACAGGCGGCGAACAGCAGCAGCGATAGGTAGGCGAACCCCTTCTTGACCATGCGACGCAAGATACCCGGTCCGCGCCGTTGTGACCAAGCGGGCCACGTCACGTCGCGGTGTGGGGCGGCGTGGGATGCGGGGTCAGAACGAGCCGGTGAGCGCCACGCCGAGCGAGCGCGCGTCGGCCGCGGGCACCACGCGAAGCGCCTGGCCGTCCGTCTCCGTCGCCGCGCGCCCGCCGGTGAGCCACAGGTACGTCGCCACACCGACCGAGGCGGCGCCGAGCGCGCCGAACACGATCGCCGCCGACCGCTTGCCCTGGGCCTGCTCGTACAGCTCGTCCTGGAGCTCGTCGTCGATCGTCGCGGCCGCCTCGTCGTACTTCGACCGCGCGCCGAGCTCGAACACGCCCGCGGCGATCAAGCCGACGACGCCCGCGGCGCCGACCCCGAGCGCCGCCTTGCGCTTGCCGGTCATCCCGGTCGGGGCGTCGACCGGCACCGGCTCCTCGTCGGCGTCGGCGCCGCCGCCGGCGCCCGTGCCGCCGTTGCCCGCGACCGGCTCGGGCGCCGGGACGGACTTGAACTTCGGCACGTCGACCGACTGCTTGTCGAGCTCGGGCGCGACGGTGACCCGGGTCTGCCACGGCTCGTGGCCCGGCGCCTTCCCCTCGATCACGTACTCGCCGCCGTCGACCGGCAGCGCGCGGTTCCACGTCAGCGCGTCGACCGGCTGGCCGTTCTGCGTGATCGTCAGCCCGTCGACGCGGCTGTCGTCGGGCACGTTGATGATGAGGTACGAGAGCCGCGGCTCGAGCGCCGTCGCGCGGTCCCGCGCCGTGCGGTTGAGCGCGGCGTGCTTCTTGTCGCCGCGGGTCTGGCGGTCGACCTCGAGGAACAGCCCCCACGCCGACGCGTACTGGGCGTTCTTCTCGCGGCAGTCGGCGTGGTTGACCAGCGTCGTGATCGCCGGGTCGAGCTTGTAGCTCGCCTCGAACGCGCTGCACGCCTCACCGAACTGCTTGGCGCCCATCAGCCGCTTGCCCTCCTTGAACAGCGCGTCTGCCTGCGCGGCGTTCTGGGCGTGAGCGGCGGGCGCGACGGCACCCAGCAGCGAGAGCACGAGCAGCAGGGGGAGCGGCAGTCTGGTCATGGCGGGGTTCTCGTACGTCGCCGGGCGCGGTTGCGTCAACGCGCGTCGGGGATGCCGTCACAGTCGGTGTCGTCGGGGACGCCGTTGTTGCAGGGGGTGCCGTCGCCGTGCCTGGTGCCGGGGCGATCCCCTTCCTTGCCACTGGGCTTGCCGGCGGGCTTCCCGCCGGGCTTGCGGCGCCCGGCGTCGATCTCGGGCGCGGCGTCGAGCGGGGGGGCCGCGTCGGGGACGGCCGCCGCGGGGACCCCGGCGTCGGGTGTGGGCGCAGCGGCGGCGGCGGCGTCAGGTGGCGGGGTCGCGGCGGCGGGCGCTGCGTCGGGCGTGGACGCCGCGGCCGGGGTCGCGGACTTCTTGTCGCCGCCGGCGTCGCCGGCCCCTCCTGTGGCGAAGAACGCCGCGGCGCCGCCCACCGCGAGCCCGCCGACGGCGAGCGCGGCGATCAGGCCGGTCCGGCGACGAGGAGGGGCGCCGGTGGTGATCCCGACCTGGCTCGCGACCGAGGACAGCGTCGTCGGCGCGCCGGCGGCGCCGTAGGACATCCCGGGGCCGGTGCCCGGGTACGAGCCCGGGGGCGCCGCGATCTGGGTGACGCCCTGGACGAAGCCCATCGGGAGCTGCCCGGTCCCGCCGCCGGGCGCCGTCACGAACCCACCGAGCTGTCCGAGCACCAGCGCGAGCTCCTCCATCGAGGCGAACCGCTGGTCGGGCAGCTTGGCCATGCACCGCAGCACGACCGCGTCGACCTCGGGCGCGATCCCCGGGACGCGGCTCGACGGCGCGGGCGCGGGCTCGCGCAGGTGCGCCGCGATGATGTCGCCGGCGCCCTCGCCGTCGAACGGCGGCGTGCCGGTCAGCAGGTGGAACAGCACGCAGCCGAGCGCGTAGATGTCCGAGCGTGCGTCGACCTGACCGGCGCCGCGGCACTGCTCCGGCGACATGTACAGCGGCGTGCCCATGATCGCCTGGGTGTGCGTGCGGACCTTGCCCGGGTGCTCGCCGCTGAGCTTGGCGATGCCGAAGTCGAGGATCTTCGCGCGCTCGCCGCCCGCGACCTCCTTGTCGACGACGAGGAAGATGTTCTCCGGCTTGAGATCGCGGTGGATGATGCCGCGCCCGTGCGCCGCGGCGAGCGACGACGCGACCTGGCGGATCAGCCGCAGCGCGTCCGACGGGTGGAGTCGCCCGAGGCGGCGCAGCCGCCCGTCGAGGGTCTCGCCCTCGAGGAACTCCATGACGATGAAAGCGCTGCCGTCGGTGTGGTAGCCGAAGTCGAAGATCTGGACGATGCCTGGATCGCTGATCGCCGTCGCGGCGCGCGCCTCGTTGAAGAAGCGATTGACGATCTCCTGGTGCGCCGAGAGCTGCGGCAGCAGCACCTTGATCGCGGCCTTGCGCCCGAGGAGCACGTGCTCCGCGATGTAGACCGCGCCCATGCCGCCCTCACCGAGCTTCTTGAGCACGCGATACTGCCCGATCGACGACCCTTCCATGACAGCGAGCGGACGTTAGCTCGTTCGCCCCGGCGCGTCCATGTCGCGCTCTGGCAACGTTGTCACGGCGCGGGGGGCGCGGCGGATCTGGGCGTGGCGTCGCACTTCGGGCAGCTGGCCCCGCGGTCACCGAACAGCAGCGCGCCGAGGATCATGCCGATCGTCAGCGCGACCGCCGCGATCAGCGCGGGCAGCACCCACGGCCGCTGCGCCAGCCCGACCTCGCCGTCGGTGGGGAGCTGCCGCATCGACGTCCGCATCCGGTGCGAGCTGGTGCGGTTCGTCGCGGGCTCCGTCTCGAGCGCCGGGTTGGTCGGGACCTGCTCGAACCACCGCTCGGCATCACGCTGCCCGGGTGACGGCGGCAGCGGCGCGGGCGTGGCGTCGCGGATCCGCTCGATTCGCGCGGTCATCAGGTTGTCGCTCGGCGTCTCGCCGCGCCGGCCGGGGCGCGCCGGCGCGCCCCGCGCGGGCAGGCCGCGGGGCGGCAGCCCGGGCGGGCGCGGCAGCGGCGCCGGAGGCGTGTCGGTGCTGGGCAGCCCGGGGCTCTCGGTCGGCGTGCCGGTGTCGCTCGGCGTGAGATCTGGGGGACGGCGGGACATGCGGCCGGGCGCGCACATCGGCGTACACATTGCCGTGGACGCGACCGGAACCGCCATTATCGCCGAGCGCGCGTGACACGTCATCATCGGCGCGCGGGGATCCCCTCGGCTGTGCGGAACATCATCCGTCGATCGGGGGCGCGGGGGTAAGATTCTCGGCCTACGCCTGCGACCTCCTCTGATTCGCCTCGCCTGGGGGACCCATGAACGCGCGCACCTTGATCGTCGCCGCGGCGCTCGCCCTGGCCGCTTGCTCCGACGACACTGGCATCCTTGTGGAGATCCACGGCGAGGGGCTCGTCCAGCAGCCGGCGCGGATCGACACGATGGTCATCGTCGATCAGGGCGTCGCGCCGGACTCGGCGATGTGGGGCGTGGCCGACGCCCAGCAGGCGGCGGTCGACGTCGACGTCCGCCAGACGCCGCACACCGTGATGCTCCGCCCCGACGGCGTCGAGCCGGGCACGGCGGTGTGGGTCGCGGCGCTCGCGTACGACGGCGGCGGCGAGCTGATCGCGTGGGGCGAGCTCGGCGCGCCGATCGCGTTCGAGGCCGACCTGGTCAAGCGCGTCGCGATCGAGCTGCGCGCCGCCGAGGAGCTCAGCCCGGGTTGCGTGGTCAAGGGCGACGTCGTCGTGTCGCGCACCGACGCCGACTGCGACGACGACGCGTTCGACTTCACGGTCGACTGCGACGATCTCGATCCGCAGATCGCGGGCGACACCGACGGCGACGAGGTGGTGTGCGGCGGCGACTGCGACATGACCGATGGCTCGATCTACCCGGGGGCGCCGGAGGCGTGCGATGGCGTCGATAGCGACTGCGACCCCGAGCACGTCCCGCCGCCGCGGCCGTGCCCGCTGGTCGCGACCGACGCCGAGGGCAACGTCGTCGGGTGCGCGCTCGGCCAGGCGAGCTGCGTCGACAGCGGGCCGGACGCCGGGTACGGCGCGTGCGTCGACGCCGTGAGCCTGCCCGAGGCCGATCTCGACGTCTGCCAGACGTGGGCCGAGTGCGACGTCGGGTCCGACCCGGCGTGCTTCGCCGACGGCTACCTCCACTGCAAGCTCGACACCGGCGACGGCGGCGCGTGCGTGCCGGCCGTGTTCGAGCTGCGCGATCTGGTCGAGAACGACGACGGCGAGTGCGGCTGGCGGCTGGTCGGCAACATCCAGCAGCTGGCGTGGAACGTCGGCCTGCGCCCGCGCGGCGACGGCGGCCCGCTGCTCAGCTTCGTCGGGCCGTGCGACGCGGAGCTGGTCGTCGCCGACGCGCCCGCCGTGCCGCTGCCCCGGTTCTTCATGATCACCGGCGTGACCGACGGGGTCGAGCGGCGGCTCGCGCTGCTCGTCGATCCGAACCGCGTCGGGTGCGACGGCGGCCCGACCGAGCTGCGCTGCGCGGAGGTGGCGCCGTGACCGGCGCGCGCGGCGCGCTGGTCGCGGCCGCCGCCGCGGTCGCGCTCGCCGGGTGCGGCGTCGAGGGCGGCGTGCTGCTCGACGTGGCGCAGGCCCCCGAGGTCGCGCCGGTCGACAAGCTCCACCTCTACGTCGGCGTCGCCGACGGCGACACGTTCGCCGGCGCGCGCGCGCCCGAGGACGACATCGCGCTCGACGCGCCGCTGACCGACGCGCGGCACACGATCAAGCTGTACCCGGGCGACGGACTGGGCGACGGCGTGCCGGTGCGGGTCGCGGTCGTCGGCTACAGCGGCGGGCAGCCGGTCGCGGCCGCGATGCTCGATCTCCCGCAGGTCCCATCGGATTACCTGCTCGCGTACGACGTCGTGCTCGGGCCGGTCGGGAGCGTGTGGGAGACCGAGACCGGGTGCGTCGGCCTCGAGGCCGGGCTGATCGTCGGGCCCGATGATCGCGACTGCGACGGCCACGAGGCGGCCGGCGGCGACTGCGACGACGCCAACCCGCGGATCCACCCCGGCGCGTACGACGCCTGCATCGGCGACAGCCTCGGGGTCGACGACGACTGCTCGGACGTCGCCGACGACGGCGATCTCGACGACGACGGCGCGACCTGCCAGGTCGACTGCGACGACGAGGACGGCGCGCGCGCGCCCGGGAACGTCGAGGACTGCGTCGACGGGATCGATAACAACTGCAACGAGCAGATCGACGAGGGGATGAACGAGCGGTGCGACGACGGCGTCGACAACGACTGCGACGAGCAGGTCGACGAGATGACGCCGGAGGTGTGCGCCGACGGCGCCGACAATGACTGCGATCAGCTGGTCGACGAGGGGCGGGTCGGGGACGGCGGCGTGCTCGACGACGACATCGACGGCGACGGCGCGACCTGCGCCACCGACTGCGACGACGACGCCGAGGCCGTGCACCCGGGCGCCGACGAGGTCTGCAACCAGACCGACGACGACTGCGACCAGGGGATCGACGAGGCGGTCAACACCGACGAGGATCCGGCGCTGTGCATCGACGACTGCGACGACTTCGACGAGACGGTCTACCCGGGCGCCTACGACGGCTGCGACGGCGACGCGCTCGGCGTCAGCGACGACTGCGACGAGCAGGTCGACGAGGGCGACCTCGACCTCGACGGCGTGGCGTGCCGTGACGACTGCGACGACATGGACGAGCACCGGTTCCCCGGCAACCCCGAGGTGTGCGACACGCACGTCGACGAGGACTGCGATCCGCTGACCGAGCCGGAGCCGCAGCCGTGCTTCGAGTACGCCGACGTCAACACGTGCTTCTACGGGTTCCGGTCGTGCGACAGCTCGACCGGAACCTACCGCGACGCGTGCGTCAGCGAGGCCGAGACGCCGCTGCCGCTCGGCGTGTGCGAGGGCTTCGCCGACTGCGTCGACGCCGACGACAACCGGCTGGCGTGCGGCGCCGACGTGCTCCACGACTGCGATCAGCTGCTCACGCCCGACGGCGGGCTGTGCCCCGAACCGACGTTCCCGCTCGACGCGGGCGCGGGCTCGACGCTGTGCACGTGGCAGCTGATCGGCGGGCCGGTGCAGCAGGGGTGGACGGTCGGGCTCGTGCCGGCGGGCGGCGGCCCGCCGGGCGCGCTGGTGACGACGTGCCAGGCGTCGTTTCGGGTGATCGAGCCGCCGGCGACGGGCTCGGAGGGCTCGTTCGCCGTCGCGCTGTCGGTCGGCGGGGTCCACCAGCGGACCGAGGTGTTCGTGATCGCGCCGAAGGCCGAGGCGGTGTGCGCGGCGCCGAGCCTGGTGTGCCTGACCGCGACGATGCCGTGACGCGTGCGGTATCGTCGGCGGCATGACCACGACCGAGATCGCGCGCGACGTCGGGCAGCTGCTGTGGGTCGGGTTCGCCGGCCCCGAGGTCGACGCCGGCCTGCGCGCGCGGATCGGCGCGGGTGACGTCGGCGCCGCGATCCTGTTCAAGCGCAACCTGCGGTTCACCGCGGGGGAGGCGCCGGTCGGCGAGCTGTGCGATCTCGACCACGCCGCGGCGCTGATCGAGGAGCTCCACGCCGCCGCGCCGGCCGACGCGCCGCTGCTGGTGGCGATCGATCAGGAGGGCGGTCGGGTCGCGCGGATCCGCGCGCCGGCCACCCAGTGGCCGCCGATGCTCCAGCACGACGGGTTCGGCGCGCCGCGCGACGCCGAGCTCGCCGAGCAGGTCGGCCGCGCGCTCGGCGCCGAGCTCGCGGCGCTCGGCGTCGACGTGGATTTCGCGCCGGTGCTCGACGTCCACACCAACGACGCCAACCCGATCATCGGCGACCGCGCGTTCGGGCGCGACGCCGACGCGGTGGCGCGGCGCGCGCTGGCGTTCGCCCGTGGGCTCGCCGCCGCCGGCGTGCTCGGCTGCGGCAAGCACTTCCCCGGCCACGGCGACACCCACCTCGACAGCCACCTCGAGCTACCGCGGATCGACCACGACCGCGCGCGCCTGGACGCGGTCGAGCTCGCGCCGTTCCGCGCCGCGGCGGCCGCGGGCGTGCCGATGATCATGACCGCGCACGTCGTGTTCGCGGCGGTGGACGCGTCGGTCCCGGCGACGCTGTCGCGCGCGGCGATCGACGGGATCCTGCGCGGCGAGCTGGGCTACCGCGGCGTGATCGTGTCGGACGATCTCGACATGAAGGCGATCGCGGACCACTTCGGGATCGACGACGCGGCGGTGCGCGCGATCGACGCCGGGTGCGACGTGCTGCTCTTGTGCCGCGACGAGGGGCACCAGCACCTGGCGCGGCAGGCGCTGATCCGTCGCGCCGAGCGCGACACCGCGTTCCGCGCCCGCGTCGCCGAGGCGGCCGGGCGCGTCGCCGCGCTCAAGCGCGCCCACGCCGACGGCCGCGCGGCGCGCCCGGGGCGCGACGTCGTCGGCGCCTACGCCCACCGCCAGCTCGCCGACCGCCTCGCCGGCCGCGCGTAGGCCGTCGCCGTCTCCGGCTCCGTCTCCGTCTCCGGCTCCGGCTCCGGCTCCGGCTCACCGCAGCGCGAGCAGCGACTCGAGCAGCAGCAGCAACAACAGGCCCGCGGCGACCGCGTGCCACAGCTCGACCCGGCGGGTGTTCGCGCCCTCGCCGCGGCCCTCGCCGGTGCCGGAGGCGGGGAGGGCCTCGGGCGGCGCCGGCGTCAGGTCCGAGCCGCGCGGATCGAGGTTGACCGCGAACGCGAGCTCGTCGCGCTCCGCGGTCGCGCCGCTGTCGTCGGCGGCGAGCACGCGGTAGACGCCCGGGCGATCGGCGCCGAGGAACCGCACGAACGCCCGCCCGGCGATCCGTTCGCCCTCGAACACCGTGCCCTTGCCGTCGGGCGCGCGGACCTCGAGCCGCGCGAGGTCGAGCGTGGGCAGCGCGACCCCGCGCCCGACCAGCAGGTCGTCGGCGTGGCGTCGCTGCTGCTTGCGCGCGAGGTGACGGACCGCCTGCTGCACCACCGGCAGGTAGCCGGTGTGGATCGCGAGGTCGTTCCAGTCGCGGTCGATCGTCGAGGTGAACAGCAGCAGGCGCCCGTCACCGCGCGCCGCCTCGACCAGCGCGGCGGCGCCGTTGGTGTAGCGCGCCAGCACCTTGCGATCGGCGGTGTCCGTCGTCGGGCCGAGCAGGAACACCCGGTGGAAGCTGGCGTCGCGCAGCCCCGGCGCGTCCTGGCTGAACGGCGCGAAGATCGGGTGATCGGCCTCCCACTTGGTCAGCCGCAGCACGCGGCCGGCGCGCTCGTCGGGCGCTGCGCCCCACGTCGCGTCGATCGGATCGGCGAGCTCCTGCGGCAACAGCGGCCGCATCGTGTCGCGGTAGCCCTCGGCGGTGGCGCGGTTGCCCAGCGTCACCATCAGCCCGCCGCCGTTGCGGACCCAGCGGTCGAGCGGCTCGACCCGCTCGGCCGGCAGCGCCGCGACGTTGGCCAGCACGACGACGTCGAACTGGTCGAGCTCGGCCTCGGCGAGCTCGTCGGCGGTGATCGTCGTGATCGCGGTGCCGGTGTCGGCGCGATCGCCCGGGCGCAGCGCGGCCTCGACGTAGAACAGCTCGTCGTCGTGGCGCGTCGTGCGCGGGTCGCCGTTGACCAGCAGCACGCGGATCTCGTCGCGCACCGCGGTGTGCAGCCACCGCCGGTCGTCGACCGGCAGCGCGTCGGCCTCGAGCTCGACCGCGATCGCCGCGGCGCGCTTGCCGGGCGGCAGGGTCGCGAGGAACCGCTTGACCTGGCGCTGCCCCGGCCGGAGATCGACGGTGCCGGTCGCCACGACGCGGTCGGCGACCCGCAGCGACACGGCGACGTCGTCGGCCGGCTCGCCGCCGTACGCCGCGATCTCGGCGGTCACCGCGATGCCGCGGCTGCCGGTCGACGGATCGGCCTCGACCGTGGCGCGCACGACCGCGCGGTTGGGCAGCGCGGCGCCGCCCCGCAGGTCGACGACCTCGAGCCGTGGCCCGCCCTCGCCCCACGGCGGCTCGCCGGCGCGCAGCGCCGTCGCCGCGAGCGGCGACAGCAGGTAGACCGTGCGCCGGGCGTGCGAGCTGCCGGCGAGCAGCTGCGCGGCGCGCGCCAGCGCCCGGTTCAGGTCCGCCGGGCGCGCGGTCGGCTGCAGGTCGCCGAGTGTGTCGCGCATCCGCAGGTGCTCGCGGGTCAGCTCGCCCGGGTTGTCCGCGGCCTCCGACGCGCGCACGACCGCGACCTCGGCCTCGGGCCCGAGCTGGTCGAGCAGGTGGCGCGCGGCGGCGACCGCGCGCGCGAGCAGCGTCGTGCCGTCGAGCTGGTAGCCCGCGCCGAACGAGTCGTCGATCACGAGCACGGCCGCCTGCGGTCCGCGCTCGACCGACGGGCCGGTCGCGCGGCACGACGTCACCGGCTTGGCCAGCGCCAGCGGGATCGCGACGCACACCAGCGCGCGCACCGCGAACAGCAGGCGCTCGCGCAGCTGCAGCCGCCGCGCGGTCTTGCGCTTCGACGCCATCAGGAAGTCGAGCGCGGCGAACCGCACGACCTTGGCGCGGCGCCGGCCGATCAGGTGGATGATCAGCGGGACGAGCAGGCCGAGCGCGCCGACCAGCATCAGCGGGGCGAGGAAGCTCATCGCGCGGCTCCCGTCGCGCCGCTCACGGACGGACCTCCGTCCGTCCGTGGGTCGATCGATCGGCCGGGCGCAGACGCCCGCCCGATCTCCTTCGGAGCCGGATTCCGTTCGCGGCGCTCACGGGCCGTCCTCGGCGTGGTCGACCGGCACCGCGCCGGCGTGGTCGCCGCCGCCGCCGTGGACGCGCTGGCGCGCGCGCATCGTGAGGATGTCGAGCAGCGCCGCCTCGATCGGGACCTCGGTCGACACCAGGTGGTAGTCGACGCCGCCGTCGGCGCACTCGCTCGCGCACCGCGCGATGAACGCGTCCATCCGCTCGAGGTACTCCTTGCGGATCGCCGCCGGGTTGGCGAGCAGGCGGTGATCGCTCTCGAGCGCCTCGAACAGCGTGAGGCCCTCGTACGGCAGGGTCCGCTCGTGCGGGTCGAGCACCTGCAGGCACACGACGTCGTGGCGCTGGGCGCGGAGCTGGCGCAGCGTCGTCAGCGTGCGGTCGTCGGGGTCGAACAGGTCGGACGCCAGCACGATCAGCGCGCGGCGCTTGCGCGCGAGCTCGGCGACGCGCTCGAGCGCGTCGGCCGGGCCCTCGTCGCCGCGCCCGCCGCCGGCCATCACCTGGTCGATCACCGCGAGCAGATCGTGCAGGTGCGAGGTCTTGCCGCGCGGCGGCACCAGCACGTCGACCGCGCGGTCGCCGAACACGCGCAGCCCGACCTTGTCCTGCTGCTGGATCACCAGGTACGCGATCGCGGCGAGCAGCGTGCCGGCGTAGTCGAGCTTGCGCAGCCCGCCGCCGGCGAACTCCATCGAGCCCGAGCCGTCGAGCACGAGGTAGACGGTGAGCTGCGACTCCTGCTCGTACTGCTTGACGTAGTAGCGGTCGAGCTTGCCGTACGCCTTCCAGTCGATCCGGCGGATCTCGTCGCCCGGCGAGTACTCCTTGTGCTCGGCGAACTCGACCGAGCTGCCGTGCAGGCGCGCGCGGTGCAGCCCGCTCAGCGCGCCCTCGACGATCACGCGCGCGCGGATCGGCAGCGAGCCGAGGCGGGCGATCGCGACCGGGTCGAGGAACGGCACGGCCGCCCGCCTAGGTCGCCACGACGCCGAGCAGCCGGTCGACGAGGTCGCCCGGGCGCACGCCCTCGGCCTCGGCGCGGTAGTTGAGGATCAGGCGGTGCTGCAGCGTCGGGCGCGCGAGCGCGGCGATGTCGTCCTGCGACACCGCGAACCGGCCGTCGAGGATCGCGCGCGCCTTGCCGGCGAGGACGAGGAACTGCGAGGCGCGCGGGCCGGCGCCCCACGCCACGTACTGCTTGACGAACGCCGGCGCGGTCGGCGCCTGGGGGCGCGTCGCGCGCGCCAGCGCGACCGCGTACTTGATGACGTGGTCGGCGGCGGGGACGCGGCGCACCAGCTCCTGGAGCTCGACGATCCGCTTCGGCGACAGCACGCGCGTCAGCTCCGGCCGCCAGTCCGAGGTCTGCTGGCGGACGATCTCCTCCTCCTCGGCGTCCGTCGGGTAGTCGACGTCGACCTGGAACATGAAGCGATCGAGCTGCGCCTCGGGCAGCGGGTACGTGCCCTCCTGCTCGATCGGGTTCTGGGTCGCGAACACCAGGAACGGCAGCGGCAGGTCGTGGGTGTGGCCGCCGGCGGTGACGCGGTACTCCTGCATCGACTGCAGCAGCGCCGCCTGGGTCTTCGGCGGGGTGCGGTTGATCTCGTCGGCGAGCACCAGGTTGGCGAACACCGGGCCGCGGATGAACCGGAACGTGCGGCGGCCGGTGCCGTGGTCCTCCTCGAGCACCTCGGTGCCGGTGATGTCCGACGGCATGAGGTCCGGGGTGAACTGGATCCGGCTGAACCCGAGGTTCAGCGTCTCGGCGAGCGTCGAGATCAGCAGGGTCTTGGCCAGCCCGGGCACGCCGACGAACAGGCAGTGGCCGCGCGCGAACAGCGCGGTGAGCAGGTGCTCGACGACCTTGCGCTGGCCGACGATGCGCTTCTCGATCTCGGCGATGATCTGATCGTGGGCGCGCGCGATCTCGGCGACCGCGGCGAGGTCCGCCTCGCGCCGCGCCGCCGGGTCCGCCGCGCCGTCGCCGCCCGGTGCCGGTGCGGCGCCGAGCAGCTCGGGCGCCGGCTCGGGCACGGGCTCGGTGTCGGAGCGCGTGCCGCCGACGGCGCCGACTCCGGCGTCGGTCATGGCGCGCGGGCGCAGCGCGGTGACGTTCGGGGGGGCGTCGTCGGCGTTCTTGGGCGAGCGTTCCATGTCCAGCAGATCCCGCCGGCAGGCGGCGACGGGCAAGCATGCGCCCGGCCCGTCAGCTCCGCAAGCGCTGACACGCCTTGCGCTCGCGCGCCTCGCGCGCGTCGGCGAGCTGCGCGTAGACCTCGGCGAGCCCGCACCGCACCGCGGGGTCGAACGGGCTGACCCGCAGCGCCTGCTCGAACGCGGCGGCGGCGGCGGCGTGGTCGCCCTGGGCCGCGGCGGCGACGCCGAGCGTGACCGCCGCGGTCGGGTCGTGCTCGTCGAGCGCGGCCAGCGGCCTGGCCAGCTCGAGCGCCTCGGCGTACTTGCCCAGCTCGACGTAGGTGCGCGCCAGCTTCGCCGCGACGAACGCGTCGGTCCCGGCGATCGCGAGCGCCTTCTCGTACTCGACCGCGGCGGCGTCGAGCAGGCCGCGCGCGCGCATCATCCCGCCGAGCCGCGCGTGCTTGCGCGCCTTGGCGGAGGTGACCTCGTCGAGCCCGACGTTGTCCGACGCCTCGCCGCCCTTGTCGAACCGCACGCGCTTGCCGGCGCGCCCGGCCAGGCCCTTGCCCGCGCCGAGGTCGAGCGTCTTGAGGTGCGCCTTCCACTCCTTCTGGACCTTGGCCCACGACAGGTCCAGCACCTCGGCGACGGCGCGCGGCGCGCTCTTGCCGCCCTTCTGCAGCGCGAGGATCTCGCGGATCCCCTCCCACCCGACCTTGCCGTGGATCCACGCCACCAGCGTCAGCACCTCGGCGTAGGCGAGCGCCGCCGCCTCCTGGCTCGGCAGCTTGGCCATCGACGGGTGCATCGCGTCGAGGTCGATCAGCTTGCGCGCCTTGAGCGCGGTCGCGAGCAGCGCCTGGTCGGCCGGCGGCAGCGCCGCGCCGCCGGGGCGGTGCCACCGCTCCTGGGCGAACCGGGCCAGGCCCTCCTGCAGCCACACCGGCACGGTGTCGTGGCTGATCGCCGAGACGACGAGGTGGACGTACTCGTGGGTCAGCGTGTCCATCCACGCGTAGCCGGTCAGCGTCGCGCGCGGCGACACGACCATCAGCTTGCCGTACTTCGACAGCGCGATCGTGCCGGTGGTCTCGATGTCGCTCTCGGTGAGCGGCGACAGCTTCGCGAGGTCGGCCGGCCGCGCCAGCAGCTCGACCCGGACCTGATCGGTCGGCGTCCAGCCGAGGTCGGCGCCGACCTCGCGGTACGCCGCCTCGAGCGTGTCCGCGGCGAGCTCGACGATCGCCTCGTCGGGGCCGGGCGGGTAGAGGATGACGAAGTGGCCGCCGGCGGACTCGTGGCTCGCGAAGTCCCGGGTGACGGACAGCGTGGACGCGGCGAGCGCGCGGGTCTGGCCGACCCGGCCCTCGACGTCGGCGTCGTCCAGGCCGTCGAGCTTGGCGACCGCCGCGGCGTAGTCGCCGTCGTGGAACGCGACCTCGGCGGCGAGCCACCGCACCTCGGGCGCGTCGGGCGCGCGCGCGACGAGCGCCGCGACCGCCTGGCGCGCGTCGGCGAGCCGCCCCTGGTCGAGCAGCCGGGAGGCGCGGATCACCTCGCCGAGCTGCGACCGCGCCTTGCGCGCGTCGGCGTCGCCCGCCGGCGCGGCCGCGGCGGCGACGATCAGCGCGAGCGCGAGCGCGGCGCGCCGGAGGGTCGTGCCCCGGGCGCGCGTCACCGGATCAGCTCCTCGTAGTAGCGCTGGACGAGGTCGTCGAAGCCCTCGGGCGCGCGCTGCTTCATCGCCTCGAGGATGTCCTCGCGGAACCGCTCGGGCGCGCGGTACTCGTCGGCGCCGGGGATCTGGATCGGCTCGTCGTCGAGGCCGGCGCCGCCGTCGGACAGCTGCTGGCGCGCCGCCTTCTTCGCCTGGTCGCGCGCCTGCTGCAGCGCCTCGGCCGCGGCGCGCGCGGCGTCGCGCGCGGCCGCCGGATCGCGCGCCTTCATCCGGCCCTCGGCCTGGTCCATCTTGCGCCGCGCGTCGCCGACCTTGTCGGACACGACCTGGCCGGCGTCGCCGGGTAGCTCGCCGCCGGCGGCCTTGGCTCGCTCGCCGAGCTTCTTGGCGCGCTCCTCGTTGAGCCCCTGGCGCCGGCGCAGCCGGTCGAGCGCCTTCTTGTCGTCGCCGTCCATGATCTGCTCCGGCGACGGCGCGAGCGCCTCGAGCTCCTCGATCAGCTTGTCGGCCGGGGCGTGGGCGCGCTCGACCGCGTCGAGCGAGTCGGCGGTGTCCTTCGCCCACGGCGAGCCGGGATCGTCCTCGATCGCCGCCTCGAGCTCGGCCGACACGGTGTCGAGCGACTGCTTGGCCTGGCGCGCCATGCCGAGCGCCTCGGCGAGGTCGCCGTCCTCGAGCATGTGCTCGAGGTCGTCGAGCCGGCGCTCGACGATGTCGAGCTCCTCCTGGGCGAACGGGGTGACGCCGGCCTCGGGGATCGCGCCGAGCCGGTCGCGCAGCTTGTCGAGCGTGGTCGCCAGCTTGCGCCGCGCCTCCTTGGCCTTGTCCTTCATCAGGTCGTCGGCCTGCTCGGCGTAGCGCTCGAAGATCCGGTCCGCCTCGGCGGCGATCTGGGTCTGCTCCTCGGCGACGTCGGCGAGCTCGTTCATCAGCTCGTCGAGCTGGCGCTGCTCGTCCGAGAACTTGTCGCCGCGCAGCTGGTCGAGCGCCTGCTCCATCGCGCGCGCGGCGTCGTCGAGCTGGCGGCTGCACGTCGCGAGCTTCGCCTGCGCCTCCGCCACCTGGCCGGCGTCGAACAGCCGCCGGACCTCGTCGACGCAGCCGTCGGCGCGCTTGTCCTGCATCGCGTCGGTGTGGACGAACTGATCGAGGACGTCGTCGGCCATCCCGGCGCGCTTCTGCGCCAGCTCGGCGAGCCGCTGCTCCAGCGCCTTGAGCTCGCGCTGGATCTCGGCGGCGAGCCGCGGGTCGCCGGTCTTGGCGTACTGCTCCATCAGCTCGTCGAGCCGGCGGCGGTGCGCCGCGATCTCGTCGGAGATGTCGAGCAGCGTCTCCAGCCGCTCGCGATCGAGCCAGTCGGCGAGCGTGATCACGTCGTCCTCGAGCTCGGCGATCACGGCGCGGTCCGACGCGGCGAACCGCGGCGCGATCCGGGGCACGGCGGCCGGCGCCGCGGCGCCGGGGCGCGGCCGCGGCAGCTTGTCGAGCAGCTTCTTCTCGGCGTCGGTCAGCTTGTCGATCCGGCCGCGCATCGCGTCGAGGTCCGCGCGCATCCGCTTGTCGGCCTGCGGGTCCTTGTCGTACGCGGCGACCAGCGTGCCGAGCTCGACGACGAGCTCGTCGCTGACCCGGTGCAGCTCGTCGCGCACCGCGACCGCCTCGGGGTCCAGCGTGAGCCGGGCGGCGAGGACGCGCAGCATCTTCTCGGCGACCTCCTGCTGGCGCGCGAGGTGCTG
This sequence comes from Myxococcales bacterium, assembly GCA_011526095.1. Taxonomy (GTDB): domain Bacteria; phylum Myxococcota_A; class Polyangia; order Haliangiales; family Haliangiaceae; genus WYBA01. The sequence goes on along the minus strand of WYBA01000364.1, from coordinate 3,362 downwards.
CTCGTGGCGCTCGCGCGGGCTGAACACGCGCAGGTGGAACACCTTCGACGTGCCGACGTTGGGCTCACCGACCGCGTCGTTGTCGGTGACCTCGACGTGGTAGTCGACGCGCGCGCCGGGCGCCAGCGCGACCTCGGCGAGGTCCCACACGACCTTGGCCTGGACGCGGCCGACGAGGTGGTCGGCGGCGCCGTCGCCCGCGGGCCCTGCAGGGATGATCGCGAGCGGCTTGCGCGTCTGCTCGCCGCCGCTCGACCACACCAGCTCGACCTCGCGCAGGCCGTGGTCGTCCTCGGCGGTGATCGCGAGCTCGACCCGCTTCATGCTGGTGACGTCCAGCTCGTCGGCCGGCGCGAGCAGCTCGACCGTCGGCGCGAGGTCCGGCTCGATCTCGATCTGGCGCGGCGTCGCCTCGATCAGCTTGTGGCGGCCCGGGCGCTCGACCCCGAACCGGTAGCGCGCCGGGCCGTCGACGACGAAGCTGACGCGCAGCGCGTCGCCGTCGGCCACCATCGGTAGCTCCTCGGGGGCGCGGTCGGGCGCGGCGTGCTCGAGCACCAGCCACGCGTTGGTCACCGGCTCGAGCGGGCGGGTCGTCAGGGTCACGCGGGTGCCCGGCATCGCGCGGAACTCGCCCGACGACGACGCCAGCTCGGTCGGCGGGCGGCGGGTGTAGGTGGGGTGCTCGAGGCGGACGTGGAGATCGCCGACCAGCGGGGTCGGCGTGCTCGCCGCGCCGCCGAACGCGGCGCGCGGCGGCTCGAGCACGCGCAGCCAGCCGTCCGCGACCACGCGCGGCGCGGCGACGACGACGCCGGCGTGGACGGCGAGCGCGCCGAGGCAGGCGACCGATGCGTGGCGCACCGCGCGCACGGGCACCAGCGCGCGCGGCGACAGCGCGTCGAGCTTGCGCGCGGTCGCCTCGACCAGCGCGTCGACCAGCGCCGGCGACGGCGCGCCCGGGCGCGGCGCGGCGTCGCGCAGCTCCACCGCGGACAGCAGATCCGAGGCGACCGGCGGCGCCTGGCGCCCGACCCAGCGCGCGACCGCGGCGTCGCCGCGCCACCGCCGCGCCGGGACGATCACGCCGAGCACCAGCGCGGCGAGCGCGACCAGGCCGCCGATCAGCCCGAACCCGGCGAGCACGGCGATCGCGGTGGGGCGCGCGCCCACCACCGCGAGCGCGACCAGCGGCAGCAGCAGGCCGAGCGCGAGCAGCGCGGCGAGCGCCCAGTACGCGACGCGCAGGCCGTCGTGGCGGCGCAGCCGCGCCCGCACGTCGGACAGGAACGCGCGGATGCGATCGGCCGGGGGAGCGTTGGTGTCCGGAGAGTCCACGTCGAGGCACACGCGCGGCGCGTGCCGCACGTCGCGGCAGCATAGCGCGGCCCGCTGCGTCCGGCCGCGCGCGAGCGGTGTTACATTGCGGCCGTGACCAAGCGGGCCCCTGCCGGCCGCGACGCCGCCGCGCGCGAGCCGGTGGACGATCGCGAGCTCGTCGACGCCGCGCGCGCCGGCGACCGGGCCGCGTTCCGCACCCTGTTCGAGCGCTACCAGCGCCGCGCCTACGCGCTGGCCTACGGCGTGGTCCGCAACCCCGACGACGCGCTCGACGTGGTCCAGGACGCCTTCATCAAGGCGCACCGCTACCTCGACAAGTTCGAGGGCACGTCGAGCTTTTACACGTGGCTGTACCGGATCGTGATGAACCTCTCGATCGACCACATCCGCAAGCACCGGCGGAGCAAGGCGGTCGACTTCACCGATCAGAACGTCCGTGAGGAGGACGCCCGGGTCGGCGACGAGGATCTCATCCCTCGGATATTGCGAGGGAATCCCGGCCGGGCGCTGATGGACAAGGAGATCGCCGGGCGGGTCGAGGCGGCGCTGTCCGAGCTGTCCGAGAACCACCGCGCCGTCCTGGTGATGCGCGAGGTCGAGGGCCTGTCCTACGAGGAGATGGCGGCGGTGATGGGGTGCGCCAAGGGGACGATCATGTCCCGGCTGTTCCACGCCCGGAAGAACATGCAGCGCCGCCTGCTCGATCTGATCGACAACCCCAGCCCGGAGCTGCTGGCCGAGCTGGGGGGGGATCCCGCCGCCCCGGCGGGTGGCGATCCACCTGCAGATCCTCCTGAAGATCGCGTTGAAACCTCCGGCGGGTCCCGCGTCAAAGGTTCCACAGGACGATAGACCGTGACCAAGCACCGCCCTCACCAGGGCCCCTCGGGGCTCGACCTCATGCAGCTCGCCGACGGCGAGCTGGACGAGGCGCTGCGCGCCGAGGCCGAGGCCGCGGTGGCCGGCGACGCCGACGCGCGCGCCCGGCTCGACGCATACGCGGAGGTCGGCGACCTGGTGCGCACGCACCTCGAGCGCGTCGCGGATGCGCCGGGCCCCGACATCGAGCGCCGGCTCGGCGCGATGTGGGGGGAGATCGACAAGCAGCTCGACCTGCAGGCGTCGCCCGCGCCCGCGCCGGCTCGCCCGGTCGTGGCGCCGGCGCGGCCCGGCGCGTGGGGCCGGTTCATCCGCTGGCTCGACGCCCACCGCGGCCACATTCTCACCGGCACGCTCAGCGCCGGCGCGGTCGCGGCGATCATGCTGGTGATGCGGCCCGCGGCCCCGACCTCCGGCGGCACGGCCGGCGGCACCCAGGTCGCGAGCGGCGGCACCGTGATCAAGGACGGCGGCGCCGGCCCGGGCGAGCCGGGCGGCGGCCCGCAGGTCGTGCCGGTCGCCGAGCCGATCGAGCCGGTCGAGGTCGAGTCGCTCGACGTCGAGGACGGCAGCGGGACGGTGTTCACCGTCGAGGGCGAGGACGGCGAGGAGACGACCGTGATCTGGCTGACCGATGACACCGTGGAGGGAATATGAAGACGCGAGCGTTGCAGTGGCTCGCCATGGCCGCGGTGGCCGCGGCGTTCGTGATCGCGCGGCCGGCGGTGGCCCGCGCCGACCAGTCGATGAGCTGCGAGGTCATCGAGATCGTCGCGAGCAAGACCGATGACCCCGGGATCGATCCGCAGCTCAAGGACGTGTCCAGGAAGCTCAAGAGCAAGGCGTTCTCGGCGTGGAACACGTTCCGCCAGCGGGCGCGCCTGGCCAAGCAGGTGCAGAAGGGCCAGACCGAGGACTACGACGCGCCGGGCGCCAAGGTCACCGTCACGCTCACCGACGTCATCAAGAAGAAGAAGACGCGGGTCGCGCTCGACATCTCGATCCAGCCCAAGTCCGGCAAGAGCTCGGGCAAGAGCAAGTCGAAGATCGACGCCGGTGACTTCGTGCTGTTCGCGCGCGGCGAGGACGAGGCGATCATCACCGCGGTCGGCTGCAAGTAACGCGCGGCGGGCCCGGGGAAT
>WYBA01000363.1 GCA_011526095.1 Myxococcales bacterium | reverse complement strand
GATGGCCACGGCGATCGCCGCGGCCCCTCCGATCACGATCCACTTGCGGTTCACGGGCTCTCCTCGCCGCCGCCAACCTGACGCTACCGGGGGCTATTCCCGCAAGATCGCAGTCAACCGACCCGCGCGCTCGTGGATCGCGCGGTCGCGCGCGCCGTCAACGCCGTTGCTTGCGCAGCTCCTCGACCGACGCCTCCGCCGGGTTGACCCGCAGCACGCCGTCGTCGGCGTCGACGACGACGAGGTCGCCGGGGCGGACCCAGGCGTAGAGGCTATCGACCTGCGTCAGCACCGGGATCTCGCCGGCGCGCGCGATCGCCAGCCCCGGGCCGTCCACCAGCGTCCCGTCGGACACCAGCGCCGCGGCGCCGCGCGCGACCGCGCACAGCGCGACGAACGCGCCGATCCGCTCGCCGACCCACACGCCGCCCGGCGGCAGCAGCGGCTGGCGCGTCGCGCTGGCGTACAGCAGCACGCACAGGTCCTCGATCTCGCGGGCGCGCTCCTCCAGCGCCGGCTCGATCGCGCCGCCGCGGACCGGCACGCGGTACGGCACGCGCGCGTAGTCGCGCGCGACCCCGCGCAGCGCGCCGACGACGGTCGAGGCGGACGCGCCGGCGCGGAACGCCTGCGTGCCGTCGACGAGGCGCTCGCGGAACCGCTGGTCGATCAGCGCCAGCTCGAGGTTGTCGAGCGCGCGCCGGACCTCGGCGTCCTGCTCGCCGCGCAGCCGCCGCGCGGCGCGCTCGAGATCGACGCGCAGCCGCTCGAGCCCGGCGGCCAGGTCGATGCCCGGCGTCGCCGGCTCGGGCAGCCCGGTCAAGGTCGGCATCACCGCGACGCGGCCCATCGCCGTGCCCGGCACCAGCGGCACGCCGGTCAGCCGCGCCGACCGCCCCTTCGCCGCCTCGCCGTGGCGGCGCCGCGCGCTCTCGATCGCCAGGATGATCGGCGCGCCGAGCGCCGTCGCCAGCGCGATCTCCGCCGGCGCGAACGCCATCGTGCGCCGCCGCTGCAGCACGAGCACGCCGACGACGCGGCCGGCGCCGAGCAGCGGGATCGCCAGGAACGACGGGAACCGCTCCTCGCCCAGCCCCGGGACGTGCTTGTACGCGGCCTCGGTCTCGGCGACCGCGACCGACACCGGCCGCATGCACTCGGCGGTGAACCCGGTGATGCCCTCGCCCATCCGCAGCGACACCTTGCCGACCGCGCCCGGCGGGAACCCGACGTTGCCGCGCATCACCAGCACGTCGCCGCCCGGGCCGACCTCGCGGCAGTACACGCTCGCGACGTCGCACGCGGCGATCGCGGCGATGTGCGGGCACATCTCGTTCAGCGTCTGCTCGAGCGGCTGCGGGTGGCCCGCCAGCTCGATCAGCTTGAGGATGCCGTCGACGCTGCGGTCACCACCGGCGCCGTGGACCTGAACGTCCATCTCGGGTGCGAGCGGGCTGGAAGCCATGAGGCCCAGCCTGCCCGAGCCACGTTTCGGCGAGGTTTCGCCGACGGAACTTCACGCGGCGCGGCGGGCGCCGCGCGACCGGCGGCGGATCCCCACCCCGACCACGCCGGCGAGCAGCACCATCCCGACCGCGCCACCGCCCCCGTGACCGTCGCCGCTGGCGCAGCCGCAGCCGGCCGGCGAGCCGACCTCGGGCTCCTCGTCCTCGGCCTCGGGGAACACCGGGTCGAGCGGCTCGCACTCGCCGGCGACGCACTGCTCGCCGGGGCCGCACAGCCCCATCCCGACGTCGTCGCCGCCCTGGTCCGCCTCGTCGGTCTCGCCGTCGCAGTCGTCGTCGACCGCGTTGCACATCTCGTTGCCCGGCCCGACCGAGCCCTCGCACGCGCCCCACGTTCCGTCGGCGCCGCAGGTCTGCACGCCCGGCTGGCAGGCGCCCACGTCGGAGGTCTCGCCACACGGCCGGGTCTCGCCGGTGACGCACTCGCACCCGGTGTCGGACGCGCCGTCGCAGTCGTTGTCGACGCCGTCGCACACCTCGGCGCCGGGCAGCGGCGCGTCGCACCCGCCCCACGTCCCGGCGCTGCACGTCTCGACGCCGACGCCGCACGCGGTGCCGCACGCCTGGGTGAGGCCCTCGTCGACCAGCCCGTCGCAGTCGTTGTCGAGGCCGTCGCACAGCTCGTCGTCGACGACGTCGGCGATGTCGAGCAGCGCGGCGACCAGCTCGGCCTCGCTGTCGGCCTGGTAGTAGCAGGGGTTGGCGTCGGTCGGCTCGTCGTTGGTCGGGTCGCAGCCGGCGCGCGCCGTGCCCGCCTCGACCGCCATCGCCGACAGCGCCGAGGCGTCGACCGCGCCGCCGAACCCGACGACGAACGTCGTGACGCCGGCGGCGTTGAGGTTGCCGACCGCGTCGACGCCGTCGTAGCGGGTGCCGGGGTCGTAGGGCGAGCACCACTGCCAGCCGTCGGAGATCAGCACGACGTAGCGCGGCGCGTCGGTGCCGATCAGCGTCGGCTCGGCCGCGGCGGCGTCGAGCGTCTGCGCCATCGGCGTCCAGTTGCCCGCGGTCGGCGGCGGCGACGACAGCGTGCCCATGATCGCGCCGCGCGCGTTGAGCGCCGGCGCGACGTCGAGCGCGCCCGGGCCGCACTCGTTGGGCTGCGGGAAGGTCATCAGGCCGACCTCGGCGGAGCCCTCGATCTCGGTGAGCACGGTGTCGAGCGCGCCGACCGCCAGGCTCCACTTGGTCTGCCCGCCGATCGTGCCGGTCTGCATCGAGCTCGACTTGTCGAGCACGACCATCACCCGCGGCGGCGTGCACAGCGCCTGGGCGGCGGCGGGGGCCGGCGCCGCGGTGACGGCGGCGGCGACGGGCACGGTGAGGAGCAGCGAGGCGGCGGCGGTTCGCATGCGCAGGGCCAAGAGCAACCTCGGTGCCACGTTCACCTACACCGCAAGTCCGCGCCACGACTCGCGCGGTGGTGGCTGCCGGAGCTGCCGATCGCCGGGGGGTGGCGTCCGGTTTTCGGCCGGGCGCAACCGGGGTGGCCAGGTCGACTGGCCCCAGGAGGCGTCCCGACCGGTCACGACCGCGGCGTGGGAGCGAGCCCGGGCCGGCTACCGGCGGCGCCACGCCAGCGCCAGCCACCGCCCCGCCCACGGCAGCGCGATGATCGCCGACGCCAGCGCGCAGGCGAACGCGACGACGACGTAGTGCGCCGAGAACCACACCTCGGGCGCCACCCGCGTCGCCGGGAACCGGCCGTCGAGCACCGCCCGCGCCTCGTCGAGGTGCGGCGCCAGCGCCCACGCGATCGCGCCGCCCGCGACCACGGCGAGCGGCGCGGCGATCGCGCGGCCGGCGATGTACAGCGTGCAGATCACGCCGCACGCGACGACCGCGGCGAGCAACCAGGGCGGCGACGGCTGGCGGAAGCCGTCGAGCGTGAACGCGATGTGGTGGGCGAGGCCGCCGGTCGCGCCGACGAGGTGGACGCCCCACGCCAGGTGGCGGCGCTGCGCCACGGTCAGCTCGCGCCACAGGTTGCGGATCGGGCCGAGGCCGCGGCCCTCGTCGTCGAACCGGCGGACCAGGTCCGGCCCGCACAGCAGCAGCGCGACGCCGAGGATCTGCAGCAGCACCGGCGCCTGGTCGGCGAGGGTGACGCGCGGCAGCAGCAGGTGGGCGAGCTGCAGCGCGGCGGCGCCGGTGCACAGCGACAGGTAGAGGACGCGGCCCGCGAACATCCTCGTCGCGAACAGCAGGGTGATGCCGAGGTAGGCGTAGATGTTCCAGCTGCGGTCGCCGATGGCGCAGGCCACCGCGACGCTCGCGACGCCGTGGCCGATCAGGACGAGCTCGCGCGCGGTGCGACCGGCGGCGAGGCGGATGGGGGTGTCGAGCGCGCGCATGGTTCCTCCGGGGGGCCTCGCCCGACAACGCGCGGGCGCGGCGATCCCATCCAACGGACCACCCGGCGGCGGGATCCATTGGGTCCATTGGGTTTTTCCGCCGCGGGCGTTTGCTCCCACCCGGCGGGCTCGCCCATGATTCGGCTCACCGAAGGGGGACTTCCATGGCCGACGACGAGACCATCATCATCGCCAACCAGGCGCGCATCCTCGCCCAGCTCGAGCAGGTCATCACCAACCAGGCCACGATCCTGTCTGGTGAGGAGGCGCTGGCCTCCAACCAGAAGAAGCTCGATCAGATCCTGAGCAACCAGAAGTCGATCATGTCCGGCGAGGACAAGATCACCGCCAACCAGAAGAAGCTCGATCAGATCCTGGGCAACCAGAAGTCGATCATGGCGGGCGAGGACAAGATCGCCGCCAACCAGAAGAAGCTCGACCAGATCCTGGCGAACCAGGCCAAGATCGAGGCCAACCAGAAGAAGCTCGAGACCCTGCTCGCCAACCAGGCCAAGATCCAGGCCAACCAGAAGGCGATCCAGGGCAACCAGGCGACGATCCAGGGCAACCAGAAGACGATCCTGGCCAACCAGAAGACGATCCTGGCCAACCAGAAGAAGCTGCTGGCCAAGAAGTAAGGGCGAGCCGGCGGGGCACGAGGTGGACCGGCTCGCACGCGCCGCGGCGCTCGCAGGGTGCCCCGTGCTGGCGCCGGTGCCCGCGGCGGCGCTGCTGGCGGCGGCCGATCGCGCGGCCGCCGTGACGTTCGCGCCCGGGGCGTCGCTGCCGGTCAAGACCGACGGCGGCGACGTCGTGTGGGTGATCGCGGCCGGCGCGGTGCGCGACGGCGCGCGCGTGCTCGGCGTCGGGGACCTCGCCGGCGAGCTGGCCGCGATCGACGACGAGGCGGCGGCGCCGGCGCTGGTCGCCGACGACGTCGTCGTCGCGATCCGGCTGTACCGCGACGATCTGCTCGACCTGCTGGCCGAGCACCCGCCCGCGGCGCGCGCGCTCGCCGCCGCGCTCAGCGCGCGGCTGCGCGCCAGGGTGGCCGGGCGATGAACCGCCGCGCGTACGTCGTCGGCGTCGTCGCGGTGTTCCTCGGCATGGCGGCGGCGGTCGCGCTGCGCGCGTACGCCGAGGCGGCGTTCCTGCGCCACTACGGCGCGACCTGGCTGCCCTACCTGCTGGTGACGCAGGCCGTCGCGTTCGCCGCCGGCACGACGCTCTACGACCTGGCGACGTCGCGCGCGCCGCTGCCGTGGGTCGACGCCGGGATCGCCGCCGCGCTCGCCGGCGCGGCCACCGCGGCGCCCGCGCTGGTCGCGCGCGGCGGCTCGTGGCCGTTCGCGGTGGCGCTGATCGTCATCGCGCTGTCGTCGGTCGTGAACCTGGCGCTGTGGAACGCGCTGTGCGGCAGCGTCGCCGGGCGCGACGCGCGGCGGTGGCTGCCGCGCGCCGGGGCCGCGGTCACCGCCGGCGGCGCCGCCGCGGGGCTCG
>WYBA01000362.1 GCA_011526095.1 Myxococcales bacterium | reverse complement strand
GTCGGGTCGAAGTGATCGTGTTGGTCGCTTCACGGGAGAGCTCCTCGGTGTTCGCAACCCGGAAGCTCTCTCGTCTTTGCTTTCCGCCCAAGAAAGTGGCTTCTACACAACTATAGGGACACGACCCTCTCGGACGCGACCCGTCGCGGCGTCCTGGAGCAGCTCGGTCGAGCCGACGCCTCGATCACGGAGCTCGCCGCGAAGTTCGACATGACCCTCACGGGCATGAAGAAGCACGTCGGGGTCCTGGAGCAGGCGGGGCTCGTCGCAACCGAGAAGGTCGGGCGGGTGCGGACGTGCAGGCTGGGCCCGCGGCGGCTGGACGCCGAGACCGCATGGCTCGAGCGCTACCAGCAGCTCTGGGCCGCACGCTTCGACGCGCTGGACCAGCTCGTCGAGGAGCTGAAGCACAAGGAGAAGGTCGATGGCCGCAAGCAACGCAAGTGATCCCAGCCCCGCGAAGCACCCCACGACGACGGAGCGGCTCGACCGCGAGCTCGTCATCACGCGCACGTTCGACGCGCCGGCGCGGCTCGTGTTCGACGCGTGGACCCGGCCCGAGCTGCTCCAGCGGTGGTGGACGCCGAAGTCGATGGGCATCACGTTCGTGTCGTGCGAGGCCGACGTCCGCACCGGCGGCACGTACAAGTTCGTGTTCGCGCACCCGTCCTTCCCCGAGCCGATGGCGTTCCACGGCCGCTACCTCGAGGTGACGCCGCCCACGCGCCTGGTGTGGACCAACGAGGAAGGCGGCGACGGCGGGGCCGTCACCACGGTGACCTTCGAGGAGCAGGACGGCAAGACGCGCCTCGTCGTGCGCGACGTCTACCCCTCCAAGCAGGCCCTCGACGACGCGATCGCCTCCGGCAGCACGGCCGGATACGACGAGCAGTTCACGCAGCTCGACGAGCTGCTCGGCGCGAGCTGAGCGTCCCGCGCGGCGGAGTCGGCCGCGCGCGCCTCACAGGCCCAGGAGCTGATCGTCACGCGGCCACTGGCCGCGCGCCAGGCCGGTGAACAGCCGCTCGAGCACCGACTCCACCGTCGTCGCGTGGACGCCGCCGAGCTCCGGCCCCAGGGCGACGGCCCGCGACGACGCTGGCTCGCACGCGAACCAGGTCGCGCTGTCCTCGTAGAACGACAGAAACGACTGCGCCTCGTGCGCCAGGGCCGGCGCCTCCTGGAGCCACCAGCCGGGAAAGTCCCTCGCGGCGACCGGCGCGACCTCCCCCGGGGACAGCAGCATCGTGTGCGCCCCGAACTGCTGCCAGACGCCGCCGACGGCCGCGTGCACCCGGGCGAGCGCGTCCGGAACCCTCGCCGACGCGCGCGCCTCGCTGAGATCCACCAGCGCCTCGCTGATCCGCACGAACGCCGCGCGCCCGAACCCGCGCGGCACCGGCGCGGTGTCGTAGACCTCGATCGCGGGCCGACCGCTGGCGCGGACCCAGTCCTCGAACCCCGGCACCCCGACGCCCTCGCCCACCACCGTCCGCGCGAGGTCCTCCAGCGCCGCCCGCATCCGCGGCGACACCAGCCCCGCCAGATGCCCCGGCAGCGCATCGAGGTCCCGCGTCGTCCGCACGACGTGGACGACGCCCTCTCCGAGATCGAACGCGCGCTGCTCGATGGCCACCGCGCCGACTCTACCGCGGGGCGGCGAGCCGCCTCCGCGATGCCAGCGCCGTCTGCCTTGGAGCGGGGTACCGGATTCGAACCGGCGACCTTCAGCTTGGGAACTAGGGGCGCCGCCCCGTCGACGAGCTAGGTTACGAGACAGCACAACAACTTAAGCGTTGCGTGGAGCTGCATGGCGTCTCGTGCCGTCGCAAGTCAGGTGGGACCGCACGTGGGACCGGTTTTCGGGGTGGGACCGGAGGGATTTTCTCGACGAGAAGTGTTTATCACCGAAGGTGCCGATCGCAGCCTCGCGATTGTCAGCGATCGTTCGCTCAACGCGAGCGCGGTCAGTCGGCGCGGTCAGTCGGGGAGCTTCGCGATGACCCAGCCTGGAGGCGGAACTAGAGGCGGGACGGCGGGGGCGACCAACCCACAACAGCGACGAGTCCAACCAGCGCGCCGCCCGAGCGCTCACCAAACGTCCGACGGGGCGCCCGTGACGCAAACGCCAAGCCCACCTCTTGGACTAGATTCGCTGGTGCTCCACGAGCCGCCTGTAGTGCTCACCGAGCACCGTCAGCTTGCACGCCCGACTCTCCATCGCGGCGTGCCACATGTGCGGCGCGTCGACGGGCACGACGAGATTCAGGCGATTGTACCGCTGCAAGATCGCGAAGGTGCGCGTGTTCTCGGGGTTTGCCCGCGGCATGTCCGCTGTCCTGCCCTCGTCCTGCGGCTCGAAGCTTGGATCGAGCTGGAAGTGCCACCCCTTCGACGGGAAGAACTCGGTGATTCGCTTCAGGTCGGCAAGCGCGATGGGCGGCTGGACCTTCCGGAGCGGCACGAAGCTCTTGACGTTCGTCTTGAACACGGGCCGCTGATCCCAGCGACCAAGCGACTGGTCGATGTGGGCGTAGACGCTGCCCGGTGTCACCTCGCCCAACAGGTTCGCCGCGCTCCCACCGAGCGCGTCCGCGAACAGCGCCGTGAAGACGCCACCCTCGTCGTCCTCGATCGCGTACTGATCCTTGGTCGATGCCGTGAGGATCGTCATGCCCTCCTTGACCTCGACGACGGACGTGTTCGTGGGCGGGTCGCCTGCGATGCCTGAATAGCAACTGTCCAAGACGATGAGCCGATTCCGCGCCTTGGACAGGTTCGCCATGGCGACGACCTCCTGCAACGAGACGCCCTCGTCACCCCGACGCGAGTCGCTTGCGAGGATGTACCCACCCGCGGGCTCAACGTACCCGTGCCCCGCGAAGTAGAACAGCGCGATCTCGTCATCCGTCGAGAAGAGTTCCTGGATGCAATCCTTGAGATCCGCACGGCGAACGTCGTCCGTTGGGCCTGTGCCGGTGAGTAGCCTGACGTCGAAGTTCACCGAGCCGTCGTCGTGTCTTTCGAGCAATGACTTCACGCGATGCGCATCGTCGACGCACCCGTGCAGCGCGCGGCTGTGCTGGTAGTAATTGATGCCGACAACCAGAGCCTTCCGCATGGTCGATTCCTTCAGCTCTGGGTCACAGTGAGTGCTGACGGATCGCGGCAACGATCGAGACAGTGCTCCAGGGAACCATCTCGACCGCGGCATCCTGCACGGCCTGAGAAGTGCGCTGGTTGCCGCGAGGGACCAACCCGATCACCGGCTTGCCGAGCGCGGCGGCGATGTCCAACTCCTTGCGCATCCATTCGCTGTGGCTGGCGTAGACGCCGGAGAGGACCAGCACCGAACTCGCCAGCTTCATTTGGCGCTCGAGGCCAGCTCGCAACTGCGCCGCAGTGCCACCGTGGAGCGGATCGTCCTCCGGCACCGAGTAGTTTGCCCACGCGAAGTTGGGCGCTGCGTCCAACAGGTTGACTAGGCGATCGTAGTCGTCACCGTAGGTCCACGCATGGGAGATGAAGAGGCGGTACGTTTTCAGACTCGGCATCATCGTGCTCCGGCTTGTCGTCCTACTCGCTCGGCCCTGATTCCCACGGAACTCCCCGCGGGGGACTCTTGAAAGAGTACGCGACCACCCTGACAACTGAACGACGCAACAAAAACACCTGAACAAGAGAGATCGCGAAGTGCTTGACTTGGCACGGGACTTGGCTGGCCGACGCGTCCGCTATCGGCGTCGTCGCAGCCGATTCGCGCTGTCGTAAGCCGAGGGACCGAGTCCGCCCGCCCGCTTACCCGCAGGGCCGCGAGCGGGCGGGTGTAGTAACCTGATGCTCAGGGGATGGCGTCCGACGAGCCTGAATGGAAGACGCGCAAGCGTCGCATCGATCCGCGGCTGGACGCGCTGGGATGGAAGCGCCCCAGGCGTGGCACGAGCCCGATCGGCCGCGCGTACCGGACCGAGGAGGAGCCCACGGCGAACGGGCCGGCGGACTACGCGCTATGGCTCGACGGCGCCGCCGCCGGGATCGTCGAGGCGAAGAAGCTCACCGTTGGGCCGCAGAACGTCCTGACCCAGGCCGCGCGGTACTCGCGGGGCTTCCAGGGCGGCCCCTACAACTTCGACGGCCACCGCATCCCGTTCCTCTACTCGACGAGCGGCGAGGTCACCTGGTTCCATGACGTCCGGCACCCGCTCAACCGCTCGCGGCGGGTCGCCGACGTCCACACGCCCGACGGGCTCCGCGAGCTCCTCACCCGCGACCTCGACAGCGCTTGCGCAACGCTGCTCGCCACGCCGAACGCCCACCCGCGACTCCGGCCGTACCAGATCGCCGCGAACAACGCCGTCGAGCAGGCCATCGCCGACCGCCGTCGCGCGCTCCTCGTCGCGATGGCCACCGGTGTCGGCAAGACCTTCACCACGGTCAACCAAGCCTACCGGCTGATGAAGGCCGGGGTCGGCCAGCGGATCCTGTTCCTCGTCGACCGCCGCGCGCTCGCGGCGCAGACGGTGCGCGCGTTCTCATCCTTCGAGGCCGAGCCCGGCCTCAAGTTCGACAAGATCTACGAGGTCTACTCCAACCGCTTCCAGCGGGAGGACTTCGGCGAGGACGAGAAGTTTGATCCGAAGCTCCTGCCCGAAAGCTACCTCACGAACCCCAAGGCCGGCCTCGCCTACGTCTACGTCACGACCATCCAGCGCATGGCGATCAACGTGCTCGGTCGCGACGCAGCGATCGGCAACACCGAGGAAGGCGCCGACCCCGACGCCGACAAGCTCGACATCCCGATCCACGCCTTCGACGTGATCATCGCCGACGAGTGCCACCGCGGCTACACCGCCGCCGAGCAGTCGGCGTGGCGCAGCACACTCGATCACTTCGACGCGATCAAGATTGGACTCACCGCCACCCCGGCCAAGCACACGACCGCGTACTTCCAGCACCTCGCCTTCCGTTACAGCTACGCCGAGGCCGTTCGCGACAACTACCTCGTGGACTACGACGCCGTGGCGGTCCGCTCGGACGTGCGCATGAACGGGGTCTTCCTTCGCGAGGGCGAACAGGTCACCGCGGTCGATCCGGAGTCCGGCACTACCCAGCTCGATCTGCTTGAAGACGAGCGCGAGTTTCCGAGCAGCGAGGTCGAGCGACGCATCACGGCGCCTGACTCCAACCGCAAGATCGTTGCTGAGCTGCGCAAGTACACCGACGCGCACGAGGCACGCACCGGCCGGTTCCCGAAAACCCTCATCTTCGCGGCCAATGACCTGCCGCACACCTCGCACGCAGATCAGCTCGTCACCATGCTCCGCGACGAGTACGGACGCGGTAACGCGTTCGTCGAGAAGATCACCGGCCGGGTCGACCGACCGCTCCAGCGGATCCGCGAGTTCCGCAACCGCCCCAACCCGGGCATCGCGGTCACCGTCGACCTTCTCTCCACCGGGGTCGACATCCCGGACTTGGAGTTCATCGTCTTCCTGCGGCCGGTCAAGAGCCGCATCCTCTTCGAGCAGATGCTCGGGCGCGGCACGCGCAAGGGCGAACGCTTCCCGGACAAGGACCGGTTCACGGTCTTCGATTGCTTCGACGGCACGCTCCTCGAGTACTTCCGAAGCGCCACCGACATCACCGCCGAGCCGCCGGACAAGCCGTCCCGCACGATCGGCGAGATCATCGGCGACATCTGGGCCAACAAGGACCGCGACTACAACGTCGGGTGCCTGGTCAAGCGCCTCCACCGCATCGACAAGCAACTGAGCGGGGATGCGCGTGAGATGCTGGCCGCCTACATTCCCGAAGGGGATCTCAGCGGCTATGCCAAGGCGCTGCCTGCCGCGCTCCGTAGCGACTTCACCAAGACCATGAAGCTCGTGCGAGACCCCACGTTCCAGGATCTCCTGGTCAATTACCCGCGGCCACCGCGCCGCTTTTTGATCGCCGACGCGGTCGAGGATCAGGTTTCGTCGCGCTGGACCTTCCGCGACGCGGGCGGCGTCGAGTACAAGCCCGATGACTACCTGACCGCGTTCGAGCGCTTCGTGCGAGAGAACCCGGCCCAGATCGAGGCCATCCGCATCCTGCTCGACCGACCTCGAGACTGGGGCTACGAGCCCCTCAACGAGCTGCGCAAGAAGCTCGTGACCACCTCGCCACGCTTCACCATCGACGACCTCCAGCGCGCCCACGAGGCGCGCTACCACCGCTCGCTCATCGACCTGATCTCGATGGTCAAGCACGCCGCCGACGAGCACCAGCCGCTGCTCACCGCCGCGGAACGCGTCGAGCGTGCGTTCACCAAGGTGACCGCCGGCCAGACGTTCACCGAGCCGCAGCGGGCGTGGCTCGAACGGATCCGCACCCACCTCGTCGAGAACCTCTCGATCGAACCGGACGACTTCGACCTGATCCCGATCTTCCAGCGCGAGGGAGGGCTCACGGCGGCGCGCCGCGCGTTCGGCTCTCGCATCACCACCCTACTCCGTGATCTGAACGAGGCCATCGCCGCATGAGTGACATCGTCGGGAAGCTATGGGGCTTCTGCCATACCCTTCGCCACGACGGCATCGACTACGGGGACTACATCGAGCAGATCACGTACCTGCTGTTCCTCAAGATGGCCGACGAGCGCGGCGTCAAGATCCCCAAGAACTGCGACTGGCCGAGCCTGCGCGCCCTCAGCGGGACGCAGCTCACCGACCACTACGCCGACGGCCTGCGCGCGCTCGGCAAGCAGCCCGGAATCCTCGGCGACATCTACGCGGGCGCGCAGTCACGCTTCAGCAATCCCGTGAACCTCAAGAAGCTCGTCGGGCTCATCGACGAGACCGATTGGACGAGTCTCGGCGTCGACGTGAAGGCGCAAGCGTACGAAGGGCTCCTGGAGAAAGCTGCGGCCGAGGGCAAGAAGGGTGCTGGGCAGTACTTCACACCGCGCGTGCTCATCCAGTCGATCGTGCGCTGCCTCAAGCCCGACCCCCGCGCGCGACCTGACTTCACAATCTGCGACCCGGCGTGCGGCACGGGCGGGTTCTTGGTCGCCGCGTACGAGTGGCTGGTCGAGCAGACCAAGGGCGGCGCACTGGATCGCGACGTCGCCAAGCGCATCCGTCGCGGCACGTATCACGGCCAGGAACTGGTCCCGCGCCCTCGGCGCATGGCGCTCATGAACGTGTACCTCCACGGCGTCGAGCCGGAAATCCTCCTTGGCGACACGATCTACGAGCCGCCGTCCAGCGCGCGCTACGACGTGATCCTGACCAACCCGCCGTTCGGCACGCGCGGTGCAAACCAGGCACCACAACGCGACGACTTCACCGTTTCAACCTCGAACAAGCAGCTCAACTTCCTCCAGCACATCCTGACCGTGCTCAAACCGGGCGGTCGCGCAGGCGTGGTGCTGCCTGACAACTGCCTGTTCGAGGACCAGGCCGGCGAGGTGTTCAAGCTGATCATGGAGGACTGCGATGTCCACACGGTCCTGCGGCTCCCACGCGGCACCTTCACTCCGTACAGCCAGGGGGTGAAGGCCAACGTCGTCTTCTTCACCAAGGGGTACGCAACCGAGAACGTCTGGATCTACGACGCGCGCACAAACGTCCCCGGCATCACGAAGAAGGATCGCCCGCTTACCGCAGCGCACTTCGCGGACTTCGAGAAGCGCTACGGCAGGGACCCCAGCGGAAAGGCTATGCGCACCCCAACTACGGATGTCGACGGTCCCAGCGATCGTTGGCACCGGGTTCATATCAGCGAGGTGAAGGAGAGGGGCTACAAGCTCGACGGCTTCAAGTGGCGCACGGAAGAGTCCCTCGATGACTCCGACGACATGCCCGACCCTGAGGAACTGGTCACCGACGCACTCGCCGAGCTGGCGGCTGCCACGACCGGTCTCAACGAGGTTCTGCGCCTACTGGATAGCGGCAATGGTGCCGGCAACGGGAAGGCGACGCAGACGTGATCGAGGAGCTTCCGGAAGGGTGGACTACTGTCTCCTTTGGCCAGGTGCTGTCGGAGTTGCGCAACGGCATCTCGACGCGACCGGCAATCCATCCGCCAGGGACGCCGATCCTGCGCATCAGTGCGGCGCGCCCGGGCGTTGTTGATCTCCGAGACTGTCGGTTCCTCCAAAATGTGGGCGACCTGCACGCGACCTACGCACTACGAGACGGGGACCTCCTCTTCACCCGGTACAACGGGAGCATCGACCTGCTCGGCGTCTGCGGAATGGTCCGCGGGCTCGGCGATAGCGTCCTATTGTACCCCGACAAACTCATGCGCGTGCGCCTCGATGCGCGACTGGTGGTTGCCGAGTACGTCGAGCTCTTCTTTCAGTCGTCTGCTGCACGGCGCGCGATCATCTCGGTCGCCAAGTCCTCAGCTGGTCAGCAGGGCATTTCGGGGAGCGACCTCAAGCAACAGCAACTACCCCTACCGCCGCTCGCGGAGCAGCGGCGCATCGTCGCGACGGTGGAGGAGCTACTCGCAGAAGAGCAATCGACCAGGGACCACCTTTCGAAGTCACTCTCCATCCTCAAGCGCTGTCGCCAAGCCGTCCTCGCCGCCGCGTGCTCCGGGAAGCTCACCGAGGACTGGCGCGAAGCGAATCCGCCGAGCGAGGACGGACTCGGACGTCGATTGGAAGCATCGAGAGGACCGGAAATACACAGCAGTGCGGAGGTCATCGACGACGAGTTGCCCGACTGGTGGCACCGAGCACTTCTTGGTGATCTGGTAGATGTTGCAACAGGTGCCACGCCGCATCGAAAGAACGGGCGCTACTACGTCGGAGGCACGGTCCCCTGGGTCAAGAGCGGCGCAGCGAACCGTGGCCTGATCATGGAAGCCGACGAGCTGATCACCGAACTCGCCATACGCGAGACCAACGCCAAGGTGTTTCCGGCTGGCACCCTCGTCATCGCGATGTACGGCGAAGGAGCCACCCGCGGGAAGGTGGCCGAACTCGGTATCCCGGCTGCTACAAACCAGGCGCTTGCCGCGCTTCTGTTCGACGAGAATTCTGTGGTGCTACGGCCGTTCCTGCGAATCGCACTTGAGAGTGCGTACGAACGACACCGCGGCATCTCAGCCGGAGGGGTGCAGCCAAACCTGAGCCTTGGCGCGGTCCGGAACATGATCGTAGACTTGCCGCCCCTTTCGGAGCAGCGCGAGATCTGCACTCGTGTGAGCGGCCTCCTGTCTGAACTATCGACCGTCGCTCAGAAGGTGAACTCCGCAGCCGCCGCGGTGAGCCTCGTCCGACGTGCGATCCTTCAGAAGGCGTTCCGTGGCGAACTCGTCCCGACTGAGGCCGAGCTGGCTCGCGCCGAGGGACGCAACTACGAGACGGCCGACCAGCTCCTTGCGCGGGTGCGAGGCGAACACGAGCACCGAGGTTCGGAACGCGCCAACGGGGCCGAGGAAGTGGCCAGGAAGGAGCTATCCCTACTCACGCTGGAACGCAACGACGTCGCGTCCGCGCTGGCCTTGCGCTTGAACAGCCTCGGCAAGGGTACCTGGCGCTCCGAGTACGACTCGGTCCTCCTGAGGCTTCAAGATGACCCAAGCGCGCTTCTCGCGGCTCTGGCCAGTGACCGGTGCCGCGACGATGAGGATGCGGAGGCCAGCAGTGGCGCTGCGCGCCACAAGACCGGACGAGGTACGCCCAGGCCACCGGCCCCGTTCGAGGAACTGGACCAGGATGCCCGGCACGCTGCCGTGTTCGCAGCTCTGTGGCCGCGAGGTCCTCTGGAGAAGGACCTGGCGGTTCGGGCAGTCGCTGAGCACCTTCGCGATGCCGGCGCCGTGAGCTACCAACGACTCCGGGCCGACGGGCCCCTCTACGCGACGGTACGCGAGGCGATCGAGTCGTCGGTCAAGGCCGGCGTGCTCGACCGGCCGCGGCGCGGCTACGTGCGCGCCACCAAGAACGCGCAGGACATGAACGCCGACGATTGGCGGCACGCCCTCGTCGCGAGCCTCGACGACGACCCGGTCGAGCGAGAGGACGCCATCCGGCGCGCCGCAGAGTGGGCCCGGACCAACCTGGGCGTGGAGTTCGAGCGCCTCCGCGCGGACGGCCACATCGCTTCACGCCTGCGTTCGGCGATCAACAGCGCGATCCGGCGCGGTGAGGTCGTGCGCCACGGCGCCACGCGGATCGTTCGCGCGGCAGCCGCTCCGCGGCTGGAGCCGATCGACCAACTCTGCATACCGCGCGACGTGGACGGCGACAGACCCATCCTCGTGCTCCAGTTCGACGCGCAGGGCGACGAGCGGCAGATCCATTACCTCGCGCTGATGACGATCGCGACCGCTCTCTCGACCACGAGCGACGCGCGCAAGGCGACGGACTGGATCTTCTACATTGCACTCGACCGCCCGCATGTCGAGGGCCTCACCACTTGGCTTGGAGTCGGCTCTGGGGTGCCGGCCCAGGTCGTCGACTTGCTCCAGAAGCGCCTGGAAGCGGCTGGCCACCGCGTCAGACGCGAATACGCCGTCCCGGCACGACACGGCCTCACTCCGCTGCTCGTCGCCACTGGCGGCCACGTCGAGGTGGCGACAACGCTCGACGACGATACCATTCGAGAACACTTCGACGACGCCGCGCTATGGCGGCGCTCGCTCAAGCTGCACACAGGTGTCGGCAAGGCTGCGCAGCTCAATGAGCTGTTACTCGGCTCCGACGGCGATCGTTCCGAGTAGCGACGACCAATCCTTGGCCAGTTGCGCCGCGCTACCTTGGCCCCGCGGCCGTGCCTAGGTCGAGCGTGTTCCCCTCCGCGTCGTCGCGCTTATTGGGTTCCGTTTTTTGCGCCTCCGTCGCGGCCGTCGTTCCCTCGTCGTCCTTCTTGGCCTTCGACGACGGTCTCCGCCGCTTGTTGGCACCCGCAGGATTGGCGCCGTCCGCGGCGGGAGCCCCCGCATCCAGCAGTGCGACCAACTCCAGCCGAGCGACAACACCGTCGGCGACCACAATGCGCTGCTCTGCCGCAGCGTAGCCTGCGAGCTCGGCACGGACTAACACCGATGCCCCCTCGGGCAGCGCCGCAATAGCCGGGGCCGAGCCGAGCAGCTCGCCATCAAGGACGATCGTCGCGCCGGCCGGCGCCGTCTCGACGCGGATCCTCCGCAAGGCCGGCGCCGCCGGTGGCGAACTCGCGGGAACCGGATCCCCGCGACCGCGTGCCACGCGATCCGGCGACACGGCGGCCGGCGCTCCGTCGTGACCGCTTCCCCGCGACAAGGCGATCGCAGCCGAAGCGCCGACGGCCAGGCCGAGAGCTGCCACGGCGGCAACCCACCGGCGCGACGATTGAGCCGTCGGCGCCGCGCTCGCTTCGATCGCGCCGGCCGCCGCGCCGTGCGTGGTCGTCCCGTGCGAGCCCGTGAGCGGCGGTGCTGCCGGAGGCGCCCCCACGGTCAGAACCGCGGTCGGCGGACGATCGCTCGCGTTCTTCCGCGTGGCGTCGACTGGCGACGCGCGGTGGTAGAGGTCGCCCGCCACGGCGCGCACGATGCGCTCGCCGTCCGGCAGCGCGTCGGCGAGGGCGAACACCAGCTCGCGGACGCGCTGGAACCGGGCGGCGACATGGACGGCGATGCCTCGCTCGAGGATCGGGAACCACGCCTGCGGGATGGCCTCGCCAGCCTCCAGTTCGAGCACCTGGCGGGCGAGGAACGGGTTGTCGCGCTGGAGGTTCAGCGCGGCGAGCAGCGGATTGGAGACGGTCAAGCCGTCGACCGCGTACGGCAGGCGACCAGCGATCATCCGAACGGCGATCATCGAAAGCGCGTAGACGTCGGCGCGGCCGTCGACCCCAGCGAAGTCGACGACCTGCTCGGGGGCGACGTAGTACGGCGACCCGGCGACGAAGCCAGCTTGCGTCAGCCGCGCGCCGGTGTTGCTGGGCGCCTTGGCGAGCCCGAAGTCGACGATCTTGACGAGCCGGGCCTCGCCCTCAACGAGGAACACGTTGGACGGCTTGAGGTCGCGATGCACGATACCCGCGGCGTGGAGCACCTCCAGGCCGTCGGCGATCTGCGCGAGGATCCGCAGCGCGTCCTCGGCCCCGAGCTTCTGGTAGCTCGCGAGGTAGCCCTCCAGGTCCCCGCCGTCGAGGAACTCCATCAGGATGTAGGGCCGGCCGTCGGGGAGCTGCGCGACATCGTAGATCTCCACCAGGTGCCGGTGCTTGACCTGCATGCCGGCCACGGCCTCACGCAAGAAGCGCTCGACCATGTCCGTGCGCGGCAGCAGCTCGGGCCGGATGATCTTGACGACGGCGCGGCGCCTCGGCTCCAGGTGGTGGCGCGCCTCCCAGACCGTCCCCATGCCGCCGGCATCGCTCAGCAGGCGATGGACGACGTAGCCGCCGATCCTGGTCCCGGTGAGGTCCATCAGCTACTCGGGGCAGTCGAGCCAGACCGCCTGGTCGTCGAGGTTGGAGCCCTGGCTCACGTTCGTTTGCTGGCTGCCGGTGGAGGTCATCGCGTACACCTCGGTGTTGCCGTCGCGGTCGCTTGAGAAAAGAATGACCGCCCCGTCTGGAGAGAAGCGGCCGTTCGTGTCCGAGGCCGTCGAGGTCGTGAGCCGCGTCTGGTTCGACCCGTCGTCCTCCATGACGAAGATGTCGTTGTTCCCCTCGCGGTTCGAGTAGAAGACGATGGACGCGCCCGTGGGTGACCAACCCCCGGCGAAGTCGCTGCCTGGATCGTCGCTCAGGTTGAGGACGCCGGTCCCGGCCGCGGTCATCGAGTAGACCTCCAGGTTGCCGGCCCGGTTGGACGTGAAGATGATGCGCGTGCCGTCCGGCGACCAAGAGTGCCCGAAGTCGGTGGCGGCGTGGTTCGTCAAGTTCAAGGGCGAGGCCCCATTCGCGTTCATCACGTAGATCTCGGAGTCGCTCGTGCGCATAGACGTGAAGAGGATCTGAGCGCCGTCGGGCGACCAGCGGGGCCGCTCGTCCGTCCCCGTCGCGGTGGTGAGCCTCGCGAGGTTCGCGCCGTCGGCGTCGACAACGTAGATCTCGAAGTTGCCGTCCCGGTAGCTCGCAAAGGCGAGCTTCGTGCCGTCGGGAGACCAGACCGGATCCTTGTCGGTGCTGGTCTCGGCATTGGCGAAGTCCGAAACGTTGACGAGCTCGCTGCCGTCGGGGTTCATCACGAAGATGTCGTCATCGCCGGACCGATCGCTCACGAACGCGAGCTTCCCGGCGGCTGGTGACCAGATCGGATCTTGATCGTTCGCGGCGTTCGCGGTGATGTTCGCAACATCGCCGCCGTTCGGGAGCGCGACGTAGATCTCGAAGTCGTCGTCGCGCGACGCGCGCCATGCGATGCGGTCGACGCACGCCTCCGCGGAGTCTGGGCCCTGATTCGAGTCAGTCGCCGCGTCAACGGGATCGCCGCTATCGGGAGTTCCACCGTCGAGGCCGACGTGGCGTGCATCGTCCACTGAACAGGCGATGATGGTGGCGCCGACGCCCAGGGCGAGGGCGGCGGGTGTCCACGCAAGAAGCGGGTGGGTAGCGGTTCTCTCGTTCATGATCAGGGACGTTCCAGTCAGAAGCGGGCGTTCACGAGTACACCGGCGTGGTCTGCGCTCAGCGACGGGATCACCGAGACCTCCCCTTGCATCCGGTCTTCGGGCGAGCTGACGAACCACAGGGCCGCCGCCCCCACTGCGAGCACGGCGCTGGTGGCATAGGCAACGTTCGCGTAGGTTGCGTAGGTCTGGCCACGGTCGAGGAGGTCGTTCGCACGACCTGCCTCAGCGCAAGCGGTTTCTGGGCACAGTTCATCGGCGTCGGCTTCGTAGTCGCTGGACCGTAGCCCGAACGCGACTCCGGCCCCCGCCGCGAGGAGGGCGCCGCCTCCGAGCGCGAGCGAAATCTTGCGTCCGCTTGTGAGGCGGCTCACTGACTTCTCGGTTCGCGCTGGCGGGACGACCGTGGGCGCTGGTCCGCGCTCGGGCTCGGTCGCGTCGGCGATCGGTTCGGCCTCGGTGGGCGGCTTGTTCGCCGCGTCGTCCATGGCTCGGATGATCTCCTCGACCTGCGCGCGGATCTCGGCGGCGTCGGGATCGTCCGCGATCTTCGATATGAACGTCCGGTACGCGCGCGCGGCGTCTGCGTAGCGACCAGCCTTGCGGTGCGCCAGGCCGATGTTGAGCCAGAAGATCGGCACCGGTTCGACGAGCGCGCCGGCCTCGTACTCGTCGATCGCCTCGTCGTAGTGCTCGAGATCGAGGTGGCGATTGCCCAGGCGCAGGTGGTCCAGCGCCCTGGCGTCGTTCGGGTTGTCGAGCGGGCTCGCGGTCGCAGGCGCCGCGCTGGCCAGCAGCAGGATCGCCGTCAGGGTGGCGGCGCAGCGACGCCGGAGGGGAACGCGCGTCGGCTTCGATGGATGACAGGGCTTCAAGCTTCACTCCGGTCCGCTGAGGATCACGGCGATGGTGCGCGCGACCAAGATGGGGAGGTAGTACGCCTCATGCTGCAGCCTCATCGCTGAGGTTCTCAATGAACTCGGCAAACGAGTCCGCAACCAGCCACACGAACTCTTCACCCCATGGGTCGTCTTCCTCTGCAACCAAATCGGCGGCCTGGAAGTAAACACGCCCACGGCGTTCTCCTCTGAGACCGAGGCAGATGAAGTTGCCACCTGCGTCGTACCCGATTGGGAGAAGGTCCTGCGGAACCGCCGTCCTGTTTCCACGCCACACGCGCACAACGTCATTCGTTGCACGTGCGTGCCCCACGCCGAAGAGGATGTTCACGAGGCTCCCATCAGAACCACCCTTGAACATGAACCCATCGGGTGTCGGCTGCCCTCCGTTGAACTCCAGCAAGAACACGCGGTAGTCGCTCGGCAGCGCCACACCGATCTCACTCTCCACCCTCGCAAGATCCGAGTCATCGATCCTGGGGCCCTGACTTCTCATCGACTTGATTGCCATCGCTCACCCCTTCGAGCCTTTCGAATATGCGGTCAGATCGCCGGTACGGTGACGGTACTCGGCCGCGCCGCCTGTGTGCCCGGCTACTCTATGAACGCTGGTTGGCACCAAGACCATACGCCCTTCCTGCTCGTGGTGATGCCAGGTCCAGTCATCGGGCTGTTTCCAGTCCGGATCCTGTTCCCGCATCTTCGCGTTCGCGTCGCGAAAGTCTGGGGTCCGCTTGCCGTTCAGCGAGATGGTGACGTCGCCCACGACTCCACCCTGCCGGTAGATGAAGGGTTCCATGTCGACGCGCCCTGACTCGGTGTATCGAATCCCGGACAATCCTCGAGCTTCGATCTCCCGGATCGCCGCCTCTGCAAGATCGGGATCAGGAGTACGCTCGCGGATCTCATCGATGGACAACTCGGAAGCGGCACGTCCGTAGTTCTGCGGCAGCTTGCCTGCGACAGGCTTGATCTTCGCGGCCGCCTCCAGCCGCTTCGCACCCTCGTACTCCTCGCGGAGCCACTGTGGCGCATCCGGCGCCTCAGGATCTCCCTGCAGGCGGAGATGCGATTGACGGTGCCGGGCCTGTCGCTCGACGTGATCGAAGTAGTCCACCTGCTTCTGGAAAGCCGCAGCTCGCTCCTCGTTCGAGAGCGCCTTCAGCCCGTCCTTACTGGCGAGCACGGGCGTTTCGGCGCGAGATTCGTTGGCGAGCTGTTGTGCGAGATCGGCGACCGACGCGTCAGGGTCGGGCGGGTGATACGCGGCGCGTCGAAGCTGTGGGCCTGGCCGGAAGAAGGCCGAGCCCGCGCTCACCGCACCTTGGCGAATCTCGGCGAGGCGTGACTCGTAGACCTGATCCGTCGACTTCCCGTCGTCGATGCGGACAGGAGAACCATCGGCCGTGACACCAACCTCGCCGGGCCTGAGTCGATTGCCCCACGAATGGAGCTTGGCCTTGATCCTCGCGCCGATATCAAAGACCCGAGAGCCCGCGGATCCCGCGTCGACGCCTCCAACGTCATCGACATGAGCATGCGGCGACCGCGCACGTTCTGGGCCCGCAGCCTGCTTCATCGCCAGGATGTCGGCGACAAGCTGAACGATGCCCTCGGCCGTCGTGAGCGATTCGAGGAACCCTTGAACGCCGTCCTCCCCGATCTGGTAGCCGAGCGTGGCGGCGAACATGACCACCTCCAGGGCCAGCTCGGGCTTCTTCGCGGCTTGGATCGTTAGGGAAGCGATGATCGCTGGCGCCGAGAGCGCGATCTCCGCCGCCAACGGCAGGAGCAGCATCGCCGTGGCGACCTCGTCACCAACGCCAAGCCCGGCGCGCTCGTCGATGCCCGCCAGCGGCGACTGTGCGAAGCCCATCTCACCAGTCGCGAGGGGGTACGCGCCCGTCGCCGCGACCCTGACGGCGTTGATCGCCTGATTGAACAGCCCGGTGGCGTTCTTGACGCCCTGGCGCAAGCCAAGCTGCAGCGCCGCCACGCGCTCCTCGGCGAGCTGGATGATCTCCGCGACCCCGCCTTGCGACCACCCTCCACCGCCGCCGGCCTGGATCGCCTCGCGGATCTGAGGACTCGCGCCCAGCTCGCGCATTCGCTCCATGGCGAGGCTGACCATCTCCGTCGCGACCGCACGGGGGTCGGCTACCTCGGCCTGCCGCGGAATCAGGAACGCCGGATTCGCCGAGTCGTGAATCTCTCGCGCCACCTCGAAGGTCTCGACGATCTGATGCGAGAGCTGCGGCACCCCACGCGCGATCGCCTCGGCGCGAGCGTCAACCGTCTGTCCGTTGCGCGTCGACGCATTCAGGATCGCAGAGAGGCCCAGCGTGCCCAGCACGTGACGAAGGAACAGGAACCCCGCCCGATCACCCATCCATCGCTCGACGAGATCGACCACCGACCGCGATGGCTCGCCGCCCGGTTCCAGCATCGCGAGGCTCCCCCGGATCTCATCAACCGTAGAGACGAGAACCGTCGTCCGCGCAATCTCGTGCTGGAGAAATCCAAGGAACGCTGCGCCGGCAAACGACGGCGGCGACAACGGCGCCACACCCGGGATAGGCTCAAATCGGAACGTTGCGGGGCTGCACTGATATGGAAGCGCCTGCTTGTAGACGAGCAGGGAGGCCGCGAGCTGCTGTTGTCGCTCGCGCAGTGGTGCGATGAGGGCGCTCGCCATTGGGACATTGGATGCGTCCGCACCGCCACCGACGAGTTCCAACCGTTGTGCCTGTGCGCTGAGATCGTTCTCGATCGAATCGAGAGCCTCCATCAGCCGCATGCCGGCGCTGATCACGCCGTCGACCTCAAGATAGCCCACCGACGTCTGGAGACTCCGCGCCAACACCGGCAGTCGCGCGATCTGCGCGTCGAGCTGGGAAAACGTCCGCTCGACGATATCAGGCGTGGCACCGTCGCGAAGACCACCTTGCTCAGATGCGCGCACCGCGCTGGAGGCAACGCGAGCCGTCCCGTTCTCTTGTGTAACCGCACCCTCGGGTTCCCGTGACCGGGCCGCCGCGCCGCCGCCGCCGATCTCGATCGTCGCGCGCTGCTCCTCGTACACCGCCGGCATGTCAATCGCCGTCCCGGTCGCCCGCGCCACTGCACCCTCGGGATTCCGTGATCGCGGCGTCGCCGCAACGCCGTCGCCACCGCCGACCTCGATCGTCGCCCGCTGCTCCTCGTACACCGCCGGCATGTCCATCGCCGTCCCGTTCGCCCGTGCAACCGCACCCTCGAGATCCCGCGGCCCCACGCCCGGCGCCGCCTCTTCCGCGCCCACCGCCGGCGCCGCGTCGCGACCGACGATCTCGGTCGTCGCGCGCTGTTCTTCGTACACCGCCGGCATGTCCATCGCCGTCCCGGTCGCCCGCGCCACCGCGCCCTCGGGATCTGGCTGGGCGTCCGTCGCCGGCTCCGCTGCTGGTTCGGCTGCGGCGCCTGGATCCCCCGCGGCGGCGCCGCCGAGCTCGATCGTCGCGCGCTGCTCCTCGTACTCGGCGGGCATGTCGATCGTCGGCGGCGTGAACCCGGCCGGCGGCATGGTGACGGCCGCGGCCTGCTTGATCGCCTCCTCGCGCGCTCGCGCTCGCGCGCGAACCTTGGACTCCTGCAAGACGGCGCTCAGTGCGCCCTGCTTCTCCGCCCCGAAGCGGCGAAACCGGCGCGCGACCTCGTGCGACGGGAACTCGCGGAGGATCTGCGAGAACGCCTGGATGTCCGAGAACGTCATCTCGCCGCGCATCACCGCCTCGACCGCGCGGCGCGCGCCCTCGAACACCGCGTGTGCGCCACCGCCACCGACCGGCGCATCGGGCGGCAATGCCGCCAGCAACGCGCCCTCGCATGACAGCGCCGGCGCCCGCTTCTCCGGCGCCGGCGGCGCGCTCGCGAGCTTCTGCTCCATGTCCGCCACCACGTCGGCCGCCCCCACCAGCCGCTGCGACACCTGCGCATCGGCCGCCCCCACCTGCATCGCCACCGCCGACTGCGCCGCCTCCCGGAGCTGCACCAAGCCGAGGCTGGCATGCCGCTGCGCCCGCTGCCACCCGACCAGGTCCTGCTGCTTCTCCGCCACGATCATCGCCGCGACACCCTCCGTCACCGCGCGCTGGTACCGATCCAGGTTCCCCGCGACGTTCGCCGCGTGCTGCGCCTTCTCCTCGGCCGTCGGCTCGCTCGGCGTGCGCGGCTCGACGGCCATCCCGCCACCGCCCGCGCGTCCCTTGCTGAAGTCGAACGACGCCATGACTACCGGGCCTCTCGGAACAACGACGGCGGGGCAAGGCCGATCATGCACGACGCTATCGCCCACGCCGCGGAAAGTTTCGTCGCCTCGCTCACCGAACGATCCTCTCGTCGGTGACGAGCTGCACGGCGCGCTCGCCGAGGGCCTGCGCCTCGCGCTCGAGCTCCGCCAGCTCCGCGACCAGGGCACGCACGCTGCGGCGCGCGTGGACGAGGGCGCGCTGGACGTCCGCGAGGGCCAGCTCGACGAGCGGCCGGTCGACGCGCACGCAGGCGCGCGCCAGCTCGCCGCGCAGGCGCGCCAGCGCAGGGCGCACGGCGCCGAGGCGCTCGCGCAGCCGGGCGGCCTGTTCGTCGAGCTGCGCCGCGACGTCGAGCGGCACGCTCGCCGCCGGCGGCGGCGGCAGCGGCAACGACGCATCGTGGCCGTCCGCCGCGGGCTCGGCCGGCTCCACGGCGACGAGCGCGGGGCACGTCGGCGCGTCGTCGTCGAACGCATCGCCGGACAAGCGCAGCCCCAGCGACGTCGCCGGCGACGGCCCGCGCACGCGTGCCTCGGCAGCGACACGCAAGCTGGCCAGGGCACGTTGGCGATCGGTCACCACCAGAGCACTCCGGCGCGCCGAAGCCACCATCGCGCGGCTTGCCCCAACAGGACCGCGGGCGCGCGAAGCGGCGCGAGCGCCACGGCGCTGAGCAGGTACACGCCCGGCCGCGCCGGGGTACCGGCGCGCGGGCGGGCCCTTGGAGAGTGGTGGTCGGTGTGCTCGTTCATGGGGTGCGTTGTCGCTCTCGACATCGGTCAGCTTTCGCGGCGGTTGCTGCCGGGCGTCGATGTCGGCCATCTTAGGGGCGCGCCCCCATCCCTTCTTCCTCCGATGGCGTTCGACGAAACAGATTTCCAGGTGGGGGCGTTGAACGCCGCCGCCCGTAACCGGTTGAGATCCCTCACGGCGCGGCCTCGCTCACCGCTGGCGGGTGAGGCGCGGCGTCGCGGCGGGGGTTCCCGCGGCGGTACGGCGGCGGTACCAACGACCCGATGAGCCAGGGCACCGCGAGCCTTCCTCCGCAGGAGCGGCAGAGCTGGCTCCTCAACGAAGCGGTGGTCGGGATCCGCATCGTCGGCACGTCGGTCGACTACGTGCTCGCCGGGCGCGAGCTGTACTGGATCGGTCGCACGCAGATCCACGAGCAGGGTGCCGGGTCGATCGTGATCGACAACCCGCACGTCTCCGACCGGCACGCGACGATCGAGCTTCGCAACGGCCGATGGATCGTCTTCGACCGCAACTCGCGGAACGGGGTCTTCGTCGGAGACGAGCGGCGCACGATGTTCGAGCTGGTACCTGGGATCTCCTTCCGGATCGCGTCGATCCCGATGGTCGCGTACAGCGAGGGCGGCCGGCGCGCGCGCGCACAGATGCAGCGGTACTTCGGCCTAGGCGACGGGTTCCAGGTCACCGTGGAGGGCGTGCTCCGCACGGCCGGGGAGCGTCGCCACCTTGCCCTCTCTGAACCGCCCGGTGGTGGCGCGCTCGCCGTCGCGCGCGCGATTCACGACGCCTCGTCACGCGCCACCTGGCCGTTCGAGGTGGTGAGCGAACTCGGCAGCGAGCGTGACCAGCGCAAGCTGCTGGACCGCGCCGCGTATGGGACGATCGTGATCCCCGCCGAGGCGCTGCCCGCACGGAAGGCGGCGATCTTCGACTGGCTCGCCTCGTGGAGCCACCAGGTGCGGCTGACGGTGATCGTGCCGACGTCGACACGCCTCGTGTCGGTGCTCCCCGACGCGCTGCTGACCGGCACGACGATCATCCCGCTCCCGCCGCTGAGCGAGCGCGCCTCCGAGGTCGGCGCGCTCGCGGCGCACGTCCGCAACGACGTGTGCATCCGCCTCGGCCGCATGGACCTCGACCTCTCCCCATCCGACGTGCGCGCGATCGAGGCGCGCGCGTGGCCGGAGAACATCCGCGAGCTGGAGACGTATGTCGAGCGGCTGCTCGCGCTGCGTGCCTTCCCGAAGCAGGCTCACGCCGCGAGGTGGCTGGGTGTCGTGCCGAGCACGCTCGTCGCGTGGAAGCAGAAGTACGAGGTCCGTTAGGTCCCGAGCATGGACCAACCGTCGGGGCGTCCGGAATGAAAAGACCGACCTTGTCGGTCGGCCATTGGGGGCGAGCCTTGCGGCAGTGCGGGCGCGGCTCCCGGCGCAATCGCTGGCGGCTCGGTCCGCCCCTTTGCGGACGATCGACGGTTAGACTGCCCGGCGACCGTTCAGGAGATCCGATGCCGCGTAGCCCGACTGAGATGAGCGCCGCCTGGCACCTGCGTTTCAAGCGCGAACTCGATCACGCAACGCTCGCGAGAGCGCGCGGGTACGCCGAGAAGCTGATCGCGCGATACCACCAGATCGAGGGCATCAGCGATCTTCGGGCTCCACACGACGTGGTCAACCAGGCCGTCGTCGACACGCTGGCCGGGGTGCGCGTCTGGGACCCGGAGCGAGAGCCGCCGAAGGGTGGGCTCCCGCTCTGGCGCCACCTCTGCCGCGTCGTCTACTCGCGCTCGTACCACGACCGCCAGCGGCGGAAGCGACAGCGCTCGCTCTCGTTCCACGAGGCGGATCTCGACCGCGAGGACTCGGTCGACAACATGGTCGAGGTCAACATGTCGCTCGCACGCGACGACGCGCGGAAGCACCCGGACCACGAGGCGATGCTCGCCGAGATGCGCGAGCGTGTCCTCGCGGCAGCGCGCGCCGCGACGGACGACGCGGAGGTGCTGCGCTACATCGAGCTCCTCGCCCGCGGCCTCCGGGAGGGCGAGATCCGGCGCGAAGCGAGCTGGGATGAGAACGCGTTCAACCGGATCAAGCGCCGCTATGAAACGGTCCTGCTGAACCTGCCGGTCAAGCTCTTGCGTGACGCCAGAGACCTCCTCTCAAGCTGGCCAGTGCGCACGATCGGGACGGGGCGCGACGGCTACCGGAGTCAGCTCGCGCTCGGCGAGCACCTCCGCAAGCCCAAGGGGACCGAGATCGGCGCGAGGAAGGACGGCGGCGACGACAGCGAGGACGACGACGACGCGCCGATCTACGGCGACGACGACGAGGACCGCGACCCGCTCAGCGAGTCGAGCGACGGAGAGGCCCACGGCGGCGAGGAGGGTGGCGATGACGAGTAGGGAAGACGATGCGCGCCGCGATTGGCTGTTCATCGAGCAGATCGTCGGAGACTCCGGGTTCGAGCTATGGGAGATCGACGACGGGGACGCGGCGCTCGCGCCACACGAGCCGAGCGAGGCCGAGGTCGACGAGCTGGCCGCCGCGGTGACACACGAACAGATCGACGCGCAACGCGCCGCGGTCGACGCGATCATCCGTGAGCGCGGGTTGCGGGCTCGTACGACCAAGCCGGTACGTACGCCCCAGCGCGCTCCGCTGCGCGCGGACATGACCAGGCTCGAGCTGCTGGCGATGGTTCGACAGCTCTCCGCCGCGCACCCGGGGCAGTTCGCGCAGCACTACCGCAACCTCGACGACATGACGGACGACACCTTGCGCGCGCTCGCCGAGGACATGCTCGCCCTCGTCAACGACGACGAGGCGTGACGCGAACGAAGACGACGCGCGGCAACAAGACGACGCGGGCGCGTCGTGATGCGCGGCGTGCGCGCGCGTGGACCTACGCCGCCGACGTGATCGCGCTCCTCGGGCTGGTGCAGCCGGAGGACCTCGACATCGAGGCGATCGCGCGCGCGCTGGACGCCGAGGTGATCGACGCCGAGCTGCCCGGCGCCGAAGCTCAGCTCGTGGTGTGCGATCAGAAGCGCCGGCCGCTCGACCTGCGCGCACGGATCCGCGTCGCCCGCGACGCCAACCCGATCCGGCGCCGGTTCAGCATCGCGCACGAGCTGGGACACCACGTCATGCGCCACGCGCCGCGCTCGCTCGCCGAGCTGTGCACGTCGGAGGCGATGGAAGGGCGCTCCGCGCGACCCGAGGAAGAGGAAGCGAACGCGTTCGCCGCCGCGTTGCTGGTCCCGGAGCCGATGGTTGCCACGTGGGCACGCGATCCGGACTGCACGCTAGCTGCGGCGCGCGAGATCGCGCGCCGCTTCGGCGTCGCGCTTGGCACCGCGGCGATCCGCTTGATCGAGTTGACGCCGCACGCGTGGGCGCTTGTCACTTGCCGAGGTGGTCGCGTGGTGCGCGTGTCGCGTAGCGCGACGTTCCCGACCTACATCGAGCAGGACTGGACACCTGGTCCGGACTCGGTCGTTGTGGAACACGCCGCGTGGCAGCGCCGCCTATCCGATCGCGAGCGCGTCGTGCCAGCTCACACATGGATCGCGGACGAGGCGCACCACGGCGCCACGCTGATCGAGCAGGCGACGATTCTGCCAGGCACGTCTGACGTGCTCGCGATGCTGCGGATCGTGCCGCGCGACGCAATTCGTAAGTAGGCGGACTCGCGACGGAAGAATATTTGTCGGATTTGATCCGGAAAATATTCTCGGCGGCGCATCGGTCGCGCCGAACCAGCGAGCGATCGAGGAATCGGTCCGCCCTTCATTGATCCTTTCGGGCGCGTGGCGGGGAAAGAGAGGTAGAGGCCCGAGCCTCCCGCCCGCGCCAACCGGGAATCGATCGCTGACCTGATCCTTTCGGGCGCGTGGCGGGGAAAGAGAAGTAGAGGCCGAGACCCACGACCTACCCGCCCAACTGAAATCGATCGCTCACCTGATCCTTTCGGCTTCGTGGCGGGGAAAGAGAAGTAGAGGCCGAGACCCACGACCCACCCGCCCCAGACCGAAATCGATCGCTCACCTGATCCTTTCGGCTTCGTGGCGGGGAAAGAGAAGTAGAGGCCGAGACCCACGACCACCCGCCCCAAACCGAAATCGATCGCTGACCTGATCCTTTCGGCTTCGTGGCGGGGAAAGAGAAGTAGAGGACCAACCCCGATGAACCCGATCCCCCTATACGACCTCTTGACCGACAAAGAAGGCAACCCGCTGCCGCCGGACCCGCGGGCCCACGCGGCGCGCGTCGGGTTCAAGGAGCGCATGGGACCGGGCCGGCCGGCGGTGGTGCTCGACAAGGAGACGCAGGAGCCGCTCGTGGTGAACCTGCACGAGTCGCACGGGAACTTCGTCCGCGCGGTCGACAACCGCCCCGGGCACTACGTGCTCGTCATCCTCGATGAGCACCACAGCGCCATCGGCAAGGAGCTGGTCGGCCACATCACGATCAGCGCCCCGCGCAACGCGGCGCCCGAGGTGATCACGTCCGGCGATCCGGTGCTGCTCCGCATGCTCGCGCTGGTCGAGCGCGCGATGGATCGGGCGATGGACCTCGCGGCCTGCACGGTCGAGCACCACGCCGGCACGGTGACCGCGAACGCGGACGTGATCCGCGCGAACGCCGAGGCAACGCGCACCACGCACGGCCTGGCCGCGCGCAACGCGGCGCCGGTCGCGACGCCCGAGAGCAGCGACGACGACGAGGAGGATGCCCGCGAGCCGACGGCGATCGAGTCCGTCGCGTACCAGTGCCTGACCGCGGTGGACGTCTGGTGGGAGACGCGGAACGCGCGCAAGAAGAGCGAGGCGGAGGAGGTGGTGAAGAAGGCCGACGCCTCGAAGCCCGCGCTCAGCTCGCCGCCGACCAGCGCGCCGCCCCCTGCGTCGCCGACGCCCGCGGCCGAAACCGCGCCCAAGAACACCGCGCCGCCGGCCACCGACACACCGCCGACGCCCGAGCCCGCACCCGCACCGACGGCGCCGGCCGAGACCGCGCCGGCCAAGGTCGTGCTCACGCCGGAGCAGGCCGCGAAGATGCAGCTCGTCATGGCCAAGCTCAACGCCCGCGAGCAGCTCGCGGCGCGCGGGATGGTCATGCGGCTGTCCGACGCCGAGCGCGCTCGGTGGCTCGAAGAGTTCTCCGCGCTCACCGTCGACCAAGCCGTCGAGCGCATCCGCGAGTTCATGCCCGAGAAGGCCAAGGGAGGTTCCAAGTGATCATTGCCCCGTACAACGACCACGACTGCCTGGGCGCGGCGACCAAGCTCGCGGCCGACATGGTGGCAGCGAAGGACCCGGCCGTGATGGCGCTCGCCGAGCACTACGGCAGCGTGGACGCGCTGATCAAGGCGATCCGCGCGCAGCCGCAGAAGGACGACACCGGCGATCCGGCGGACGGGCCGAAGCTCGGCGCCTGCGATCCCGCGCAGCGGCTGCGGTTCGATCCGGGCGACCCCAACTGCTTCGAGCGCGCCTGGAAGTACCTCATCGTCGCGGAGGTCATCGATCCAGACACCGAACGCGCGCTGATCACGGTCCAGACGCCTGGCGGTCCGCACACGATGCCGGTCGAGGACGGCGAGCCGGTGGTGCTCGATCCGCGCTACCCGCGCAACGCCCTGCGCGCCGCGCTGTTCAAGGCGACGCGCCCGCGCAACGGCTCGACGCGCGTCTCGCTCACGCCCACGCAGGCGGTGGACTGGATCGCCTCGCTCGCGGAGGAGCCGGCGAGCCGGTTCAAGGACGGCCCGCGGCGCGTCCGCAACGGGCACCGCGTGCTCCGCGGCGTGCTCGCCGGTCGGGCCGTCCGCGTCGTCGAGCTGCGTGACGCGGTGTTCGTCCTGGCGCTCGCCGAGCGCGAGGCCGAGGCGTTCGGCGCCCCGGGTCGGTGCATCGTCGCCACCACGGCGCGCGCGATCGACCGGCTCGACGCGAACGCCGCACGCCGTACCGATCCGGGCATGCCGCGCAACGCCGGCATCGAGCTGCGGCTCGGCAAGGTCGGCATCAGGCCCGACATGCGCATCATCACCGCGCTGTCGCGCGTCGGTGGGCGCCTCGGCTACCAGGCCGGGCTCGCCGCGCTCCGCGCCAAGATCTCGACGCTCGGCGTGACGCCGTTCGTTCTCGGCAAGTTCGAGCGCGAGCTGAACCGTGAGGGGTTGAGCCTCGGCCCGCTCGCGGTGCCGCCACCGATGCCAGGCACGCTCGAAGCAGTGACGCCGACCGCGCTCGCGGGTCGGTGGCTCGCCAAGAAGATCTGACTCCCCACTCCTAGCCTCTCGATTCACTCGGCGCCGCGCCTCGTTCTGAGGCGCCGCCACCAAGAACCGCTCGCGACGCGCAAGGCGCGCCGCCGAGCACACGGCCGGGGTGCGCCCGCGGCCTGACAGGACACGTCCATGCTAAAGACCAAGACCCAGATCAGCGACAAGGCCCAGGCGCGGAAGTCCGCGCCGATCGACTACACCCCCGCCGTCGACGCCGTGGAGGGGCTCGTCCGCTGGGCGATGCGCCTCGCCGTCAACGACGTGCGCGGCTGGCCCGAGGGCCGCGAGCGCGTCCACAACGTCAAGCGCTACCTCCTCAAGTCGTTGCGCGGCAAGCCGGCGCGCGCGCCGAGCGATGACCTGCTGTTCGTCGCCGGGTTGCTCGCGCGCATCTTCGAGTCCGAGCTGAAGCTGCCGCTCTCGACGGTGGCGCAGATGCTCGGGGAGCTCGAGCTGCCCACCGAGGTCGTGCCGCGCGTCGTCGCGCAGCCGACCGCGTGCCCGCTGGCGATGATCCGCCGCTACCCGACGCCCCCGCCGCGCACCGCGGAGGAGGAGGCGAAGCACTGGCGGACGTTCCTGCGCGGCGACCGCTTCGAGCACCACGGCGATTCCGAGGACGAGCTGCGCGTGCGTCGCGTGATGCGCGCGTTCGACACCGCCGACTGATCCACCACCCCCAACAAGGAGAACACCCATGGCCAAGTTCAAGAAGAAGACGAAGTCCCACCGCAACGCTGGCGGCAAGAAGCTGTTCAAGGCGCCGACCGGATGGATGGGCAGCAGCGTCGCCGCCGTGATCGGCGGCGGTGGCGGCGCGCTCCTGGGCGGCGTGCTCGCCAACCAGGAGATCGTGAAGCCCGAGACCACCGGCATGCTGATGACGGTCGGCGGCCTGATCGGCGGCGTGTTCGCCGAGGGCCACACGCGCACCGCGATGCACTCGCTGACCGGCGCCGGCTCCGGCCAGCTCGCGCTCGCCTACATGGCGAAGCGCGCGACCGACAGCAAGCCCGAGCCGAAGGCGGAGACGCCGCAGGTCGCGGCGGCACCGGCGCCCGCGTTGCCGGCGCCCGCGCCGAACGGACAGACGCGCCCGGTGACCACGCCGTCGAACGCCGCCGGAGGCGGCTCGGTGTGGAGCGCGTTTCGCGACGCGGCCGGCGAGCTGGAGTGGCTCGACGACGCCGGAGACGAGTACGGCGACGGCTGGGAGGTCGACGAGGAGTAACCCAACGCGGAGTGACTGAGATCGGTGCTCTGGGTCGCGCGAGCGACCACCAACGACCGTCGAGACAAGGAGACAACGCATGTACGACAACGACTACGGATACGACGAGGGTCTCGACGACGAGCGCAACGCGCGCAGCGCGAACCAGGACCACCGCGGGCCCAACCGCCCGCGGGGACCGATGGGCATGGTCCCGTACGGCAACCGCCGTCCGGGGCGTCGCCCGCGGCCCGGGTACGAGGGTTCCTCGCGGCCTCGCGAGGTGGTGATCTATCAGGAGCCCCCGGCGCAGCCGCGCACGGGTCTCCTCGGAAACCTCTCCACCGACGAGATCGTCGAGCTGGCGGCTCAGGCGTTCGCCGTGTTCCAGGCTCTCCCCGCCGCGCCCAACGCGACGGGTGACACGAAGCTGGACGTGGAGAACCTGATCACCTACCAGAGCGCGCTCGCGCTGCACGCGAAGCGGGACGAGCAGGTCCGCCTGATCGGCTCGCTCGCGGCGAAGCTGCTCAGCAAGTAGGAGGCGTCACCATGATGAACCTCATCAAGAACGCCTCCCCCGCGTACAAGGGGAACGCGCAGCCGACGAAGAACGGCAGCGGCGGACTGCTCTCGCAGCTCCTCTGCTACCTCTTCGGCGGCGGCACGCCCTCGTACAAGGGTCAGGGCCAGTCGGCTCCCAAGCAGTGCGGGTCCGTGATCTTCCCGGACGCGCCTGTCTACAAGGAGCCGAAGGCCGACGTCACCACCGCCGACCAGGCGTACGGGCTGGACGACAGCGAGTGCGACGAGTCGGAGATGGACGACGAGCTGAACGGCTCGGACAAGGAGCCGATCGACGCGGTGAACAAGATCACCATCGTCGTCGGCTAGCACCGAAGCACAACCCAACGATCGACTGACCACCCCCAATGACGGTCGTCGGTCGCTCGCGCGACCCAGGGCCCCGATCCGGGTCGCTCCGCAGAGAGGACAACACCCATGAGCGACAGCACCAACACGATCATCACCGCCGCGGGCATCGCCGGGGCGCTCTACCTCGGGCATCAGTGGCTCACGCGCAAGGACGCGAGCGCCACGACGGCCCCGCCGGCATCGACGCCGGTTGCCGCCGCTGCGGCGCCGGTGGCGGCGCCGTCGGAGGTCGACGCCGCGCTGCCGCGGACCTACGATGCCGAGTTCGCGAACCACGGCCAGCGGCTCCCGCTCGCCTACCTCCGCGCGCTCGCGTCTCGAGAGTCCGACCTGACGCCGAGCTTCACCGAAGGACCGGCGTGGGGCCTCTTCGGGATCGACGACATCACCCGCAACGCCTACAACCAGCGGCACGGGACGCGGTTCCGGCAAGTCGACCTGCTCACGCCCGCGATCAACGTCACGGTCGGCGCCGATCAGCTTCGCCTGATCATCGCGTACTGGCGCCGGCAGCACGCGGACATCACCAACCTCCAGGAGAACTGGACCAACGCCCGTTTCGTCGAGTTGCTCACGTTCGGGTGGGTCACCGCGTTCGGCAATCAGGCCGGCGTCGGCCGCGTCGTCGCGTACCTGCGCAGCCGCAACATCATCGACGTCACCGCAGACAAGGTGTTCGCGCACGCGGCGTCAGCGGGCGCGTCGTCCAAGCTCTCCCGCGAGCAGAACCTCGACTTCGCCAAGAGCGTTGCGCGGCTCTACGACCGCGAGCGCGTCGGCGCGGGGCGGTAGGCGACCATGGCGCGCAACGACGACAAGACCGGCCGCAAGGTCGCGCTCGTGGGCGGAGGCGCCGCGCTCCTGTGGCTGATCCTCCACGGCGGCGGCGGCTTCGGCCTCGGCAGTGGTGGGCGCAAGCTCGGCTCCAGCGCGAAGGGTGACAAGCAGGCCAAGGCGACGCCCGCGAAGGTGCGCCTTGCGAGTGATGGCCTCTCCGTCGACGGCCAGCCCACCGACGTTGCCGGGGCCACCGCGATCGTCAAGGCGCGCGGGGCCGCCGACGTCCTCATCACCGGCGCTGCGAAGCAGGGCGCGGCTGACGAGCTGGTCGCGGCCCTGCGCGCGACCGGCGCGACCGTCTGGATCCAGGGAGGCTACGGCCATGCGTGACGCCGATGCGCTGCTGCTCGGCGCGGCGGTCGGCGCCGGCTTCTACGTGCTGCGTCCGCGTCGAGCGAGCGCACAGCCGGCGCCTGCCGATGGTGCGACCGCGACCGACGCGAGCCTCGTGCTCGACTTCGGCCGCCCCGTCGCGCCGCAGGTTCGCGCCGTCGTGTCGAGCGGATGGTCCAAGCTGCGCGACGGCGGCAAGCGCGCGCATCGCGCGCTCGACATCCCGCTCCGCGATGGAACCGAGCTGCTCGCGATGGCCGACGGCGAGGTTGCGCGTGTGCGATGGGACGAGGATCCGGACGCCGGGCTGCTCGTCGTCGTCGTGCATCCGGCCGGTATCGTCTCGCGCTACCTCCATCTCTCGCAGCCGCTCGTCAAGGTCGGCCAGCGGGTGCGACGCGGTGACGTCGTCGCGCTGTCCGGCAACACCGGCAACAGCGAGCGTCCGCACCTGCACCTCGATCTCCGCGCGCCCCTGGCGCTGCTCGCGCCGATCGCGCGCGCCATCGGCATGCCGCGCCCAGGCTGGGGCGCCGCGATGCGCGGGACCTACTCCATTCCCGGCGAGCCGTTCGTGCCCGTCGACGAGTACCGCAGCGACGTTCGCGACGACGCCGCGCGCGCTGGGATCCCGCTCTACCGCGGCGCGCTCGTCGTCCCGCTCGCGACCGACGCCTCCACGGCGCAGGCGATCCGCAACGGCGCGCTCGTCTATCGCGGGCTGGGCGAGCGCGGCCAGCGCTACCCGCAGTGGGTCCACGACCTCAAGGGCAAGTCCGGCGTCTACGTCATCCGCGAACGCGGTCAGGTCGTCTACGTCGGGCAGAGCAGCGCCGGGAAGCTCTACTCGACACTGACACGCCATTTTCAGGAGTGGCGCCGTTGGAAAGGGTTCTGGCGCTCGCAGTACACCGAGGGTCACGACCCGGGCCTCACCTACGATCGCTCGAAGGTCGAGGTTGCCGTCCGCGTGTTGCCCGCCGATCGCGCCGTCGACGAGGAGGCGCGTCTCATCCGCCGCCTGCAACCCAGGGACAACGTCCTCGGCCAGCCCGAGACGGACGACGTCCCGTTCTGAAGAGGAGGAAGCGATGCGCAACACCGAAGCTCTCGCGCTCGGCGCCGCTGTCGGCGCCGGCCTGTACCTGCTCGCACCGCGACGCGCGGACGCCGGTCGCGCCGAACCGTCGTCGAGCCCCGACGTCGGCAGCGACCCGATCCTGACCGGCTCGACGGGCAGCGCGGAGTACGACGCGCGCGCCGCGCGCCTCGTCGCGTCCATCCCGAACCGCATCGAGCGCACGCAGACGCTCATCGCGCAGTGGTCGAGCTACCTCTCCCGTTACCGCGGCGGACTTCATCGCGGCGTGTTCGCGGCGGCGATGCAGATGGAGTCTGACGGCCGCCCGAGCGCGCAGGGTGACGCCTCGCTCGGTGAGGCGGGCCTATTTCAGATCGGAGAGGGGTTCGTCCGCTCGCAGGGCTTCGACCCGCAGCTCCGCCACCGGAACGAGTGGAACGTCTACTTCGCCGGCACCGAGTACAACGTCCGCGCGCGGTCGTGGCACCTCCGCTACCCGGAGCTGGTCGGCAGGGGCAGCCGCGACGCGTGGCTCCTGTCTCGCCTCTCGTTCGCGATCGGCGATTGGGGCGCGCGCACGCACGTCAAGCGCGCGCTCGTCGAGCTCCCTGACGTGGCTCGTCGAGACGGTGTCTACGCTGCGCTCTCGAGCCTCGTGCAGCGCGGTGGTGCGCGGGCCGCGGGCACGCAGTCCGCCGCGAAGGTCGCGTACCGGATCGCCGTCGTCGTCCCCGTCAACTTCCACATCGGCGAGCGCGCCGAGCCCGGCACCTACGGCGCGCCCGTAGCGCTCGCCCCGCCCGCGTCGTGAACCCCCAACCGGATCCAGGAGGAACAATCATGGACAAGCTCATCGAGAACATCAGGGCCGCGCTCGCGGACGACGCGACGCCCGAGCACAAGGCCGCAGCGGCGTCCGCCTGCCGCGCGCTCCTCGCCGCGTTCGAGACCGAGCCCGGCGCGCCGCTCGCCGCCGCGGTGGCAGTCCCGGTGTCCGCGCCCGCTCCGCCGTCGACGTCGCCGATCGCGCTGCTCGGCAAGCTCTCGCCCGACCAGGCGCTCGACCTGCTCATCGCCAAGCTGCGCGCCGCGGTGCCCGACCAGCCGAAGGCCGAGCGCGCACGCGGCTTCAAGGTGCATCTCGTGCCCGTGCCCAGGAAGTGATCCCCGTGCTCGCCGTGGACACCTACGCACCCCTTCTCACGACGCCCGAGGCGGCGCGCTACCTGCGCTTCCGTTCGTCGTCAGGGATCCGCACCGCGGTCGCGCGCGGTGAGCTGCGTCCGTGCGGCGCAGGGCCGAAGGGCTGCCACATGTTCACGATCGACGAGCTGAACCGCTTTGTCGCCGAGCGTGCTGCGCGCTACTCTCAGCGCCGCCATGCAGCACCAGGTGACGGAAAGGATGCCCCTCATGGAGAGAGGCACACCGACACGCTATCCGGGTGTTCTGAAGATCGACGACAAGACGTACGTGATTCGGGCGAAGGGGACTTGCCCTCGCACCGGGAAGACGAAGGAGGTAGCGAAGAGGCTCGACGGAGTGAGCCTCTTGGAAGCGGCGCAGACCCGCGCCGAGCTGGTGGACGGGATCAAGAACCCCATCGAGCAGTCAAAGAAGGTTCGCGTTGGGGAATTCGCGAGATCTTGGATCGCGTCGAAGCTGCTCAGAGTCGACGCGACGACCGCGAGGACCTACGTGGACGCGCTGGAGGGGCACGTCTTGCCCGCTCTCGGTGACTACTTCTACGACGCCCTCACCTCGCAGGACGTGCAGCGCTGGATCGATGATGCGATCCGGAACGGCTACGTCATCGAGGTGCGGAACGACGAAGGAGAGCTCGTCAAGGAGCGGCGTGCCTACTCGCGGAACTCGATCTCGGTCTGGTTCCGCATCTTCCGAACGATGACGCGGGATGCGATGGACGCGCTGAACCTTCAGCGCGATCCCACGCTCCGCGTCGCGTTGCCCGAGGCACCGCTCGATGATGGCCGCGAGCCCAACTCGCTGTCACCCGAGCAGCTCGCCGCGTTCCTCACGGCGATGCGCAGGCGCTACGAGCAGCACTACGCGCTCGTGGTGTTGCTCGCGTACACCGGCCTGCGCTGGTGCCACGCGAGCGCGCTGCGCTGGGAGGACTACGACGAGAAGGCCGGCATCATCCGCATCGAGCGGAAGCAGGTGCGCGGCACGGTCGGCCCGGTCTCGCGGAAGAAGCGCGCCCCGAAGGAGTATCCGGTCGAGCCGGAGCTGGCGGAGATCCTGAAGTGGCACCGGCAGCGACTGCTCAGGGAGCAGGCGCCGGGTCTGGCGGCGGGGTGGATGTTCCCCTCGGCGACCGGCACCCCGCGCACGCCCAACAGCTTGGACCGCGCGTGGGTCCGCTGCCTGAAGGAAGCCGAGATCAAGCACCGGTTCACCGTCCACGGCCTTCGCTACACGTTCACCGACCTCGTGCGTCGGGCGAACGTGGACGCGGTGGTCCGCCGGGCGCTCACCGGCCACGTGACCGAGGAGATGCAGCGTCACTATTCGACGGTCGGCCTGGACGAGAAGCGCGCCGCAATCGCGGGCGTGATTCGTCTGGTCCCACCTGAGAAGCGCGCGACGCCCATTTGCGACGGCTCAGGTGGGACCAACGGTGGGACCAACGACTCCGAAAAGGTAACGGCCTGATGAGGTACCAGCTCACCAGGCCGCTTTCATTCGGGTTTGTTGGAGCGGGGTACCGGATTCGAACCGGCGACCTTCAGCTTGGGAAGCTGACACTCTACCGCTGAGTTAACCCCGCAGCTGCGCGTAAACATACCGGAATATCAGCCGCGGTCAAGCGCGACCTCACCTCGATCACCACCTGGTTCACCACTTCCGTCGACGTCGGCTTGGGCGCGGTCCCGCTTGAAGTCCAGGAGCGAGACCACCTTAGCGAGCCCGTCGCGAACCTCCAGCGCGCTGACGCTGCTGTAGTGCTGGTGCATCTCGACCGTCGCGTGACCGCTGATCGACCTCGCCACGAAGTCGTGCACCTGCGCGGCGCGGCACAGATCCTGAAACGTCCGCCGCATGAAGTACGGCGACAGGTGCTTCTGGATCCCGGCCGCCGCGGCGGCCTTCGTGATCGGTTTCGCCAACACGTTCGGCGACTGGTACCCGCCCGCTCTCGAGGGGAACAGCAGCTCCGACTCGCGCATCTTCTTCGCGAGCAGGTGCTCGTCGACGTGCCAGCGCAACACTTCCACGAGGCTCGGCGGCAGCGCGATCCGCAGCCGCACGTTCGTCTTGGTGCGTTCGACCGGCTCGCCGATCACCTGCGAGCGACGCACGAGCAACACCGACTCGTCCCAACGGAT
This sequence comes from Myxococcales bacterium, assembly GCA_011526095.1. Classification (GTDB taxonomy): domain Bacteria; phylum Myxococcota_A; class Polyangia; order Haliangiales; family Haliangiaceae; genus WYBA01. The sequence continues at coordinate 5,624 of WYBA01000362.1, read as the reverse complement.
GTCCGGACTCGGTCCGGTACGACGCAGCGGTCTCAGCTCGCACGGCCGCCGTCCGGTCGACAACCCGAGGAGCAACTGAGCGTAGTGCTGCGGGTACAGTCTACGCGCATGCTCCATGAACGCCGGCACCTCGGCGACGGTGAGCGAGTTCGGGTCCTCTTCCGTGTACGTGCTCCAGGTCGATGTATCGATCGGTCTCACGCCCACGGTCGGATCGTGTTCCAGCTCCAGGTCAGCGACCGCCGCCCGCAACGTCGAGAGCAACACGCGGAGCCATCCGTTCACCGTGACCGGGCTGAACAAACGGCGCCGGACCTTCTCGCCCTGCGCCAGCTTCCACCCCTCGATATCGCGACGCTTGATCGCGTCGACGAACCAGTCTTCGAATTCCGGCAGCAGGTGGAGATCCTGAGCGTCGCTCCACGTTCGCTGGCTCTTCTCCGTCGATAGCTCACCGCTTGCGATTTTGCGCGTCAGCAAGGACTCGGCGAAGTCGCCGTACCTCACCCGAACGCGTTCGACGTCCGCTGGGCTGCGGATCTCTGCGCGAAGGCGCTGCTGCTCGAGCACGGCCTCCTCGATCGAAATGTTCGCGAACTCGCGGTTCCTCTCCTTCTGCGTGCCAGTCCTCGGATCCATCGCGCGCACGCGGACGCGATAACCCGCCGTGGTCTTCCAAATTCCGACGTACTTGGTCGGCTTGCAGCCGTCCATCCAGTTTGGCACGTTGTCGTTCCTGACTGGGTGCATCGGACCGTCCAGCGAGGATGGTACCAAGAGCCCCCGACGTGAGGAGATGGTCGAGATCTTCACGACGCCAGAGGTACGTCGCGCCGCGGCGGGCGGCTGGGCGCAGAAGTCCACGCTGCTTTAGCATCCGAATTGCGGACGGAGACTTGTAGCGGAGGTAGGCCGTAGCTTCCGACGTCGTGAGAAAGGGCGATGTGTCGAACGCCTCCGCTCGCATCGCTACGGGCTCGACGCACACTGCTTCTCCCTGATGCTTCGAAGACTCAGGCACGACTACCTGCCGTCAGCCATCCCATCACAGCTGCTCGAGATATCCGAATGAGCCGGCCGACGCGTCGCACCCCAGGAAGCTCTCCGCGAGCCGCCAAGTCGTAGATGGTCTTGCGCTCCACGCGCAGCAGTGCCGCTGCTTCGCGCACTGTCAGCACATCGGGCACCTCCGCCTTGGACGACTGTGAGCGCGGAACCTCGAGGATCCTCCTGGTGCGTTGCGGTACCATGCGGAACATCTTGGTCCGAGACGAAGCTGCATTACCCCGCATCGATCGTGGCCCGGTTGATGCTCGCCTGCGGGTCAACCGTTGACCGTGCGCCGGCCTTCTTCCTCAGACTCGCTGCCAACCCTCGAAGAGCTGCGAGAAGAACACCGTCGATACGCCCAACACCGGATGGTCTTACTCGACCTCGTCGACGAGTTCGTGGCCGACCGTCAGAAGCTCGCCCTCGACTTGCAACACGTGTTGGACGGCTACGCGAAGCTCACGCGTGTGCGCCAGCGGTCGGACGCCGACCTCGACGAGCGACTCCTCGCGGGTGCCGATGTCGTGGAGCTGCAGTCGAAGATCGAGGCACTCGGAACGAGGTTCGTGAAGTGTGAACGAGAAGCTCTCGCTGTACGAACACAGGTGACAACTTCGCTGCGCTCGCGCGTATCGAGAATGAAGGCCGGCGCGTCGCGTGAGACCAAACTCACCCAGACTGTCGGCCGCCTCCTGGAGCGTGCAGCCACCCGACTTGCGCCGCTCGCTGACGCTGGACTTCTCGGCGGGCGACACGGAGTACGCGAGCATCTCGCCGACATCATCGACGAGCGATCGATGGACCGCAGCGACATCATGGTCGCCATCGAGCGCGGTTTTCGCGCACGTGCGAGCAGGAACGCTGGAACCACGACCGCACTCGTACGCGAGCAGCATCGACTGTGCGAGGAGAATCGGATCGCACACACCGAGTACTCACGACGGACCCGCTGGCTCGGTCCGGCGTCGGCGGGTGATATGGAGGGCGCCATCTTGCTGCATCCGACTGTCGCCGACTTCGAACAGAAGTGGGCGGTGATGGTGGACGTCGTGATCGACAGCGGCGGGAGCGCCCAGGTCTCCTCGATTGTGGATGACTTCTTCGCCGTCGCGATCCAACAGCTGTCGGTTGAAGCGGCACGCCGCATCTTCCGGCGCCTGCATCGACTCCAGGACCGCTACCTGTTGATCGATCGACGAGGAACGGCGCGTGGCTACAAGGGTGCGCTCGGTGCAGTGCTCGATCCGGGGCCGATGGAGAAGCACCGCCCGTTCACTCTGGAGGCTGGTGACGAAATCGACGATCCGATCATCGTCAAGCACTGTGCGAACACCCGCCCGCCCGCATTTCGGTCGGCTCTGATCGAGATGGATCCGAAGCTCGCAAGGGCTCGCGGAATCGATGCCGGCAGCATCGGACGGCGAGCTGCTCGCCCCATAGGTGACAGCGGCAAGGTGATGGAGAAGTGGGAAGAACGGCTCGAGAAGGTTCGGCGGCGTTGGTCATCGCTGCAGCCCGTGTTGCTCCCCGACACGGACGTGCGGCGGCGGCTTCAAGCACGTCCCATACGCCCGAAGTAATGCTCGGCGAAGCGTGTGCCGTCGTGACCCGCCTGACGCGGGTTAGTCCCGAACGAGTCCGTGGTGTGGTGGCGCCATGTCGAATACTCGGAAACGGTTCATCAGGGCGCTGCACCACGCGGCGCATGCAGCGACCGGCGAGATCCTGGGCGTCACGTACGGCCACATCGGTCTGACGCGTACCGACCGTCGCCATCTCGACCCCTCGGTGATCAATCGCCGCATCATCGCCAACCTCGATCGCCCACGAGAGCACTGGCCCACGATCCGCGACGTGACCGTCGTGGTGATGGCGGGCCATGTCGCCGAGTGGATCGCGGAACCCGACCGACCGCACGACGCACGGCCGGTAACCGGCGATACGCTCGAGGCGTACGGAACCATCCAAACGTTCCGGACAGACTTCGAAGCGGCGATGCTGGACGTCATCGGGGCCACGTTCGCGCTCGTCCGAACGAACTGGGCAGCGATTGAACAGATCGCAGCAGTGCTTCTACGCCGTCGAAGCATGAGCGCAGGCGACGTGCAGCGGCTAACGCGAGACAAGCTCATTTCGTTGCGGGGTCTCGACGAGGTTCACTTCAATGCTAACTGACACCGACGAGACCCAAGACGGCGTCCGCCGCCTCTTCGCGGCGCACTTACAGCGGCTCGCCGACCAAGTTCAGCGCCTCGCGCGTCAGGCTCCCGGCGCGCGCGATGAGGCTCTCATTCGAATCGTGCAGCCAGGGACCCGCCGCGCAACCCTCGTGCCGGGTGGCGCCCGGCAACTCCTCGAAGGTGCGGTCGAACTCGCCAGTCGCGGTCTTCGCGTGTTTCCCGCTGCGGCGGCGACACACGACCTGGTCGATTCCGCCAATGGCAAGACGCCGTTGCTCAAGCGATGGCCGGAACGCGCGACCACGGATTTGGATCAAGTTCGCCATTGGTGGAGCTACGAGTACGTCGGAGCAAACGTCGGCGTCTGCACGGGTTCTACCAGCGGCATCACGATCGTCGATCTCGACCACCGACCGGACCGCAACAAGGACGGGGTGAGTGTGCTGCTCGAGCTTGAGGACAAGCACGGGCCCATCCCAGAGGGGCCTGTAGGCGAACGTGGAACGAGCCTGCATCTCTGGTTCGCGCACACGCCCGGGTTGCGCTCGATCAATGGCGTGTTGCCCGGGGTCGACGTGAAGTCCGACGGCGGCTACGTGATCGCTCCACCGAGTTTCCATCGAAGCGGCGATCGTTACCGATGGCGCAACGGGACGCGCGATCTGCCGTTGCCTCCGATGCCGACGTGGCTCGTCGACGTCTTGATGCCGAAGGCAGGCACGTCGAAACGCCGCCGCCCATCGCGCGAATCTCCCGCTAGCACGACGAGCGCGGTCGCGCTGATCGCATCGTCGATCTCCGTCGACGACGTACTCGACGCGTACGGCTTGGACACCACCCCCTGCGTGTGTCCGCTCCACGAAGGAGCGGACAATCCGAAGGCATTCACCTCGTACGCCGACGGCAATCGCTGGCATTGCTTCACAAACTGCGCAGACGGGAAGAACGACGGCGACACGCTCGACCTCATCCGCCGACTCGCCGACTGCACGTTCGACGCGGCGCTCACGATCGCGACGCGGATCGCAGCGGGCGAGCCTGTCGGCCACGACGAGCAGGCAGGAGGCACACCATGAGCTTGCGCAAGCTCGTCGACGACGCCGAAGAACGGATGGCTGCTCTGCTGCGATCCGAGACACCGGAATCGGCCGGTCGAGGACCTCGAATCGACGACACCGAGCCGGAAGCAGACGACGAGGACGACGAAGAAGATCTTGTTGTCTCCGACGAGGATGCGGAGATGCTGAACAGGGCCTTGGCGAGAGCCGCACTCGCAGGCGGGAAGCGTGAGCCGATCTGGGTCACCGACAACGAGTCCGTGCTGGTCTCGGAGGCGATCGCGGCGCTCGCGCGACAGCCGGACGTGTACCAACACGCCGGCGAGCTGACGGCGATCAACTACGACCCCGAAGATGGATCGTACCGAATGAGCGCACTGACAGTGCCTGGTGTTCGGCGCGTTCTGAGCGGTGCGGCGGTCTTCTACAAACGGCGCAAGGGTAAAGGGCCTCGCACGATCAACGTGCCGTCAACCCTGCCGGCGATGGTTCACTCGGCGGGCACCTTCCACGGGATACGACCGCTGCGCGGAATCTCGCCGGTGCCGATTCTGCACGCCGATGGAACGGTGTTCGCTCAGCCCGGGTACGATCCCTCAACCGGGCTCGCGTATCATCCGACGAGGACGTACCCAGCAGTCTCCGCCCATGCGCCGACCGTCGACGAAACCCGAGCTGCCGTCGAAGATATTCTGGCCATCTACGGCGACTTCCCATTTAAGGGAACGGCCGACAAGGCGGCGACACTCGCGCTGATCTTGACCCTCATCGCACGCCATCTGATCGATGGACCCACGCCGGCGTTCCTCGTACGCGCGAACACCCCGGGGGCAGGCAAAGGGAAGGTCATCGAGGTCGCAGTCGCGATCGCTCTCGGCACCGAGGTCGCGATCATGACGCCGACCGACGACGATGCCGAGGATCGGAAACAGATCACGGCATGCTTGCGGGCCGGCGACCGCGTGATCGCGTTCGACAACGTACTGAAGTTCGGAGGCGCCGTTTGGGACGGACTGCTCACGTCGACGAAGTGGAGCGGCCGGAATCTCGGCAAGACCGAACAGCTGAAGCTGCCCGTCAACGCGGTTGTGACCGTCACGTCGAACGGGTGTCGGCTCGTCGGCGACGCGGGACGACGTACGTTACCGATCCGGCTCCACACGAGCGAGCCCCGCCCCGAGGAGCGCAGGGACTTCAAGCTGCAGCTCCTACGGTGTTTCCCGTCGGCAGGTTGACACTTCCAGGAACTGGAAATCCCCTCAGGATCGGGTGAGAGAGCACGGACAGTGAGACGTCCCCGGAGACAGCACGAGCAGCAGCAGACCGCCCAGGAGCC
>WYBA01000361.1 GCA_011526095.1 Myxococcales bacterium | reverse complement strand
GGCGTCGCCGGGCGCGGCGTCCCAGTCGTCGCCCGCGGCCTCGAGCTCGTCGGCCTCGGCGGCCTCGTCGGCCTCGTCGATCTCGTCGTCACCCTCGGCGATCTCGCCGTCGGCCTCGTCGGCCTCGTCGTCCTCGTCGGGCGCGAGCGGCAGGCTCATCTGCCCGGGGACCAGCGCCTGCAGCGTCGCCGAGCGCGCGAGCTCGGTCACCTCGGTCACGAACGCCGCCATCAGCGTCCCGACGCGGTTGCGCAGCGTCTCGCCCGCCGCCGCGGCCGCCGCGTCGATCTGGCGCTCGATCTCCGGCCAGAGGTCGTCGATGGAGAGCTCGTCGGCGCCGGCGAGCGCGCCCTCGGCGTCGAGCTCGTCACCCTCGGCCCCGTCGCCGTCGTCGCCGTCGTCGCCCTCGTCGCCCTCGTCGGGCTCGACACCAGCGTCGGCCGCGCGACGCGCCATCACCGCGTCGCGCGCGTGCTCCTCGGCCTCGGCCATCGCGCGGCGGTGCGCGCCCGCGGCCTCGGGCAGCCGCGCGGTCGCCGCGAGCGCCTCCTGGCTCACCGCGGCCACCGGCGCCGCCGCCGCCGCCGCCGCGCCCTCGGCCGACTGCTGCCCCTCCGAGTGGATGCGCAGCGCGAGGTAGGCGAACCGCACCGAGCCGTAGTCGGAGGTGAGCCGGCGCGCGACGTCGGGCGGCAGATCGCGCGCCGCCGGGACGCGCCCGAGCTCGAGCGCGGTGCGCTGCAGGATCTCGAGCGCGGTCGCGGTCGACACCTGCCCGTCGGCCGACACCGGCGGCTGGGCGTGATAGCCCGGCGTGCCGTACGCGCCGCCGCCGCCACCACCGCCACCGCCACCACCGCCGCCACCACCGCCGCTCGACGACGGGCGCTCGGGCGCGCGCCGCTCCGGCGGCGGCGCCCCGACGCCGGCGCGGGCCGCCGCGTGCTGCAGGCTACCGAACAGCTCGATCGCCGCCGCCACCAGGCCGCTCTCGCCCATCGTCGACAGCGTGCTGACGTCGAGGCGCACGCCCGACCGGGCCAGGCTGCGCAGCGCGCCGATCACCACGTCGACGTCGTGGTCGAGCGGCGGTGCGGTCAGCCCCGACACCGCGCGCGCGCGATCGAAGCTGCCGAAGATCGCGAGCGCCTGGCCGACCAGCTCGGCGTGCTGCGGCAGCAGGTACCGCACGCTGATCGGCACGCCGCGGGTCGCGAGACCACGCAGGCGTCGAACCACGTCGGACCGGCTCATGGGGGGTGGAATCTAGACGAAAACACCCCGCAAGGGGGATGCCGACGCGAAAGATCCAGTGACGTGCCGTGTCGGGGGATTCCTGGTACGCAGGCGCCATGGCCAGCCAGCTCGAGCCCGGCGACAAGATGCCCGACCTCACCCTGCCCGGCGCGGGCGGGCGCGAGGTCCGCCTCCGCGACTACCTCGGCGCCCGGACCCTGGTCGTCTACTTCTACCCCAAGGACGAGACCGCCGGCTGCACCGCCGAGGCGTGCTCGTTCCGCGACGCCTACGAGGACTTCAAGGCGGCGGGCGCCGAGGTCATCGGGATCAGCGGCGACTCGACCGACTCGCACGACAAGTTCGCGCAGCACCACCGGCTGCCGTTCGTGCTGCTCAGCGACCGGGGCGGCGCCGCGCGCGCCGCGTTCGGCGTCAAGAAGACGCTCGGCCTGCTGCCGGGGCGCGTCACCTTCGTGATCGACCAGCAGGGCGTGATCCAGCACGTGTTCGAGTCGCAGATCCGCGTCGGCAAGCACGTCGACGAGGCGCTCGAGGTCGTGCGCCGGCTCGAGCGCAGGAGCGCGTAGATGCCGGCGCCGGCGCCGCTGCGGTTCCTGTTCGACTTCGTCTCGCCCTACGCTTACCTCGCGTGGCACCGGGTCCACGCGATCGCGGCCGCGCACGGCCGGCAGGTCGAGCCGGTGCCGGTGCTGTTCGCGGGGCTGCTCGCGGCGCACGGCCACAAGGGCCCGGCGGAGATCGCGGCCAAGCGGCGCTACATCTACGTCGACTGCGTGCGGATCGCGCGCGCGCACGGCGTGCCGTTCGGGCTGCCGCCGGCACACCCGTTCAACCCGCTGGTCGCGCTGCGCGCGGTCGGGGTCGCGCCGCCGGGGTCGCGCCGCGCCCTGATCGACGCGCTCTACGCCGCGGTGTGGGGCGGCGACGGCGGCGGCATCGACGCCGAGGACAAGGTCGCGCGCGTCGCCGACGGGTGCGGGCTCGACGGCGTCGCGCTGGTCGCGGCGGCCGCGTCGCCCGCGGCCAAGGCGCGCCTGAAGGACGCCACGGACGCGGCGATCGCCGCCGGCGTGTTCGGCGTGCCGACGGTGCTCGTCGACGGGGCGATGTTCTGGGGCAACGACGCCCTGCCCCACCTCGACGCGCTGCTCGGCGGCGACGACGCGCTCGCCGGCGTCGATGTCGCGCGCTGGGATGCGCTGCCGGCCGCGGCCGTGCGAAAACAGCCGTGATGTCCGGCGGCCAGGGAAGCAGCGACGACAAGAAGAAGGGCCTCGGCGCGCTCGCGGCGCTGCGCGACCAGCTCCCGCCCGGCGCGCCACCGCCGCCGCCCGCGGCGCCCGCGCCCAAGCCCGGCCCCGCGCGCGCGGTCGTGCGGATGGAGCGCAAGGGCCGCGGCGGCAAGGAGGCGACGATCATCGAGAAGCTCGAGCTGTCGCCGGCGGAGCTCGAGCGGTGGTGCAAGGAGCTCAAGGCCGCGCTCGGCTGCGGCGGCAGCGTCGACGGCGACGCGATCGTCCTGCAGGGCGATCTGCGCGCGCGCCTCGAGCCCGTGCTGAGCAAGCGCGGCGTGCGCAAGGTGACGGTCGCGGGGTGAGCACGGCCGCGCGAGCGCCGGCGACGCGCGTGCTCGGCGTCGACTGCGCGACCGATCCGCGCAACGTCGGCGTCGCCGCGGCCGACGTCACGGCGCGGGGCGCGCGCGTCGTGGCGATCGCTCACGGCCTCGACGAGCCGGCGCTCGACGCGTGGCTGGCGTCGCACGCCCGCGGGCCGCGGGTGCTGGTCGCGCTCGACGCGCCGCTCGGCTGGCCCGCGCCGCTCGGCGAGGCGCTCGCCGGGCACGAGGCCGGCGCGGTGCTGCGCGACACGCGGGACGCGCTGTTCCAGCGCGACACCGACCGCGTCGTGCACCGGCTGACCCGGCGCCGGCCGCTCGACGTCGGCGCCGATCGCATCGCGCGCTGCGCGCACGCCGCGCTCGCGCTGCTCGACCGCCTGCGCGCCGCCACCGGCGCGGCGATCCCGCTGGCGTGGACGCCGGGGCCGCCCGACGGCGCCGCGTGCGTCGAGGTCTACCCGGCCGGCACGCTGGCGCGGCGCGGCTGGCCCGCATCCGGCTACAAGGGGGCCGACGGGCGCGCCGCGCGCGCGGCGATCGTCACACGCCTCGCCGGGGCGATCACGCTGACGCCAGAGGTGCGCGCGACGGCGCGCGTGTCCGACCACGCGCTCGACGCGCTGCTGTGCGTCCTCGCCGGCGCGGACTTCGTGCGCGGCGACGTGATCGCGCCCACGCCGGCCGAGCTCCGCGTCGCGCGGCG
>WYBA01000360.1 GCA_011526095.1 Myxococcales bacterium | reverse complement strand
TGCGTCAGCCGCCGACGGTACCCGATCTCGCTGCTGCTGACCTTCGCCGCGACCGCGTCGTCACCGCATCGCGGTCGCTGATGCTCTTCGCCGCGATCGGTGATGACCATCTACGCCGCGATCAACACCGCGGAACCGTCGATGGTCTCGCGTACTGTCCGCCGCCGCCGGAGGCCTTCTGGGCCGAGGTCGGGACGACGCACGCTGCGGAACTCGCCCGCTACGTCGCGGTGATCCACCTCCGCACGCCAGGAGCGCAACAGGGCTACGATCGATCGAACCCTGTCCGCCGCGAGACCGCGGATGAAGCGGCGCTGTACGACGAACGCATCCTGGCGGCATGGAGCGCGCACCCGAGCCGGACGATCATCGATTCGTCCGACGAGTTCCTTCACAAACTCGAGCGGACTCTCGATGCGATAAGGCACGAGCTCCCCGCGTGCTGCCGCGGCCACGGACCCAGCCGAAGCGGTCGCGACGACTGCGCATAGATCTCCCCTGGATCGTCGGGGCGCGCAAGGACCGACGGTCGTTCCGGCCACGCCGCACGCTTTGCGCACTGGCTGTAACCCGTGCGGTCACAGTCCTGAAGCGCGTCTGACGGTTCGAGTCTCGGCACGGCCGCTGCATCGGCGCTGCTCCATGAACAAGCACATCTTCCTGTTCGCCGTCTCCATCTCGGCGGCCGCCTGTGTGAAGGCGGCGCCGGGCACCCGCCCTCATGACAACTCGGCTGCGGGACATCGCAGGGAAGCCGGGCAACATCAAAACGAGGCCGACCACACGCTGCAGAGTCGCGGCTCGAAGGCGTACTACCAGCAGGTCTACCACCACAAGCAGCTTGCTGCCGCGCACCTGCGTGCGGCGGAGAAGCTCGACGCGGACTTCGAACGGCAGTGCGACGGCAAGACCCCGGATGCGAGCGTCGTCTGGGGACAGATCCAGGACACCGACACCGTCGAGGGTGGCGCGGTCTTGCACTTGACGCCGGAGGTCGGCACGGCCAAAGAGGTACTTGCAAAGCTGCGCTGTCAGCGCGCCGCCGTCGCGCGAGACGGCTTCGCGGCGTTCCCGGATGATCCTCTGGCCCTCGATGGCCTCGACATCATCGTTCACGACGAGCCGGGTGGCATCGCGGTCATGTTCGGCGTCGATGGCGGCGATGCGGTCATCGACCTCCGTCGTCGCATCGACGTCATTGCTGCGAAGTAGCCGCATCAAGTCGACGGGAGGCGTCAGATCGAAACCGTCGTGCCGAGGGTCGCAACCTTCGCGGTCCAGCCGAGCTCGCCGGTGATGCGCGCGGCCATCGCGGACGCCGCGTCCGGCTCGCCGTGGACGACGTAGGTCCGGTCCGGCGCGCGCTTCCAGCGGCGCAGCCACGCGATGATCTCGGGTGCGTCGGCGTGCGCCGAGAGGCCGCCGATCGACGCCACGCTGGCGCGTACGGCGATCGGCTCGCCGCCGAGGCGGATCTCCACCGCGCCCTCGACGAGCGCGCGACCCGGCGTGCCGCGGGCCTGGAAGCCAACGAAGACGACGCCGTTGCGGCGATCGGGCAGGAGCCTCGCCAGGTGGCGGCCGACGCGGCCGCCGGTGACCATGCCGCTGCCGGCGAGGATGATCATCGGGCCATGGCGTCGCGCGAGACGCCGCGACTCGTCGGGCGTCCGGGCCATCTCGAAGCGCTGGCAGCAGAGCGGGCAGTGCCGCGCGTCCATCAGGGCCTCCATGTCGAGGTTGTGCTCCTCGGGGAACCGACAGAACAGGTCGGTCGCGTCGATCGCCATCGGCGAGTCGAGGGAGACCGGCAGAGCGGGGATCCGCCCTGCGTCTTCGAGATGGCGCAGGTACCAGAGCACTTCCTGGGCGCGCCCGATGGCGAACGTCGGAATGACGACCGTGCCCCCGCGCTCCGCGATTCGGTTGATCTCGTCCGCCAGCGCGCTCAGCGGATCAGATGGGTGCACTCGATCGCCGTACGTCGACTCGATGAGCAGCGTGCCGGCGCCGGGCAGGTCCTCGGGGGCTCGCAGCATCGGATGGCGGGCACGTCCGAGGTCGCCCGAGTAGACGAGGGTGGCGTCATAGGCGCCACGCTCACGGAGCTCGATCGTGGCGGAGCCGAGGATGTGACCGGCGCGCCGGAGCCGGGCCTCGAGCTGGCCGATCCGGAAGGTCGCGCCGTACGGGTGGACGACCCGCTGCGAAAGGAGCTGGTCGACGTCGTCTTCATCGTAGAGCGCGTCGTCGTAGCCACCCCTCCGCGCGGCCTCGTGCTGGAGGCGCGCCGCGTCCCGCAGGATCAGCGCGACCATTTCGGCGGTCGCCGGCGTGCAGTGGATGGGGCCGCGATAGCCGGCGCGGACGAGCACGGGCAGGTAGCCGGAGTGGTCCAGATGCCCGTGGCTCAGGACGACGCCGTCGAGGCGCGACCAGCTCGTGGGCGGAGCCGGGACGTTCCTCTCGTCGGCACCCATTCCCTGGAAGAGCCCGCAATCGAGCAAGAGGCGCGTGTCGCGTCCCTCGATCAGGAAGCGGGCGCCGGTCACGGTGCCGGCCGCGCCGTGAAACGTGAGCTGAAGCTGGTCCATCTGATCCTCCGTGACCTCGGCGGTCACACTCTGCCGTCGCGGGTTCGGATACCTTCGGTCAGTGCTGCGTGGCGTACGGCCCGATCTCGAGGAATGCCCCGAGCAGATCGAGGAACGTGCGGTTGAGGCCCCGGCGCGTCGCGAAGAACTCGGTGATGCCCGGGAACTCGGCCTCGGCTGCGTCGAGATCTTGATCGGTGACGAGGCCACGCAGATACGGCGCTTGATCGTTCGCGGGGGTCAACATGGCGGCCTTCCTGGAGCTCCTCGATGTGCATAGACAAGGCCAGCACGACGACCGTGCTCGTGATCGAGGAGCACGATGGAATCCGCGCCGCTCTTCGTGGGCTTCTCGAGGACGAGGCGTTCCGCGTTCTCGATGCCGCGGATGCGGAGACTGCGGGCCCGATGCTCGACCACGAGCACGAGCACGTGGACCTCATGGTGATCAACTTTGCGCTTCCGGAGGACGCGGTCGCCGAGATCGTCCGGCGGGCGACCACCTCGGATCCCGAGCTCGCGGTCCTGTACCTCGTCGACGCGGCCCCTGCCGACGATGCCCGCCTGCGCGTGGCGCTGGAGCGGGCCCGCACCGCCTTCGTGCGGTGGCCGCTGAGCTTTGACGACCTGCTCGTCGAGGCGCAGGTGCTGCTCTCCGGTCGGATCGGCTGACCTCGCGTCGTGCGCAAAGCCTGCGGGCCGATCGACGTTGGCCGCACAGCCTGCGCGTTGCTCGCCGAAGGCTCGGTGATTCCGGGGAGAGTCACGGCGCCGGCGTGACCGCTACGGTCACACGACGCGGCACGCCGCTGGCAGTGGCACGCGTCGATGAGCGTCTCCGAATCCGCCCTTGGACTGACCGCGCGCGACGCGGCGGCTCGCCTTGCGTCCGATGGTCCGAACGAGCTCCGACGATCGGAGGGAACGCCGTGGTGGCGGACTTTCGCGCGGCAGTTCACCGGCGTGATGTCGGCGCTGCTCGCGGTCGCCGGCGCGGTGGCGCTGGCCCTCGGCGAGACCGGCGACGCGATCGCGATAGGCGCGATCCTTCTGATCAACGCGATCGTCGGCTTCGTCCAGGAGCATCGCGCCGAGCGGGCCGTGCTCGCCCTCCGCGCGATGACCGCACCGCACGCCCGGGTGATCCGCGACGGCCACGCGATCGAGATCGCGGCCCGCGAGGTCGTGCTCGGCGACGCCCTCCTGCTCGAGGCCGGCGACATCGTGTCCGCGGATGCGACGCTCGACGAAGCGCACCGGCTCGGCACCAACGAGGCGGCCCTGACCGGCGAGAGCCTGCCGGTCGACAAGCGCGTTCACGACGACGATCCGGCCGCGCCGCTCGCCGAGCGGGTGGGGCAGGTGTTCATGGGGACGGTCGTTGCGACCGGGACCGGGCGCGCGACCGTCACCGCCACCGGGATGCGGACGCAGCTCGGGTCGATCGCCCACCTGCTCGAGCAGACCGAGTCGGAGGAGACGCCGCTGCAGCGCCAGCTCGCCGGCGTAGGGCGCAGGCTCGCGATCGCCTGCGTGGCGATCGTCGTCGTGATCGCGGTGGTCGGCGTCATCCAGGAGCGGCCCTGGCTCGAGGTGCTGCTGTCGTCGGTCTCGCTGGCCGTGGCCGCGGTGCCCGAAGGGCTGACCGCGGTGGTCACGATCGCGCTGGCGATCGGGGTGCAGCGGATGGCCGCGCGCCACGTCCTGGTGCGACGCCTGCCGGCGGTCGAGACGCTCGGCTGCACGACGGTGATCTGCACCGACAAGACCGGGACGCTGACGACCGGGCGGATGGCGGTCCGCGAGGTATGGGGTGACGATCACGGCGCCGTGCTCGCCGCGGCCGCAGCCTGCTGCGACGCCGAGATCGGCGACGCTCCCGACAGCGGCACCGGCGATCCGACCGAGCTCGCGATCCTCGCAGCCGCGCGCCTGCGCGGCATCGAGCGCGACGCGATCGAGAAGGCGACCCCGCGGCGCTCCGTGATCCCGTTCGACGCCGATCGCAAGCGGATGACGATCGCCCGCGCCGACGGCGTCGCGTACGTCAAGGGCGCCTTCGACGTCATCCTTCCGCGCTGCCGCCGTGCGTCCGCGCGGGCGGAGGCGAGCCACCAGGACATGGCCGGCCGCGGTCTGCGCGTGCTCGCGGTCGCGACCGGCGCCGGTGACGGGGAGGATGAGCTCGAGCTGCTCGGGCTGGTCGGCATGGCCGATCCCCCGCGCACCGAGGCCATCGCCGCGATCGCGGAGGCGCGGCGCGCGGGGATCCGCACCGTGATGATCACGGGCGATCATCCGGTCACTGCGCGCGCGGTCGCCGCCGAGCTCGGTCTGGTCGCCGACGGCGAGCCGGTCGAGGAGCGCGTTCATGCCCGGGCCACGCCCGAGGACAAGCTGCGGATCGTCCGCGCCTGGAAGGAGCGCGGCGAGATCGTCGCGATGACCGGCGACGGCGTCAACGACGCTCCGGCGCTGCGCGCTGCGCACATCGGCATCGCGATGGGCAAGACCGGCACCGAGGTCACCCGCGAGGCGTCGTCGATGATTCTCACCGACGACAACTTCGCGAGCATCGTCTCGGCGGTCCGCGAGGGCCGTGCGATCTACGACAACATCAAGAAGACGCTGGTCTACCTCCTCGCCGGCAACGCCGGCGAGCTCCTCGTGATGCTGGGCGCCGCGCTGATGGGCTTGCCCCTGCCGCTCCTGCCGCTGCAGCTCCTGTGGATCAACCTCGTCACCGACGGCTTCCCGGCGCTCGCCCTCGTGATGGACCCACCCGAAAGCGACACGCTGGCCCGCCCGCCGCGCCGGCCCGACACGCCGCTGCTCGGCCGACGCGACTGGTCGCGCATTGCGCTCACCGGCCTCTTGCAGGCGACGGTCACCCTCGCGACGTTCGCGTGGGTCCTGCCGCGCTCGGGGCTGGACACCGCCCGCAACCTCGCGTTCTCGGTCCTCGTGTTCGGCGAGCTCTTCCGTGCCTTCGCCGCCCGCAGCGAGACCCGCGTGTTCTGGCAGACAGGCGTCTTCGGCAATCTGAAGCTCCTCGGCGTCATCGCAGTGTCGGTCCTCCTGCAGCTCGGGCTCCATCACATCCCATGGACACAAGAGCTCTTCGGCCTCGGACCGCTATCGCCGACGGAGTGCGGTGCCGCGCTGCTGATCGGGCTGGTGCCCGTCACCGTGCTCGAGCTCGCGAAGCTGGTCCGCCGCCCGGCGGCGTCGCGATCGCCGGCGACTGCGGTCACTCCATCCCTCGCTGGAGCCAACCATGGATGACGCCGTCGGCCTCGTGCAGGTCTACCTGCGCCTCAACGGGTACTTCACCGTCACCGAGTATCCGGTGCTCGAGGCGCTCGGCCACGGCCAGCACCGCGTCGCCACCGATCTCGACGTCCTCGCAGTGCGGTTCGCGGGCGCCGGCCGGCCGTTCTCGATGGGCCGCGCCCGCGAGCGTGCGTTCGCGCCCGATCCGCGGCTCGGGCCTCCCGACCAGGAGGTCGACATGATCATCGGCGAGGTGAAGGAGGGACGGGCGACCATCAATGAGGGCGCTGCCAACCCCGACGTGCTCCGCGGCGCGCTCCTGCGCTTCGGCTGCTGCACCGCGGAGGACATCCCGGACGTGGTCCGCGACCTCCTGCGGCGCGGCGCGACCCGCACGCGCTGCGGTCATCGCGTGCGGCTGGTCGCCTTCGGCTCGTCGGCGGCGCCCGACGCACGCCACCAGACGATCCTGCTCGGCGACATCCTGGACTTCCTCCAGGACTACATCCGCGCGAACTGGTCCCTGGTCCGCAGTGCGCAGTTCAAGGATCCGGCCTTCAACCTGCTCGCCGTGATCGAGAAGGCCCGACGGGCCCGCGCGGAGCGGCGAGCATGATCGAGCGTCTTCTTCGAGGACCTGTCGGATCGCGTCCTCCAGGACGACGTCCTCGCGAGGACGCTCACCTTCCCGAACGTCCTGGTCACCGCCCACCAGGGGTTCCTCACCCGAGAGGCGCTCGCGAACATCGCGCAGACGACCCTCGACAACATCCGGGCCTTCGAGCGCGGCGCGCCGCTTCGCAACGAAGTCCGCGCGGTCGATGTCCTGCGACCCAGGAGCACGTCGTGAACGAACCACGATCCCGCGCCCGGTTGCCCTGGTGGCTGGCGCTCTGTCTGTTCGCCGCCATCGCGGTGTTCTTCCTTTGGGAGGAGCACCAGGCGCACATCCTCGGCGCGCTGCCGTACCTGCTCGTCCTGGCGTGTCCGATCATCCATTTCTTCATGCACCGCGGTCACGGTCATCCTCGCGGAGGAGGGGAGACGTCATGAACCACGACACGCCCGCATACGGCCTCTGGGCCTTGGTCCTAGTCAACTCGGCCGTGTTCATCCTGTTCGCGTTCAGCTTCTTCCGGCCGCGAACGAAGCGCGACTGGCGCACCTTCGGCGGGTTCTCCGCCTTCGTGGTCGCGCTCTTCGTCGAGATGTACGGCTTCCCGCTCACCATCTACCTGCTCTCCGGCTGGCTCGCGCGTCGCTTCCCGGGCATCGACTTCCTGTCGCACGACGCCGGGCACCTCTGGTACCGCTTGTTCGGCTTCGAGGGGAACCCGCATCTCAACCCGATCCACATCCTCAGCAACGTCGTCATCCTCGGTGGATTCTTCTTGCTGGCGAGCGCGTGGCGTGGCCTCTACGCCGCGCAGCGCGCCGACACGCTCGCGTCGACCGGACCGTACGCGCGGATCCGCCATCCGCAGTACGCCGCGTTCATCCTCATCATGTTCGGCTTCCTGCTCCAGTGGCCGACGCTGGTGACGCTGGTGATGTTCCCGATCCTGGTGACGGTCTACGTCCGCCTCGCCCATCGTGGAGCGCGAGGTCGCCGTCGAGCTCGGCGAGACGTGGACCCGCTACGCGAGCGTGACGCCCCGTTGGTCCCCGCGGCTCACGGCACCGAGGTCTTCGCGCGACGCCGCGCGGTCGTGAACCGCGCCCAGAGCGTGCTCGCCGCGTCCATGTCGACGGCGGCGAGTCGTTCGATCTCCTTCAGCGCTCCTCGGTCCTGATCGCAAGCACAGTGGGCGAGGCGATTCGCGACGTCGGCGAGACCTCCGCAGTTGCAGTGGGCGCATGCCCAGTCGCCGCAGTCGAGCAGGTTGAACGGATCCGATGTCGGCGCTTCGTCCCGAGCGGGCAGCATGGCGAACCTCCACGCCCGCTTCGTTGCATCCAGTGTGCCGTGCGGCGTAGCCCGGCGGGTCACGGAGCGGGGGGGCGATTGATCGAATCTTGCGGCCTCGGCCGGGACTGCTCGCGGCAACGATCGCCGAAGGAGCGGTAGTGCAGCGTGTGATCGATCAGGTTACCCTCGCGCGCGCGAGTTACACCCCGCATGCATCGAGACCGATCCGGTGTGCCGGCTGTCGTTCGGCCAACTACCGGGGCGCTCCTACGGGATCGGCTCGGTGCGCATGCGAGAGCGGTCTCGTCGCGGTGGCGGCAAGCTGCTCGGTGGTCACGTCGCCTCCCTGGTCGGCGACCCGCGCGAGTGCAGTCATGTCGGTGATCGTGTCGTGCGCACGTGACCTTGTCGCCGACCACGATCCGTGCGTTGCCGAGGAGCGCCCGTCGATCGGCGCGCACCGCGATCCCGATGCCCTCGAGCAAAGCCGGAAGGTCCGAGCGGACGAACTCGGCGTAGTGAGGGCGCTCGTAGAGGCTCACCAGCCGGAGCGCCAGCGCGCTCGCGATGCGTCCCGCGGGCAGCGCGTAGTCGACGACGACGATCGTGCCGCCGTGCCGGGTCACCCGCGCCATCTCGCGGACGACGCGATCGCGCACCGAGGCCGGCATCTCGTGGAGCGCGAACGAGACGCAGGTGACATCGAAACGACCGGCCGGGAACGGCAGGCAGGTTGCATCGGCCCGCATGAACGCGACGTGCGCCGGAGCGTTCTTTCGTCGGGCGATTGCGAGCATCGCCTCCGGCAGGTCGACGCCGACGACCTCCGACGCCACGCCAGCGAACGCGAGCGCCTGCGCGCCGGTGCCGGTCGCGACGTCGAGGACGCGGGCGCCGGGCAGCACGCCGGAGGCGTCGACGACGTCGTGACGCAGACGACGAAGTGGTCGCGTGACCGCGTCGTAGTAGCGGGCAAACCAGGCCCACTCGGCCTGGTCCGGACGTAGTACGCGCCGACCTCGGGACTTACGGGCGGGACTTCGGAAGCGCTCGGGCTCGGGACGGGTGCGGGTTCCATGTGCGGCCTCCTCGGGTTCGTCAGTGCAAGACACCGGCCTGTACCAACATCGCCGGCAGCGCGCAGGACTTGCGCGTTTCGCGCGAGCTCAGGGCAGGTCATGCGCGAGGAAGGTCGCGTCCCACTCGAAGACTCGGTCGACGCCGGCCACATCGGCGACCGTGAGCCGGAGCCACTCGGCACCGTCGAGAGCCGGAGCCGGTGCCGTCAACACGCCGTCTCGATGGTGGCTGCTCTCCGAGCCGGGAGACCAGGTAAGGTCGCCGCCGAGCTCCCCGCCTGGGCTGGTCTCGATCCGCGCCGAGGCGGCGATGTCGATGCCGAGCAGGTCGAACGAATGGGTGTCGAAGACGAGGCCAAAGGCGAGCTCCGACTTCGCGCAGTGCTCGAGCGCGTTGCGCAGCGTCGCGCTGACCGTCACCGCGGCCGCATCGGTTGCGCGTGTGGCCTCGGCCTCGGTGACGCCGCTCTGCGTGCAGGCAGGCATCGCGTCGGCCCCCGGTGTCGCGTCAGGCGATGCCCCGGTGTCCGGGTCGGAGTTGCATGCGACGAGGAGGACGGCGATCCACGCGAAGGCACGGGGTTGCATGCCCAGGCTCGCTGCAAGGCGGAGACCTCTGACGTGACCATGGGGGTCACGCCGGATGGCTCGCACGATGCAACGATCAGCGGTAGAGGTATCGCATGAGCCGGGTCACCCACGTTCGAATGCTCCTCGCGATCGCGCTCGCGGCGTTCGTCGGCTTCCCGTCAGTTGCGACGGCGGGGCCGCACGGTGGTGGTCATCACGGCGGCGGTGGTCATCATGGCGGCAGTCATCGCGGCGGTGGTCACCGCGCCTCGCACGGCACCGTCTCCCACAGCCGCGCGCCCCGAGGCCATGTCTCGCGACCTCAGGTCCGGGACCACCGCGCCACGGTGCGGCCGCACCGCCATCAACCGTACCTGCACCACGGGCGCGTCTACCGGCCGTACTACCACCGCTACGGGTACTGGCCGTTCTACGGCTACCCCTATTACGGGTACTACGACGGCTACTATGCGCCGTATTCCTACGGGCCTCCCGGCACCGTCGAGGTGGTCGAGCCGTCGCCGCCGCGGCCGCGCTCGCGCGTCGGACTGGCGGTGCACGTCGGCCAGCTCGAGCGCGACGACGACGCCCTCGCCGGGGTCGCGGGGCTCGCGCTCCGCTGGCGCGGCCCGAGGATCGAGGGAGAGATCGAGCTCGGGCGGCGCGTCTATTCGGACACCGACCTCACGGAACGGAGCCTCGCGGGGAACGTGTACCTGAACCTCGGCGACATCGACGCGTTCCACCCGTACCTCCTGGCTGGCGCCGGGCTCCTCGAGTCCGACCGCGTCTTCGGCACGGTCGGCGCCGGACTCGCGCTGCCGGTCGCATCGCGGCTGACGCTGACCGGCGACGTTCGCGCTGCGTCGATCGGCGCGCGCTCTCATCATGACGACAAGGTCGCGCGCGATCAGCGCGCGAGCACCGTCGAAGGGCGCCTCAGCCTGATCGTCGACTTCTGAGTCAGGTGGCGCGCGGGACTCGGGACCGGGCCGCCGATCGGCGCCACGGGAAGTAGCGCAGGATCGAACGGATCGACGAACCGGACAAGAGCGACCCGCGCGCCGGACGCGAGCATTACCAAGGCGGCGGGGGAAACGCCAGCGGGCGCGCGTGACAGCTGCGGTCACACTCTCAGCGTATCTGGATCGTGGCGCCGTACATGTTCATCGGACAGCTCATCCCGAGCTCGCCGGGAGCTTCGAAGCGCACCGTGATCGGCACCGGCTCGTCGAGAGGCAGCTCGCGCTCGATGCGCGAGTCGACATCGAGGGACAGAACGACGCTGGTCACGCAGGTGTGCTCGACCCGGCGTGTAACCAGGAAGGTGAGGCTCTCTCCGGACTGGACCAAGAAGTGCTTCGGTTCGAATCCGTCTGGGGTCACGTCGACCTCGATGACCCGTTCCGCGCTCGCCGCCGGGGCCAGCACCGCTCGTCCCCAAGGCGTGTGCGGCGCGCAGCCGGCGAGGGCGACCGCGACCAGTGCCCGGTGCATCACTGCACCTTCCGCACGTAGTGCGCATCGAGCCACCAGAGGATGAGATCGAAGTCGCGGCGCGACAGGACCAGCTCGTTCTCGTCGATCATCCGGCGGATCAGCGCGCGCGCGCCGCTTTTCGACGACGGCGGATTCGCGTCGATGTCGGAGAGCTCGTGGCACTGCGAGCACTTCCGCTGGAAGGTGGTACGCGCCCGTGCCGGATCGATCGTGCGCGGCGCCGGCTTCGACGGTGCAGGCGCCGGCCGGGCTCCCGCATCGGGTGTCACCGCGGCTGGCGCCGCGTCCGCCGGAGGCACCCCGGCATCGTTCAGCGTGTCGGGCGGGAGGTCGGGCGGAGTCTCCGAGGACACTTCCTCGCGCGCCTCCGCGAGCGCGTCCTCTTCGGCGCGCCGTCGCTTCACGGAACGCTGCAGCTCCGGGGTGATCGCGACCAGGTAGGCGGTGACGCGCCACATCTGCTCGTCGGTGAGCGGGCCGAACAGGGCCGGCTTCTCCCCCATGCGCTCGACCGTCGACCACCAGCCCTCGGGGGTGCGCGGCCGGTCGAGGATCGTCTTGAGGTCGTGACAGCGCACGCAATTGCTCAGCAGCACGTCGCGGCCGGCGCGAAGGCTCGAGCCGGTGGCGAGCCCGTCGAGATCCGCTTCGTCGGGAAGCCCCGCCTCGGGAAGGAGCCGCGCAACGCGCTCCTGGCTCGCCGCGCTGAACGGATCGCCACCCGGCGCGCTGTGCGCCCACGCGTGCTCGCGGAACCAGCCCGGCAGCGACAGGCCGAGGAGCAACACGGTGCAGAGCAGGATCGTCGTGCCGAGGTACGGCATCCACTCCTCGAAGTGGCGGAAGA
Source organism: Myxococcales bacterium (assembly GCA_011526095.1). Lineage (GTDB taxonomy): Bacteria > Myxococcota_A > Polyangia > Haliangiales > Haliangiaceae > WYBA01. The sequence continues at coordinate 31,673 of WYBA01000360.1, read as the reverse complement.
ACCGCATGATCGAGATCTTGATGACGAGCAGGAACCCCACCGTGAACCCGAGCATCAGGTGCGCGACCGTGCGCGCCGGCAGCTCGACCTGGTAGGTCCACAGTCGCGGCACCATGTCCCACATGATCGCGACATAGACCAGCGCGAAACCGTACCCGATGCCCCGGTGCAGCCACATCGCCCAGCGCGGCGCCGCGCTGGTGCGGCTCTTCTCGTCGTACGGGTGCCCCCACAGGTGATACATGAGGAACGTCGCCGCGACACCGAGCACGAGAAACGCGATCCCGAGGACCGCGTTCCGGGGCAGGGCAACGGCGACGACGTTCAGCGCGGGCTCCACGGTTCAGTGCTTGTGGTCGTGACCGTCCTGATGCTCCTCATGGCCGGGCATGCCCTCGTGGGCGCCGCCCGCCATTGACGCGTCGAACGCGTCGGCCCACGCGGCGATCAACGCGAGATCGTCGCCCTTCACTGAGCCCGGTTTGCCCTTCGGCATCGTCGGCTTGCTGCCGTCGATCCCGAGGACCTTGCGGACCGTCGCGCTCATCTCGCCGACGTGGTGGCCGCCGAACGGATACGCGGTCATGTCGAAGTGCCCCATCTTCTTTGCGGTCGCACTCTTGCCGCCTTTCTGGTGGCAACTGCCGCAGTACTTCTCGAAGACCGGCTTCGCGTTGTTGTACGCCGCGGTCTCGGCGGCGAGGAGATCTGTTTTGACCTGCGTCGGGTCGGGGCCGGTCGGCGCCGCGTCCGGAGGCGCCATCGTGTGGCCGCTGTGGTCGGCCGGCATCGCGTCCGGCGTCTCGACCGGTTCATCGTCGGTCACGGGCGGTGTCGTCGGGGGGGCCGCCGGCGGCGACTTCGAGCCGCAGGCTGCGAGGGCGAACGTGGCGAATGCAACAACGATGAGGTGCCTGGTCATGCGATCTCCTTCGCGGTCAGAGGACGATTCCGTCGCGCGCGAGCTCGTCGGCGGTCGCCTCGTCGGCAACCTCGCCCTTGGGGTGCTCGTACCAGCCGGGATCTCCGGCACCGTCGAGCGTCTTGCGGATCTTGAGGATCGTGAACATCCCGCCCATGTCGATCAGCCCGAACGGGCCGTCGGCGCCGAGCATCGTGATGCTGTTCTTCGGCAGCTGCATGCCGTGCATGTCGCCCATGCCGCTGGCTCCCATCGTCATGTACCCGGGGACGACCCGGTTGACCTTGGCGTCGAGGCCGCGGGTGTCCGCGCCGATCAGGTTCGGCGCGTCGTGCCCCATCTGGTTCATCACGTGATGGGTCATGTGGCAGTGAAACGCCCAGTCACCCGGCGCGTCGGCAACGAACTCCATGACCCGGACCGATCCGACCGGGACCAGGATTGTCGTCTCCGGCCAGCGCGCCGACTTCGGGACCGGCCCGCCGTCGGTGTAGACGGTCTCGAAGGCGTGGCCGTGGATGTGGATCGGGTGATGATCCATGGGGCCGAGGTTGCCGAGCCGGATCCGGACCAGGTCGCCCAGCTCCGCGACCAGCGGCTCGGTCGCCGGGAATGCCTTGTGGTTGAAGGTCAGCACGTTCCACTCGTTCATCGCCATCGGATTGGGCCGGCCTGTGCCGATGTCGATCTCCCACTCGTGCATCATCAACGAGTAGTCGCGCACCCGGCGCTTCTCGCGGTTCCGCTTGGGATGGACGACGATCATGCCGACCATCCCGAGCGCGATCTGGGTCATCTCGTCGAAGTGCGGGTGGTACATGAACGTGCCGGGCTTGGTGAACGTGAACTCGTACTTGAAGGTCTTCCCGACCGGGATTGCCTTCTGGTTGAGCCCGGCGACGCCGTCCATGCCGTTGGGGAGGAACACGCCGTGCCAGTGCACCGATGTCGGCTCGGGGAGATCGTTGGTCACGTAGATCCGGACCGCGTCGCCCTCGACGACCTCGATCAGCGGGCCCGGCGTCGATCCGTTGTAGCCCCACGCCTCGATCTTCAGCCCGGGCGCGATCTCGTGGGGCACGGGCTCGGCGGTCAGGTGGAAGACCTTGACGCCGCCCACCGTCTCGTAGGGCAGGGTCGTGCCGTTCGGGACGACCACGGGCGTGTACGTGGTCCCGCCGGTTGTAGGCTTCGCCTTCTTCACGGATGGTGGCGCGCCCTGTGCGCGCGCTGCCCGGGCCCCGACCACCGCGGCCCCCGCGGCGAAGCCGGTCTGGAGTAAAAGATCTCGCCGGCTGATCGTCATTGTTCCTCCTCGTGGTGCAGGATCACCCCGCGGCGAAGCGCGGTGACCTCAGCGATCGCGACCCAGTATCGGCGGAGCGCGTCGATGTACTGCTGGCCCGCATCGACGAGATCGCGGCGGGCGCTCAGCAGCTCGAAGGTGCTCGCGTTCATCGCGTTGTACTGCTTGAGCGTCTCGTCGAGGACCTGTTGGCCGAGCGGCAGGACCACGTCGCGAAGGTGCACCGCCTCTGCGTGCGCCGTGAGCGCTACCTGGCGCGCCGCGCGCGCGAGCGCACGCACGTCGACCGCGGTCGCGGTCAGCTCGTGTTGCGCCTTCCGCTGCTCGGCCATCGCCCGGGCGCGCGGTCCCTGCTGCTGATCGAAGAATGGCAGGGCGATGCGGATCGCTGGCCCGACATGCCAGTCCTCCTCGTCCTCTCGGCCGACCGCGACGCCGACGCCGAGCTCGGGCAGGAACGTACGGATGCGCGCGATGCCACGGCGCGACCGCGCGGCGTCGGCCTCGTGACGAAGCGCCTCCAGCTCGAGGTTCTCGGCGATCGCAGTCTGCTCGAGATCGTCGAGCGCGGGCGCCTCGGTCGGGACGTCCGGAAGCCGCGCGGCAACCGACCAGGCGGTGTCATCGCCCGATAGCCCCAGGAGCCGGTTGAGCGTCTCGCGCCTGACTTCGATGTCTGCTTGTGCGCGCGCGACCTCGACGCGCTCCTGCTCGCGCTGCTGACGCTCGCGGGCGAGCTCGAGGTCGGTGGCGTTCCCGGCAGCGTGCATCCGCTCGACGATCTCGGCGGACGCGCTGGCGGCGTCGAACGCGGTCTGGTGCAGCTCGAGGGCTTGCTGGGCTGCGACCAACTCGTGAAACGCGATCTCGACCTCCGCCGCTAGCACGATGGTGGCGTCGACGGCCCGCGCCTGCGTCGCCGCCAGCTCGGCCTTCGCGGCACCTCGACGCTGTGGCATGAGGACCAGACCGAGAATGTCCTGGACGGCGTCGAACTCGATCTCGCCACCGTCTCCGTTGATGTCACGCGCGTAGCTGAATCCGACCTCGAGCGGCGCGAGGACAGTCGCCTCGGCGATGCCGGCAGCGGCGATCCCGAGCTCCTCGTATTCCGCCTGGAGATGGCGGTTGTTCGCGATCGCGATCCGCACCGCGGTGTCGAGCTCGAGCGGCTGTCGAAGCAGTTCGTCGATCGCCGCCGGGAGGCGCGCGTCGGGCGAGCGCCGGACGACGGGGTCGAGCACCGACGTGCGCGACGGTGCGCAGGCGGGGAACATGGCCGTGAGCGCGAGGAGCACGTGGACGCCGCGGATCATGGCCTGTCCTTCTGGTGGCCCTCGTGGCCCGTCGGTGGGGCCTTCGGCGGGTCCTTCGGCGGATCGTCGGGCGGCGGCTGGTTTCCGCCATGAGCCCCGTGTCCGCCGGCGCCGGTGCCAGGCTCGGGCGGCGCAGGCGGAGAGAGCGACTCGGCGGCCACGCCGGAACGGAGAGCCGCCGGTGGCCCGGCGAGCCTACCGATGGGAGCGTCGGGGCGCGCCGGATGACCGGAGGGCAGCGGCACCGCGCGTGGTGTACATCCAGCCACGAGGATCGCGAACAGCAGGATCGGCGCCCGCATTCAGTGATGTCCCATCGCGCACGTGCCCGTCGAGAGGTGCTGGGCGTGGGTGCGGAGTTCGCTCTGGAGTGCGCCGACATCGTCGGGCATCGCGGTGAGGACTAGTCGAGCGCCGCCTTCGATCTCTTCGACGGTGGCTTGCGAGTGCACCGAGATCATGCCGCCCGCGTGCGCGCCGTGCGCTCCGCCGGCTTCGCCGTGCTCCATGCCGCCCATGTCGTGCCCGGCGTGGCCGCCGTGATCGTGACCGGCGCTGTCCTCGTCGCCGGTGGGCAACGCGCCCATCGAGGAATGGTGATCGCTGTGCATCGCGGCCATCGCAGCGACACGCTTCCTGACCTCGTCGACATCGCCCGTCGTCACGAACACGAGCGCCGCGCCGCGATTGGTGTCCTCGACGGAGACCGAGGTCCCCAAGACCGCGACGGGGCACGAACGATCATCAGACGCGCCGGGACTCGGATGGGCCGGCGGCGGCGATGACGACGACGAGCCGCCGCAACCGGCGGCGCCGGCTGCGACGAGGGACGCGAACAGCACAGACGCGATGCGCATGGGTGCCTCGTGGGTAGCAAGGTGTCGGCCACCTTCTCAGCGCCTGTATACGCGAAGTTCGCGGCGCGGAGACGTCAAGCGGTGTAACGCTTCCGGATACAGGTGGCTGGGGCCGTCACGCTTTGGCGGGGAGGCGCGCGGCGTAGCCGCAACGTTCATGCGCCCGCTGCGCCACGTCGCTACGCTTCCTCTCGATGGCTACCCGGTACATTCCCGCGCTGCGGTTCGACTGGCTGACTCGCTTCTACGATCCGGTGCTGCGGGCGACGCTCAAGGAAGAGGCGCTCAAGCGGCGGCTGGTCGAGCAGGTAGATCTTCGTCCGGGGCAGCGCGCGCTCGACCTCGGCTGTGGCACGGCGACGCTGACCATCATGCTCGCTCGGGCCTGCCCCGAAGCGGAGGTGGTCGGCCTCGATGGTGACCCGCGCGCGCTCGCGATCGGCCGCGACAAGGTCTCCCGGGCAGGGGTGACGGTCGAGCTCCACGAAGGGCTGGCGGACGCCGCGCCGTTTCCGGCGAGCACGTTCGATCGTGTCGCCTCGAGCCTGCTGTTCCATCACCTCGACGCCGACGGCAAGCGCCGCGCGCTCGCGCGCGTCCGCGAGCTTCTGCGCCCCGGAGGAGAGCTCCACATCCTCGACTGGGGCCGCGCGGGGAGCGCCCTGATGCGCGTCGCATTCCTCTCGGTGCAGCTCCTCGACGGGTTCCGGACCACCACGGACAACGTGCGCGGCCGGCTTCCCGCGCTGATCACCGAGGCCGGCTTCGCCGACGTGGCCGAGACGCATCGCGCGCGCACGTTGTTCGGGACGCTGTCGCTCTACCGCGCGGTGCGACCATGAGGCCGATCGACGTCGTGATGCTCAACGTCGCGCACTGGATCGCCGGTGCGCTGCTGGTGTTCGCCGGCGCGCTCACGCTCCGTAACGCCGGGCGGCCGCCTGCCCAGCAAGTGCGGCCGCGCGCGGCCGCCAAGGTGATGCTCGGCCTCGGGCTCGGTCTGGTGATCCTCGAGATCTTCGATCCGATGTTCCATCGGGCGACCGGCGGCGAGAGCGACCCGATGTGGCTCTACCACTCCATCGTCGGGGCGCTGGCCGCGCTCGCCGGAGGCACCGAGCTCTGCCGGTTCCGGAATCCCGACGCGCCGCGCGCGCTCGCGCTCGTCTTCCCCCTTTGCTGGATCGGCGTCGGCGTGGTCTTTCTCGTCCACGAGCAGGCGAGCGAGTTTCTGCTCTTCCGGCACTGGGCGTTCGCGATCACCGTGACGCTCGTCGGAGTCGCCAAGCTGATCGGCGAGCTGGGCGGCAAGATCGGATGGGTCAAGGCCTGGGGCGTGCTCTCGATCCTCGCGGGGCTCCAGTTCATCGTCTACTGGGAGGGCGCGATGGAGCATCCCCCGGATCGCGCCGATCACGGTGGCCACTGAGGTCGCCGTCGTCAGTGCGAGTGCTCCACGACGAGATCGAATCGAATCCGAGCGAGGCGCTGGTCGCCGTCGAGGAGATCGATACGGACGTGGTGCTTGCCGGTGCGTTCGACCTCGATCGGTACGAGGAGGTACATTGCGCCGTCGACCAGGTGGGTGCCCTCGTGGACAGTCGCGTGGTCCTTGAAGTACGCGAGCGAGACCGCAGCCCGTAACGCTCCGCGGTCGGCGGCGCTGCGCAGCGCGGATCCCTGGTCGTCGAAGGTGACCGCGAGCTCGAACGAGTGCCCGGCGACCGGGCCCGGGGGCGCGATCGTGGCCACGTACGAAACGTCGCCGTCGCGTCCGCGTTCCTCCAGGCCGGCGGTACGCCGGCATCGGGCACTGCGACGACGATGCCGGTATCCGTGGGTGCGATCGTGGCGGCATCGACGCGCGTCGCCAGGCCCGCGTCGGGCGCATTCGCCGCCGGGCGCGATGCATCCGGTGGCGCCGCGGCACCGCGACCGCCGCCTCGCATCAGCAGGAGCGCCGCGACGACGCCGCCGGCAACCAGTGCAACGCCACCGACCACGAGCGCGATCCGGCGTCCGCCGACGACGCCCGCCGCGTTCAGGAGATCATCATCATCGTCGTCGTGGCCGCGTGGGGGTGGGGGAGGCGGAAGGGACTCTCGCGGAGCGGCTGCGGTACCGCGGAGCGCTTCGAGCGCCGCGATCACCTCGTGCATGGACGCAAATCGCTCCTCGGGCCGCTTGGCGAGGCAGCGCATCACCACCGTCTCGAGCTCGGACGAGATGCCGCGTTCGGGCGCCCGCGCCGACGGCGGCACCGGCATACGCGCGGTGTGCTGGTGCAGCACGCCGAGCGGCGAGTCGGCATGGAACGGCACCGAGCCGGTGACCATCTCGTAGAGGATGACACCGAGTGCATAGACGTCGGTCCGGGCATCGACCGCCTCGCCGAACGCCTGCTCCGGCGCCATGTAGTTCGGCGTCCCGACCAGCACGCTGGTGCCGGTCAGCTTCGTCTGCTGCGCGGCAAGCTTCGCGATGCCAAAGTCGAGCACCTTGACGACGAGGGCGCCGCGGCGGTCTCGGATCAGAAACAGGTTCGCCGGCTTGAGGTCGCGGTGGATCACGCCACGGTCGTGCGCCTCGGCGAGACCGGCCGCGACCTGCGACGCGATCTCGAGCGCGGTCGGGATGTCGACCGGCTCGCGTTGCAGGCGCTGGTCGAGGTTCTCGCCATCCAGCCACTCCATCACCAGGTAGACTTGTCCCTCTGCGGAGTGGCCGAAGTCGAAGCAGTCGACGATGTTCGGGTGTCCGAGACCGCTGGTCGACTGGGCCTCGCGCTGCAGGCGCGCGACCGCCTCCGGGTCGCTGGCGATCTCGCGTCGGAGGATCTTCACCGCGACCCGCCGGTGGATGTAGACGTGCTCCGCCTCGTAGACCTCGCCGACGCCGCCGGAGCCCACCATGCGGATCAGCCGGTAGCGGTCGCCGATCACCGCGCCGGGGCCCGCGTCGCCGACGAGCCGGGTCCCGTCGCGCGGGCAGAACGTGCCCGCGTCGTACGGTTGCTGGCACTTCGGGCACGTTGCCACGCCCGAAGCTTACAACGGCGGCTACGGCGTGCTGGTCACCTCAAGCTCACCCATCATGCCGCGCTCGGCGTGCTCGAGGATGTGGCAGTGATACATCCAGGTCCCGGGGCCGCCGAGCTCGACGGCGAACCGGAGCATCGTCATGCGCGGGACGTTCACGGTGTCCTTCCAGCCGAGCGGCTCGATTGGAGACCCGGCCGCATCGAGGACCTGGAACGACATGCCGTGGAGATGGAAGGGGTGGTCCATCTCCGACATGTTGTGGATCTCCCAGATCTCGACGTCGCCCGGGGCGCCGGTGAGCGCGGTGATGTCCGGATAGGCGTCGCCGTTGATCGTGAAGACCGGGTTCGTCGGATCGGCATCGTCCTCGCCGAGGATCAGCACGCGCCGAGGGGTGGCAGCGTCGGTCGCGATCGGCGCGACGTCGCCCCACGTGGTCGGGAGGTCGCCGAGCGGCGGGCCGGCAGCTTCGAGCGTGATCGCGAGCAGATCGATCGGGCCGGGATCCGGGATCTCGTGGCCGCGGTCGTAGTGCACCGTTCGAAGCGCGATCTCGTCACCGTCCTCGCCCTCGAGCTCGACGAGCAGGTCGTAGCGCTCGCCCGGCGCGATCAGCACGCGCTCGGCCTGGTACGGCGCGCCGACGACGCCGCCGTCCCAGCCGATCACCCGGAAGCTGTGTCCCGGAAGCTCGAGCTGGAAGTATCGGCCGTTGGCGGCGTTCACGAACCGCCAGCGCTCGCGTGAGCCCGCGGCCGCCCCGATCGCCGGCGTCTGCTTGCCGTTGAGGAGCACCACGTTGCCCTGCCGGCCGAGCATGAGGTCGAGCACGTCGGTCTGCGTCGACAGCTCGCCCGACGCGGAGAGCTTGACGTCGTCGAGGACGAAGACCCGGTCCGCGGCGACGTCTGGCTCGACGCCGCCGTGGACCCGCACCGGCGCGTAGAGCCCGCGCTCGACCTGGACGTCGCCGTTGACGTGCGGGTGGTACCAGAAGAGGCCGGCGTCGACGAGCGTCATCTCGTAGTCGTAGGTCTCGCCGGGCGCCACCGGCGTCTGCGATGCCGGCGTGCCGTCGGCCGCGTTGGGTACTCGGAGGCCATGCCAGTGGATCGTCGTCTCCTCGGGCAGCTCGTTGCGGAAGTGGACGATCACCTGATCGCCAAGCTTCGCCTCGAGCAGCGGGCCGGGGATCGTGCCGACCGCGTCGGAGTCCGCGCCGTCGTGGAACGCCCAGACCTCGGCGGGCTTGCCGGGAAGGAGCTCGACGGTCGCGGGCGCCGCGACCAGCTCGACCTCGACGATGTCCGGATCCGGGTTCGTGTCGGTCAACACCGCGAGGTCGGGCGCGCGTGACGGCGCGCTGTCCGATGAGCCGCAGGCGGCCATCCAAGGTACGAGGACGAGCAGTGCACCGCGCATGGCGTGATCATCCAGCACCTCGCGACGTTGTCTAGACTGGGAGACAACTCGCCACAGTAACCAAATCGGTCACTCTTGACGGCTCCGCCGCGCGGCGCGAAGTGTAGGGCATGAAAGCCCCGCACTTCGTCCTCGCCACGCTCGCCACCTTCGGATTCGCCGCCTGCGGCGGGGGAGACGACGGCGGCGGCGGTCCCCCCGCCGCCCCGTCCGGGCTCGCCGCCGAAGCGCTGTCCGGCGGTGCGCACCTGACCTGGACCGATAACTCGGACAACGAGACCGAGTTCATGGTGATGCGGATGGAGGAGGGCGTCGACGCCGAGTACGAGGTGATCACGACGCTCGAGTTCGACTCCGAGCAGTACCACGACGCGCCGCTGACCTCCGGCTCCACGTACGTGTACATGATCATGGCGATGAACGGCGCCGGCGAGTCGGAGTCGAACGAGGTGACGTTCAACGCGCCGTAGCGGCCGCGCGCTCGCGATAGACGCGGCGGATCTGCCACTCGAGCCGCTGTGCGCTGAACGCGTCGAGCGCGCCCTGCGTCCACATCGACGAGAAGAATGCCGGGACGATTCGGTCGCCGAGACGCACGACGTGGTGACCGGCGGCCTCGTCGAACGTGCCATCGAGAGCCTCGACCAGGAGGCGGGACGCGGCGGCGTTGGCGACGACGAGGAGCTCCGGCGCGAGCCGCTGGATGAGGCGCGTGCACAGCCCGAGCTGCGCTCGGCCGAACCCGTTCAGGTTGGTGCAGACGAGCTCTCGCGCGCCGCCGCGGAGAATCTGCGAGAGCGCCGCTTTCTGGGACGTGTCGCGCAAGGTGAAGACGTCGACGTGGTCCCATTGCGTTTCGAGGCTCGCCGCGAGCCTGGCGAAGCGGCGGTAGTGCTCGTACGCGGCCAGCGCCGCCGCCTCGACTCGCTGCGCCCGGTGGACGTCGAAGTCGTCGCAGCGGTCTCGCCAAGCGTAGAACGTCTGCGGATCGAAGTCTTCCCATTCCGAACCGACGAGGAAGCTGCGAAACGCCTTCTCGCTGAAGGACGGATTGAGCCCGACGAACAGAAGGCCGCCTCCGCGGAGCTCCGGGTACACGAGGGGCATCAACGGCTTCCGATCGACGAGACCGTGCTCGGGGGCGTACCAGAGCCGGAGGATCTCCCGGTTGACGTCGTCGGCGATGCTCACCACGTCAATAGTACAGCTCGGACACCACGATCACGGCGGCTGTCACCAGCGCCACCAACACGAACAGCAGCGGCCGCCAACGTCGCGGGCGGTCGTCGCAGCAGGAGCTCATCTCAGACCTCCGCTCCGCGCAGCCGGAGCGCGTTGCTGATGACCGAGACCGAGCTGAGGCTCATCGCGGCGGCGGCGATGATCGGAGATAGCAGGAGGCCGAAGGCCGGGTAGAGCACGCCCGCGGCGACCGGGACGCCTGCCGCGTTGTAGACGAACGCGAAGAACAGGTTCTGTTTGATGTTGGCCATCGTGCGGCGCGACAGCCGGCGCGCGCGCGCGATGCCGCGGAGGTCGCCCTTGACCAGGGTGACCGACGCGCTCTCCATGGCGACGTCGGTACCGGTGCCCATCGCGATGCCGACCTGCGCCAGCGCCAGCGCCGGAGCGTCGTTGATGCCGTCGCCAGCCATCGCGACGACCTTGCCCTCGCCTTGGAGGCGCTTCACGTGCTCGGCCTTCTGGTCGGGGAGCACCTCGGCGAGCACATCGTCGATGCCGAGCTTCTTCGCGACCGCGGCGGCGGTGGTCTTGCTGTCGCCGGTCATCATGACGACGCGAATCCCTTCGGCGTGGAGGACGCGGATCGCCTCGGGCGTGCTCGCCTTGATCGGGTCGGCGACGCCGACCAGGCCCGCGAGCTTGCCGATCACGCCGACGAACATCACGGTCTGGCCGTCGCCGCGCAGCGCCTCGGCGCGCGCGACCATCGGCTCGGGATCGATCCCGACCTCTTCCATCATCGCCCGGTTGCCCAGCGCGACCCACTTGCCATCGACGGTGCCGCGCACGCCCTTGCCAGTCACCGACGTGAACGCGGTGGCGTCGCCGAGCGGGATGCCGCGCTCGTGCGCGCCGGCAACGATCGCCGCGGCCAGCGGATGCTCGCTGGCGCGTTCCAGGCTGGCAGCGAGTCGCAGCAGCTCGTCTTCCGCGGTGCCTGCCGCAGGCGTGACGCTGACCAGACGCGGCTTGCCCTCGGTGAGGGTGCCGGTCTTGTCGACCACCAGTGTGTCGACCTTGCGCAGCACCTCGATGGCCTCGGCGTTTCGGAACAGCACGCCCATCGTCGCGCCCTTGCCGGTCGCGACCATGATCGACATCGGCGTGGCCAGGCCGAGCGCGCACGGACACGCGATGATCAGCACCGCGACCGCGTTGATGATCGCGTGCGCCATCCGCGGCTCCGGCCCGACCAGGGACCAGACCACGAACGTGCCCATCGCGATCAGGATGACGATCGGCACGAACCAGCCCGACACGACGTCGGCGAGCTTCTGGATCGGCGCCCGGCTGCGCTGCGCCTCCGCGACCATCGCGACGATCCGCGACAGCAGCGTCTCGGCGCCGACCTTATCGGCGCGCATGACCAGCCCGCCGGTGCCGTTGAGGGTCGCGCCGATCACCCGGTCGCCGGTCTGCTTCTCGACCGGGATCGGCTCCCCGGTGACCATCGACTCGTCGATGGCACTGTGGCCCTCGAGCACGACGCCGTCGACCGGGACCTTCTCACCGGGACGGACGCGCAGGCGATCGCCGGCCTGGACCTGATCGAGCGGCACGTCGCTCTCGGAGCCGTCCTCGGCGAGGCGGCGCGCCGAGGTCGGCGCCATGCCGAGCAGCTTGCGGATCGCGGCGCTGGTTTGTCCTCGAGCACGGAGCTCGAGCACCTGGCCGAGGAGGATCAACGTGACGATCACGCCGGCGGCTTCGAAGTAGGTCGCGACCTCGCCCATCTCTCGGAAAGAGGTCGGGAACAGGCCGGGGGCGAGCGCGGCGACCAGGCTGTAGCCGTACGCTACACTGACACCGAGTCCGATCAGCGTGAACATGTTGAGACGCAGGCGCCCCACCGACTGCACGGCGCGCACGTAGAACGGCCACGCCGCCCACGTGCAGACGGGAGTCGCGAGCGCGAGCTCGACATAGACGCGCACCCGGATCGAGAGTAGCGGCGCGCCGAACATGTCGGCCATGACAAGCACGAACAGGGGCAGCGACAGCGCGGCGGCGAGCCAGAACCGGCGCGTCATGTCGCGGAGCTCCGGATCAGGCCCGGCCTCCGCGGTGATGGTTCGCGGCTCGAGCGCCATCCCACAGATCGGGCACGAGCCGGGACCATCGCGGACGATCTCGGGGTGCATCGGGCACGTGTATTCGACGCCGGCGGTCGCCGCGGGTGCCGGGGCGGGCGGTGCCGGCTCGGCCTCGGTCTTCAGGTAGCGCGCGGGATCCGCCTCGAACTTCTCGCGGCAGCGCGCGCTGCAGAAGAGCACATCGTGCCCGGCGTGCTCGGTTCGGTGGGCCGTGGTCGGCGACACCTTCATGCCGCAGACCGGATCGACGGGCCGATCGTCTTGGGCAGCGACCGTAGGCGAATCGGGATGGTGATGCGCGTGCTCGTGCATGGTTGACCTGACGACGCCGCGGCCGGCGGTTCCTTACGGGTAACGCAATCCTCGTACCACGGATGCGTTGCGCGACCCTGCGGCGGTCGGGGGCTGCACGTGTGACCGTGAGAGTCACACCTGCCTCGTCAGGTCTGCGCGTCATTGCGCGCGGAACGGGCGCCGGCGCAATCCCTGCGCGAAACCGAACCCGCCGGCAAGGCACGGAGGTTGCTGCTGGCAGCTGCATCCCGCCATGTTTGCCGTCACCGCCGCCTTCCTCGTCGTCCTTGCTCCGGCGCCGCTGCGCCTTCCCGAGCTGCTCGCCGAGGTCGGCGAGGGCGCTCCCGAGGTCGACGTCGCGGAGGCCGATGTCGACGTCCGGCGCGCCGCGGTCGGCGTGGCGGGGGCCTGGGAGGATCCGCAGCTCTCGGTGATGACCGAGGCCATCCCCATCGGCGGCATGAGCGAGGACGCGGATCCGACGATGATCAGCTACCGGATCGGTCAGCCGCTCAACCTGTTCGGCCGGCGCACGTTCGCCAAGCGGGTCGCGAAGTCCGAGGTCGCGCGCGGCGAGGCCGGCCTCCGGCGCACCCGGTGGGACGCGCGTGCGCAAGCGGTCTCGCTGTTCTACGAGCTGTGGATGGTCGACGAGATGGGCCGCATCGTCGACGAGCAGATCGCGCTCCTCGAACGGATGCGCGAGGCCGGTCTCGCGCTGGTCAAGGCCGGCATGGGCTCGATGGGCCACCACGATGTCCTGCGCGCCGAGTCGGAGATCGCGGTGATGGAGGCGGAGCGAGCCTCGCTCGAGGACGAGCGCCTCGCGATCGCCGCCATGTTGAACACTCTGCGCGGCCGCGACGTGGACGAGGCGATCGGCCCCGCCGAGCTGCCCACGTCGGATCCATTGCCCGAGCTCGATGTCGCCGCGGCGGCAGCCGACGGAACGCCGGAGGTGGCAGCGGCCCGCGCGATGAAGGAAGGCGCGACGGCGCAGCGCGAGCTGGCACGCCGGATGTACTGGCCGATGGTGATGGTCGAGGCCGAGTACGAACAGAACCTGGACGGGATGCCCGACGGGGTCGGCATCGGCATCAGCGTCACGATCCCGCTCTGGTGGTGGGACCGGCAGGACAACGAGATCGCGATGGCGCGCGCGATGGAGCGCGCGGCCGACCGCGAGGAGGACGCGATGACGAAGATGGCGAACGCCGAGCTGCGCATGGCGTGGAGCCGCGCGCGCGCTTCTGAGCGCACGGTCGGCGCGCTCGAGGACGCCGCGATCCCGAAGCTGCGCGAGACGATCGCGTCGATCGAGTCGGCGTACATCGCGGGCACAGGCGACTTCATCTCTCTGCTCGACGCGGTGATGGAGCTCAAGGAGCTCGAGGGCAAGCGGGTCGAGGCGGTCGTCCGGCGCGGCGTCGCGCGCTTCGAGCTCGACCGGATCGCCGGAGAGGAGGTGGCGCCATGAAGAAGATGATCGTCCTGCTCGCGGTCGCCCTCGTCGCGTGCCGTGAGAAGGCCGCGCAAGAGGCGCACCCGGCCGACCACGCCGCGGCGAAGCCCTCGGCCGACCACTCCGCGCACGGTGGGCTCCCGGAGGGCCACGCCGAGGTCGACATCCCGGTCGATCGCCAGCAGGTGATCGGGCTCAAGCTCGCGCCCGCCGAGCGCACGCGCTTCGACGCGACGGTGCGGGCGAGCGCGACCGTGCAGGCGGACGAGAAGCGCGAGGCGCACGTCCACTCGAAGCTGATGGGCTACGTGCGGAAGCTCCACGTCAACGCGGTGGGGCAAAGGGTCAAGAAGGGGCAGGCGCTCTACTCGATCTACTCGCAGGAGCTCCTGGTCGCCCAGCAGGAGTACCTGCGCGCCAAGAAGTTCTCGACCGACCTCGCTGACGCGGCGCGCGAGCGCCTGCGCCTGTGGGATATCCCCGAGGATCAGATCCGCGCGATCGAGGAGACCGGGACGCCGGTCGAGGCGATCGTCGTGCGGGCGCCGATCAGCGGCACGGTGATCGAGAAGAGCATCGTCCAGGGACACTTCGTGGAGCCCGACATGATGCTCTACCTGATCGCGGACCTGTCCCAGGTCTGGGTGATCGCCGAGGTCTACGAGTACGAGCTCGGGCGGGTCGACCGGAAGGGCACGGCGACGATCCAGATCGAGGGACTCGCCGATCCGATCACCGCGAAGATCGACTACGTCTATCCGACGGTTGACCAGCAGAGCCGGACGGTGAAGGTCCGCATGGTGGTCGAGAACAAGAAGGGCCTCCTGCGGCCGGGGAACTTCGCCACCGTGGAGCTGCCCGGCGCCGGCGGCGAGCTCCTCACCGTGCCCGACGAGGCCGTGATCGACACCGGCTTCCGGCGCGTCGTCTACGTGGCGTCCGGCGAGGGCCGCTTCCGGCCCGTCGAGGTCGAGGTCGGGCGCCGGGTCGGCGGCCGCGCCGAGATTCGCAAGGGCATCTCCGAGGGCGATCAGGTCGTGGTGAGCGCGCAGTTCCTGGTCGACAGCGAGAGCCGCTTGCGGGCCACCGGACCGGGCCCGGGGCACGGGGGGCACTGACATGTTCGAGAAACTGGTCGAATGGTGCGCGCGGCGAGTCGGCCTCATGCTCGTCGTCGCGATCGTCATCGGCTCGGTGGGCGTGTACAGCTGGAAGAAGAGCCCGGTCGACGCGATTCCGGACCTGACCGACACCCAGGTGATCATCTGGACCGAGTGGATGGGGCGCAGCCCTCAGCTCGTCGAGGACCAGATCACCTACCCGCTGGTGACGACCTTCATCTCGGCGCCGAACGTCAAGTCGGTACGCGGCTTCTCGATGTTCGGGATGAGCTTCGTCTACGTGATCTTCGAGGACGGCACCGACCAGTACTGGGCGCGTTCGCGGACGCTCGAGTACCTCGCGAACGCAGCGGGGAAGCTGCCCGCAGGCGTCTCGCCGACCATCGGCCCCGACGCCACCGGCTCGGGCTGGATCTTCCAGTACGTCCTGGTCGACCGCACCGGCAAGCACGATCTGCAAGAGCTCCGCGCGTTCCAGGACTTCAACCTCCGCTACGCGCTCGCGAGCGTGCCCGGGGTCGCCGAGGTCGCGTCGGTCGGCGGCTACGAGAAGCAGTACCAGATCGTGCTCGATCCGGTGCGGCTTGCCTCGTTCGGGGTCTCGGTCAACGAGGTGATCGACGCCGCGCGCGCCTCCAACGGCGACGTCGGCGGCCGCGTGATCGAGTGGGCCGGGCGCGAGTACGTCTTCCGCGGGCTCGGCTACGTCACGGACAAGGCGGATCTCGAGGAGGCCGTCGTCAAGGTGAGCGCCGACGGCACGCCGGTGCGGATCCGGAACGTCGGGCGCGTCGACCTCGGTCCGGAGATTCGCCGTGGGGTGCTCGAATGGAACGGGCAGGGCGAGGCGGTCGGCGGCATCGTGGTGATGCGCAGCGGCGAGAACGCCCGCGACGTGATCGACGGGGTCAAGCAGCGTCTCGAGGAGCTGAAGCCGTCGATGCCGGAGGGGGTCGAGGTCGAGGTTGCCTACGATCGCTCGGAGCTGATCGACGAGGCGGTCGACACCCTCGGCGAGGCGCTGACCGAGGAGCTGATCGTGGTCCTCGTCTTCATCGCCGTCTTCCTGCTCCACCTTCGCAGCGCGCTGGTCGCGATGGTCATCCTGCCGCTCTCGGTGCTGGGGTCCTTCATCATGATCCGCGCCGCCGGAGTCAGCCTCAACATCATGTCGCTGGCCGGCATCATCATCGCGGTGGGCGACATGGTGGACGCCACCGTGGTGCTGATCGAGAACGCCCACCGCAAGCTCGAGGGCTCGGACCCGAAGCGGCGCACCGAGATCATCATCGACGCCTGCAAGGAGCTGGCGCGGCCGATCTTCGGCTCCCTGCTGATCATCGCGGTCGCGTTCCTGCCCGTGTTTGCGCTCGAGGCGCAGGAGGGACGCCTGTTCTCGCCGCTCGCCTACACCAAGACGTTCGCGATGGTCGCGGCGGCGGTCCTGTCGGTCACGGTCGGACCGGCGCTGATGGTGCTGTGTATCCGCGGGCGGATCCGCAACGAACGCGCGAACCCGATCAACCGGCTGGCGATCGCCGTGTATCGACCCGTGCTGCGCGCGTGCCTCCGCTTCCGGATCCCTGTACTCCTGGTCGCGGTTGCACTGGTGGCGTCGACGCTCTGGCCGATGCGGCGCCTCGGCTCGGAGTTCATGCCGCCCCTGTACGAGGGCTCGTTCCTCTACATGCCGGTGACGTTCCCGAACATCTCGATCGAGGAGGCCAAGGATCTGCTGCAGCGTCAGGATCAAATCATCGCCGCCTTCCCGGAGGTCAAGTCCGTGCTCGGCAAGGCGGGGCGAGCCGGCACACCGACGGATCCGGCGCCCCTGTCGATGTTCGAGACCGTCATTGTGCTGCACCCGAAGTCTCACTGGCGACCCGGGATGACCCGGGAGCGCCTGGAGAAGGAGTTGATCGCGGCGCTCGCGATGCCGGGCGTGCAGGGCGCGTTGACGATGCCGATCAAGGCCCGCGTCGACATGCTGACCACCGGCATCCGGACGCCCGTCGGCGTGAAGGTGTTCGGCGACGATCTCGCCGAGATCGAGCGCATCGGCCGCGAGATCGAGGAGCGTCTGCGGGACGTCCCGGGGACCCGCAGCGCGTACGCGGACCGCGAGACGATGGGCACGTACATCGATTTTCAGCCCGACCGGCAGGCCATCGCGCGGTACGGCTTGCGGGTCGCCGACGTGCTCGCGATGGTCGAGACGGCGATCGGCGGGATGGTGATCGACCAGACCATCGAGGGACGACAGCGGTTCACGGTCAACGTTCGGTACGCGCGGGATCTGCGAACCAGCATCGATACGCTCGAGCGCGTGCTCGTGCCGGTGCGGTCGAGCGGTGGTGCGGCGGCCGGTATGTCGGGGATGAGCGGTGAGCCCACGCCGAGCGCCGCCGTGAAGGCGGGGCAAGTACCGCTCGCGCAACTCGGCACGTTCGCGGTGCGCGCCGGTCCGCCGATGATCAAGGACGAGAACGGCTCGCTCGTCGGCTACGTGTTCGTCGACACCAGCGACTCGGACCTCGGGGGCTACGTCAAGCGGGCGAAGGCGGCGGTCGCGGACATCAAGCTGCCGCCCGGCTATCGGCTGGTGTGGACCGGGCAGTACGAGTTCCTGGAGCGCATCGAGGCCCGGATGCGGATCCTCATCCCTGTCACCTTGCTGCTGGTGATCGCGCTCCTCTACTTCCAGTTCGGGAAGATCGGCCTCTGCCTGCTGGTGATGACCTCCGTGCCGTTCGCGGTCATCGGTAGCTTCTGGCTGCTCTACTTCCTCGAGTTCAATACCAGCATCGCGGTGTGGGTCGGCATGATCGCGCTGATCGGCATCGCCGCCGAGACCGCGTCGGTGATGGTGGTCTATCTCGAGCAGGCGTACACGCGCTGGATGGCCGAAGGCCGGATCCGGAACACCCGCGACCTCGTCGACTGCGCGCTCGACGGGGCGGTTCTGCGCGTTCGTCCCATGCTGATGACCGTCGGGATGAACCTCGTCGGCCTCGCTCCGGTCATGCTCTCCGACGGCGCCGGCGCCGACGTCGCCCAGCGGATCGCGTCGCCGATGATCGGCGGGCTTATCACCCTCTTGTTGATGACGCTGCTCATCGTGCCCGCCACGTACGTGACCGCGCGCAGCGTGATCCTGCGCGTGCGCAGCCATCGCAACGGCGGCGTGCCGCCCGCGACCGTCGTGCCCTGAGCTGCGACTCGGATGCGTGGCGCGCTCGTCAGTGCCGAGCGGTCTGCTGCGCGCGCGGGGCCGTAGGCGTGCCGAGTGCCTTGCACGCTACCTCGCAGCGGCGACAGGCTTCCATGCACACGCGACAGTGTTCGTGCATCGACGCGTGCTTCGCACACTCTTCGGCGCAGACACGACACGCGAGGGCGCACAGTTCGACTTGCTGACGAATCAGCTCGGTGTCGGGCTGCTGCTGCCGCGACAGCATTCGCCCGGTCGTCGCGCAAACGTCCGCGCAATCGAGGTTGAGACGGATGCACCTTGCCAGCGCTTTCGGATCGGCCTCGCCGGTGCACGCATCCGCGCAGGCGGTGCAGGACTGGGCGCAGGCAAAGCATTCCTCGATGCAACGCATGAGGGCGCTCTCGTCGAACGCCGGCGCTTGCGGGTTGGTCTTCGTCATCTGCTCGATCACGTGCATGGACGCCTCCTGGTTGGTCTTCTCGAGGCTGGCAGCGGTTGTCGCGTTTGACAAGTGACGCGCGGCCGAGCCCAGGCGCACGGTGATGACAGATTCGCCCCACGGCGTTGCTGTCGATGGGGGGTGTCGACGGGCTCTCGCGCATCTGAGGCGAGAGTCCGCTGGTCCGTGAGTTGCTCGTCGACATCGCAAAGGAGCAACACATGAGGATTGTACGCTTCTTGATTCTCGCATTCGTTGTCGCGCACGCCGGGTGCGTCGCGGAAGATGATTCCAGGGGTCGATCGACGGCTGCAGCGTCTGCCCAGAGCGCGGCTGCGCCCGAGCGGTCAGCGGCGCGCTTCGAGATTGGCTTCATGACCGACATGATCGATCATCACATGATGGCCATCGAGATGGCGACGATCTGTCTCGATGAGGCGGTGCACGATGAGCTGCGGCAGCTCTGCGAGCAGATCATTGCGACGCAGTCGTCGGAGATCGAGATAATGCAGTCGTGGCTCTCGGCCTGGTACGGCATCGATTACGAACCGTCGATGAGCCCGGGAATGGAGAGCCGCCTCGATCGCCTCGCCGCCATGTCGGGTGCGGAGTTCGAGATCGCGTTCATGAAGGACATGATCAGGCACCACGAAGGCGCGATCCGCGAGGGGGATCGATGTCTCGAGCGCGCGTTCCACGCGGAGCTGATCGAGCTCTGCGAGTCGATCATCGTCGCGCAGAGCGAAGAGATCGAGCTCATGGAGAGCTGGCTGTGCGATTGGTACGGCGAGTGTTGACCGGGGAGCAGGCTATCGCGCCCGGATGAGCGCATCACACGTGACCGAATCGGTTACGGAGCGGCTCGTGCAACGGCGCGAATACGTTGGCCGGCAGCCTGGAATGGCGATTGCTCTTCCTCCGCCCCGTGTCTCGATTCGCAGGAGCTCTGTTCGTCGCGGTGATGAGCGCGCCAGCGGTTGCCGGGGCGGCACCGCTCACCGTCGACGAGGCGGTCGCGGCCGCCGAGGCGCGGAATCCCGCGATCGCCGAGGCCGGGGCCCGCGTCGCCCAGGCGCGCGGCCGTCGCACGACGGCGGCCCAGCGCGTGCCGTCGCGGCCCGAGCTCGACCTCGGGCTCGCGTCCGACGCGCTGTTCGCGCGCGAGGGCGAGGCGTCCTTCGACGCGTCGCTCAGTCAGGAGCTCGAGCTGTTCGGCCAGCGCGGGCTGCGCCTCCGGGTCGCGACGGAAGACGTTCAGGCGCGGACGCTCGAGGTCGAGGACGAGCGGCGCCGGCTGCGTGCCGACGTGCAGGTCTCGTTCTACGAGCTGATGTTCCAGGAGCGGCGTGGCGCGCTCGCCACCCAGGTCGTCGACGCCGCGGCGCGGCTGGTCGAGTCCGGCGAGCAGCGGGTCTCCGCCGGTGATCTCGGCGATGCCGAGCTGCAGCTCCTTCGCGGCGATCTCGCGCTAGCGAGGGCCGAGCTCCGATCGGCGCAGGCGGACACGCAGGTCGCGCGCGCCGCCCTGAACCGGCTGATCGGCGCCGACGCCGGCGCTGACACGACCGCAGCCGGGGACTTCCCGATCATTGCGAGCGAAGCGGACACCGAGGCGCTGGTCGAGGACGCGGTCGCTGGACGCCCCGATCTCGCCGCCTCGGCGCGCGAGGTCGCTGCCGCGCGCGCCGAGGTCGATCTCCGTCGCCGCGAGCGGCTGCCGAACCTTACGCTCGTCGTCGGCTACGCGCTCGAGCGCGGGATCCTCGGCGGCGACGACTTCCAGCCGGCACTGATCGACGAGGCACGCGACACCGATCACCTGTTCACGGTCGGCATCTCAATCCCCTTGCCGATCTTCCGCTCGAATGCGGGCGAGATCTCCGAGGCGCGCGGCCGCGCCGCCGAGGCCGAAGCTCGCCAGGCGGGCATCGAGGCGCGCGTGGCCGAGGAGGTGGTCGCCGCGTCGGCCCGCCGCGACGCGGCCCGCGATCGGATCGCCGAGCTCGACGAGGCCGCCACCGCGGTCGCCGCCACGCTGGAGCGGTACGAGCGCGCCTGGACCGAGAAACACATCGACCTGGCCGAATACCTCGCGATCCGCGACCGCGTGCTCGCCGTGCAGATCACCGCGCTCGAGGCGCGTCGCGATGGCGCGCTCGCTGACGCCGAGCTCGACCTCGCGGTCGGCACCGGAGAAGCCCGATGACCCATCCCCTGCTATCAGTCCTGGCGACGTTCGCCATCCTCACTGTGACCGCGACCGCAGCGCGTGCGCACGGCGGCGAGGACCACGGCGAGGAGAAGCCGACGCCGGCAGCGACCACCGCGGGGCAGCGCTCGTCCTACGGTCAGACCGGTCAGTTCGAGGTGCTCGTCCGCCTCGATCCCGCGAAGCTCGGCGATCTGAAGGTGTTCGTCGCCGACTGGGCGACCAACGCGCCGGTCGGAGACGCGACCGTCG
This sequence comes from Myxococcales bacterium, assembly GCA_011526095.1. Classification (GTDB taxonomy): domain Bacteria; phylum Myxococcota_A; class Polyangia; order Haliangiales; family Haliangiaceae; genus WYBA01. The sequence goes on along the minus strand of WYBA01000360.1, from coordinate 10,480 downwards.
CGCTCGAGATCCAGTCGGATCCGGCGGTGACGGTGACCGCCGAGCCGGCCGGCGCAGCGGGCATGTATCACGCGATCGCGACCGTCCCCGCAGGGGCCTTCCCGATCATCGCGACCGTCACCGCGGGCGAGCGCCTCGATCTGGTCGAGATCGCGCCGCTCGACTTCGCGCCGGCGCCCGCCGCCGCCGCCGCACCGCACGAGCACGCCGACATCCCCTGGCGACCGATTGCGATCGGGGCGGCCGTCCTGGTCGTGCTCGTCGCCGGCGCGATCGTGTTCGCGCGGCGGCGGCGGGCGATGCGCCAGGTGGTGCCGACGGCGGCGATCTTGCTCGCGATCTCGGCGCCACTCGTCGCGCGCGGGCACGAGGGCGAGGATCACGGCGAGCCCGAGCCCGCGACCCTCGCACCCGTCGCACGCGCCGGGATGACCGCGATGGCCAAGGAATCGCAGTTCCTGCTCTCGGTGCTGACCCACGTCGCCGACGAGCGCGAGGTGTCGGCGCGGATCGAGACCGTCGGCCGGGTCGGCGCGCGCATCGACGGCCATGCCTTGCTGGCAGCGCCGCAGCCCGGCCGCGTGCTCGCGCCCAAGAGTGGCGCGCTGCCGTTTCTCGGCGACCGCGTGAAGAAGGGCCAGGTGCTCCTCGTGCTCGAGCAGACCCCGGGCGCCGCAGAGAGCGGCGACCTGCGTGCCCGCGAGCTCGAGGCCCGGACGGCGGTGACACAGGCGCGCGCGCGCCGCGATCAGTCCAAGCGCGAGCTCGATCGCCGTCGCGCGCTCGAGGGCGTGGTCTCGAAGAAGGAAATCGAGCAGGCCGAGCTCGAGCTGGAGCTCGCCGAGCGCGACCTCGAGCTGGCGACCAATCAAGTCGGGCTGTTCGGAGGCGGGTCGCTCCGCCGCGTCACCGTGACCGCGCCGATCGACGGCGTGATCGCCGAGGCCGAGGTGTCCCTCGGCGAGCAGGTGGCCGCCGACCAGAAGCTCTACACCATCCTCGAGCCGTCGCGCCTGTGGGTCGAGGCGGACGTCTTCGAGAGCGACATCGCGCGCGTCGAAGAGGCCGGTACCGCCGACATCCGCCTCGAAGGGCGTCCGAACGCGTTCCGCGGCCGGCTGTTCCGGCTGGGTCAGCTCGTCGATCCGTCGACTCGCACCGTGAAGGCGATCTTCGAGGTCGACAACGCGTCGGGCGCGTTCCGGCCCGGCATGTTCACCACGGTTGCGATCGGCGCCGGCAAGCCGCGCGACTCGCTGGTCGTACCCGACGCGGCGGTCATCGAGGAGGGCGGCCGGCGCTTCGTCTTCGTCCACGTCACGCCCGAAGAGTTCGTGCGCCGCGAGGTCGTCCTGGGCGAGCGCGACGGCGATGACTGGGCGGTTCGCGACGGCCTCGAGCCGGGCGAGCGCGCGGTCGTCCAAGGCACTTACCAGCTGCGCACCGCCCGTTGATCTCATGTTCAACGCCATCATCAGATTCGCGCTGAGGAACCGCACCCTGGTCGTCGCCGGGGCCGCGCTCCTCGTCGTCTACGGCTACCTGGTCGTGCGCGAGCTGCCGGTCGACGTCTTCCCGGACCTCAACCGGCCGACGGTGACGATCATGACCGAGGCCGGCGGGCTATCGCCCGAGGAGGTCGAGGTGCTGGTCACCCGCCCGCTCGAGACCGCGCTCAACGGCGCACCCGGCGTGCAGCGCATCCGCTCGACCTCGGGCGTCGGTCTCTCGATCGTGTACGTGGAGTTCGACTGGTCGACCGACATCCTACGCGCTCGCCAGATGACGCAGGAGCGGCTGCAGCTCGCCGCCGAGCAGCTCCCCGAAGGCGTGACGCCGGCGATGGGCCCGGTGTCCTCGATCATGGGCGAGATCATGCTGATCGGGCTGTACTCGACGGGGGAAGGCGAGGCGAGGACCCCTCCGATGGACATCCGCACCGCCGCCGACTGGGGCTTGCGACCGCGGCTCCTCGCGATCCCGGGCATCTCGCAGGTCATCGCGATCGGCGGAGGCGTGAAGCAGTACCAGGTCCTGATCGATCCGAAGAAGCTCGCGGCGGCCGGGGTGACGCTCGAGGAGGTCGAGACCGCGGCCGCGCTCAGCCAGGGCAATACCACCGGTGGCTTCCTGGATCGCAAGAGCCAGGAGTACCTGGTCCGCAACCTGGCGCGGACCGCGTCGATCGACGATCTCGCGGATACCGTCGTGGCGCTGCGCAACGGCGTGCCGATCACGCTCGCCCAGGTCGCGACGATCGTCGAGGCGCCGCGGATCAAGCGCGGCGATGCCGGCGTCGGTGTGAAGGACGAGGAGACCGGCGTGGTCTCGGTCCAGCCGGCGGTGATCCTGAGCATCCAGAAGCAGCCCGGCGCGGACACCGTCACCCTGACCGCGGAGGTCGAGCGCGCGCTCGCCAGCGCGCACGGCACCGTGCTCCCCGACGACGTCGAGGCGAAGGTGCTGTTCCGCCAGGCCAACTTCATCAAAGCCTCGGTCTCGAACGTACAGGAGGCGCTGCGCGACGGCGCGATCCTCGTCGTGATCGTCCTGTTCCTGTTCCTGCTCAACGTTCGCACCACGATCATCACGCTCACCGCGATCCCGCTGTCGTTCGTGGTCGCCGCGGTCGCGATGAAGCTGATGGGCCTGTCGATCAACACGATGACCCTCGGCGGGCTCGCGGTCGCGATCGGCGAGCTGGTCGACGACGCGATCGTCGATGTCGAGAACGTCTTCCGCCGGCTACGCGAGAATCGACACCTGCCGGCCGAGAAGCGCCTGCCGATCGCCACCGTGGTCTACCGAGCCTCGTCAGAAGTCCGCAACTCGATCGTCTACGCCACCGCGGTGGTGGTGCTGGTGTTCGTGCCGCTGTTCGCGATGACCGGCATCGAGGGCCGGCTGTTCGCGCCGCTCGGCGTCGCCTACATCGTCGCGATCCTCGCGTCGCTCGTCGTGTCGCTGACCGTGACGCCGGTGCTCGCATACTACCTCCTACCTGGCGCGCGGGTGATGGCGCACGAGAAGGACGGGTTCCTGGTGCGCTTCCTCAAGCGCCGCCAGACCTCGGTGCTGCACTGGACGCTCCGCCGCCCCGGCTGGGTGATGGGCGGCGCCGCCGCGCTCGTGATCGCCGCGGTGGTGACCGTCCCGTTCCTCGGTCGCTCGTTCCTGCCGACCTTCAACGAGGGCACGGTGACGGTGAACCTCCTGACCACCCCCGGCACGTCGCTGTCCGAGTCGGACCGGATCGGGGCGCTCGCCGAGTCGTTGATCCTCGAAGTCCCCGAGACGGTATCGACCGGCCGCCGGGTCGGCCGCGCCGAGCTGGACGAACACGCCGAAGGAGTCCACTACACGGAGATCGACGTCGATCTGCGCCACTCGGGTCGCAGCCGCGAGCAGATCCTCGCCGACCTGCGCAAGCGCCTAGACGTCCTGCCCGGCGTGGTCGTCAACATCGGCCAGCCGATCTCGCACCGCCTCGATCACCTGCTGTCCGGCGTCCGCGCCCAGATCGCGGTCAAGATCTTCGGCGACGACCTCGACGCGCTGCGTGCCAAGGCCGAGGAGGTGCGCGCGGTGATGGCGACCATCGACGGCGTCACCGACTTGCAGGTCGAGAAGCAGGTGCTCGTCCCGCAGCTCGGCATCCGCATCAAGCGCGACGAGGCGCGTAACCGCGGCCTTCAGCCCGGCCTGCTGGTCGAGCGGCTCGAGGCGGCGCTCGCTGGCAAGGTCGTCGGCCAGGTCCTCGACGGCCAGCGCACCTACGACGTGGTCGTCCGCTTCGACGACGCCTCGCGCGCCGACCGCAGCGCGATCGAGAACGTCCTGATCGACACGCCGGCCGGGCGCGTCCCGCTGCGTGTCGTCGCTGAGGTGGTCGAGACCACGGGCCCGAACCAGATCGTCCGCGAGAACGCGCAGCGCCGCATCGTCGTCTCGGCGAACGTCGGCGATCGCGATCTCGGCGGCGTGGTCGGCGACATCCAGAAGGAGATCGCCGCCCGCGTCGACATGTCCGGCTTCTACGTGCAGTACGGCGGGCAGTTCGAGAGCCAGCAGTCGGCGACCCGGCGGATCGCGCTCCTGTCGGTGGTCTCGTTCCTGCTCATCTTCCTGGTCCTGCACAGCCACTTCCGCGACGTGCGGATCGTCCTTCAGATCCTGCTCAACATCCCGCTCGCGTTGATCGGCGCCGTGACCGCGATCTGGTTGACCGACGGAGTTCTCTCGGTCGCGACGCTGGTCGGGTTCATCACCCTGTGCGGCATCGCCTCGCGCAACACCATCATGATGATCTCGCACTACATCCATCTAGTGAAGGAAGAGGGCGAGCAGTTCGACCACCACATGATCATCCGCGGCTCGCTCGAACGGCTGGTGCCCGTGCTGATGACCGCGTTCACCGCAGGCCTGGCGCTGGTGCCGCTGGTGCTCGCCGCCGGCGAGCCGGGCAAGGAGATCCTCTACCCGGTCGCCGTGGTCATCCTCGGCGGCCTGGCCAGCGCCACGTTGCTCGACCTGGTGGTCACGCCGGTCGTGTTCTGGAAGTTCGGCCGGCCTGCGCTCGCGAAGGCGCTCGCCCGGTCGCCCATCGACAAGAAGGAGAAGGAAGAAGATGCCGATCTCGAATCACCTCACCCGGTGGCGTAGCGCGCTCGTGGCGGTTGCAGCCGCCCTCGCGCTCGCCGCCTGCTCGAAGAGCGACGCGGAGAAGCCCGCGGACAAGGCGCCGAGCGCTCCTGCGCCCGCCCAGAAGCCGCACGGGAACCATGACGCCGCGCACGGCGGCGTCGTGATGATGGACGCCGAGTACCACGTTGAAATCGTGCTCGACACCAAGGCCGGCAAGCACCGCGTCTACGTCAGCGACGGTGCGCGCGACCCGCTGCCGGCGTCGACCTTCGACGAGGTCAAGCTCACCGTCGCCGGCGAGGCGCTGGCGATGACCCGCGCCGCCGACGACAAGTCCTGGGAGGCGACCGGCAAGCCGGCGCCGACCAGCGGCGCCAAGGTCTCGATCGTGTACTCGAAGGGCGGCAAACCGGTTGCGAGCTTCGCCGACCTCCCGATCGAGTACGTGCTCACCGGCAAGATGCCCGGCGAGGACAACGGCCACTCCGCGGCCGGCGAGCACGCCCACAAGGCGCCCCACGGCGGTCTGGTCAAGACCACCAGCGGCGGCCACATCGAGCTCGTGGCCGACGCGTCGGGCAAGTTCCAGGTGTGGCTCCTCGACGGTCAGCTCGCGCCTCGTCCGGTCGCGGGGGCGTCAGTGAAGATCAAGGTGGCCGCCAAGGGCTATGCCGACGTCGCCGCCGCCGCGACGGGCGACCACTTCGAGGGCACCGGCGCGTCGATCCCCGGCGAGCATCCGGCGGCGATCGTCACCGCGACTGTCGGCGGCAAGACCGAGACCGCGCGGTTCGAGCTGCATCTCGAGCCGGCCGAGCACGTCGGCGGCGACGGTCACGGCGGCCACGCGCACTGACGGGCGAATCACGCGGGAGCGCGGGCGCGCATCCGGGACAAGGTGGCCAGGAGCTCGTCGCCTCCGCACGGTTTGGGCAGGCACGCGTCGACGCCCGCGGCGGCGGCCTGCCCACGAAGGCGCTCGTCGAGAATCCCGCTAACGAGGATGATCGGTAGCGCGAACGCGCGGGCCCGCAGGGTCCGCGCGAGGTCGAGGCCCGTCGGTGCGCCAGCACCGAGGTTGTAATCGGTGACGATCAGATCGAAGCGGCTCGCGTCGAGAGACCGCAGGGCGTCGGCGACGCTGTCGACCGTCTCCACGAGCTCGACGTGTCGGGCGAGCGCCTGCGCCAGCGCGCGCGCCACGAGCGCGTCGTCCTCGACGAGCAGGAGCCGTGTCGCGGGCTCAGCCACCCGGCGGCCCCGGATCGGGAACCTCGGCGTCACCGAACAGCGCATCGAGGTTCGCCGCCATGGTGTCGCACTGGGCGGCGGTGAGGACAGTGCCATTGACCATGAGGTTGTTGAACGCGCCGTTGTGGCCGCCGGTGTTGAGCAGCATGTGGCCGATCTCGTGCGCGAGCGTGCGCGTGCCGGGCATGCCGGGCAGGTCGCCGCACGCGCCGTACTCGGGCACGAGCAGAACGGCGTTGCGGTAGGGGTAGTCGTCGACGTGGTGGTAGATGTTCGGCGGGTACGAGAGCCCGCCGGCTTCGTCGAGCATCTGGTTGGCGTAGTAGACGATGTGGTCGATTGTGTAGGCGTCGATCGTGTTCTTTGACGAGTGCGTCTTGCCGTACTCGAATACCTCGCGCGACTCGGCGGTGAGGCGTTCGTTCTGCTCGTAGTCGAAGAGGTCCGGATCCGGCGTCCCCTTTGGCGGATGGCCGCCGAACGAGCCTTCCTCGTTGCCCTGGATGTCGAGCAGCCGTGCGGGCAGCGCGATCACCTGCGCGACCTCGACCTCGACGTGCATGTCGCACTGGGCGAGGATCGCGTCGGTGCTCGTCACGATCTGGCGCATGCGATCGGCGACGTCACTCCGGCTCCACGTGCCTGGCTCCTGCGGCGCGACCGTGTAGAAGAGGCTTACTCGGACCGGCGTCGAGCCGCCGGGCGGCGGCGGCAGCGCGAGGTCGGCGACCGCGAGCTCCATGCGGAGCTCGGGCCCGCGGTCGTCGAAGCACGGATCGGCGCAGTCGGCCGACGGCGGGTCCGCCGGGACGCAAGCCGCGTCGGGAGGCTCGGGTGGCGTGACGCGGTTGTCACCGCACCCGGCGAGCAGGCAGACGATCACGAGGGCAGGGCGCCGGGACATGGGGCGCGCACTATAGCCGCCTCGGATCCGGTGGAGCTGTGACACCTGCGGTCACAGTCAGGGCCGGCGTTCCGGGTATAGGCTGCCCGGGATGAGGCCTCGTGGGTCGTGGCTCCTGCTCGCCTGCGCCGCGTGTTCTCCGGCGTCGCAGGATGCCCCTGACGCGGCGTTCTCGCCCGTGGACGCCGCCGGTGCCCCGGACGGGGAGCCGGCCCCCTTGATCCTCGTGGGCTCCTGGGGCGGTTTCGGCACCGAGCCGGGCCAGTTCGTCGAGCCCAGCAGCGTCGAGCTCCAGTCCGACGGGACCGTCGTGGTCGCCGGTCACGAGGATCGCATCCAGACGTTCACGGCGGACGGCGCGCTGCTCGAGATCTGGGGCTCGAGTGGGGTGGGGGACGGCCAGTTCAACCATCCGCACGGGCTCGCGGTCGATCGCGCGCGCGGCGACATCGTCTACATCGGCGATCAGGAAAACGGCCGCATGCAGGTGTTCACCGCCGACGGGACCTTCGCGCGCCTCTGGACGGATCCACAGTTCCAGCACATCCACGACGTCGGCATCGATCCCGGCAGCGGCGACGTCTACATCGGCGACTACGAGCTCGACGTGCTCCAGCGCTTCACGTCGAACGGCGAGCTGGTCGTCGAGCTCGGTGGGACCGGCACGGAGCCGGGCCAGTTCGACGGGATCTGGGGCGTCTCGACCGACAGCGCCGGCAACGTCTACGTCGCCGACACGTTCAATCGACGCATCCAGAAGCTCGATCCGGCGGGCGCGTTCGTCGCCGAATGGCGCGCGCCGGGCGGCGGCGACTTCGAGAAGCCGACCGGTGTGTTCGTCGACACCGACGACGTCGTGCACGTCTGCGATTCACTGGCGGAGATCGTGTACCGCTTCGACACGGACGGGGAGTTGCTCGGCCGCTGGTACCTCCCACCGGTCCTCGGCGAGACGACGGAGCCGGAGGACATCGTCATCGACGCCGCCGGCGCGAACATCTACATCGCCGAGGTGCGGAACCACCGCGTCTACCACCTCGTGCCGCGCTGATCAGCGGAGCGCGGCGTCGAGGGCGGCGCGCAGCTCGAGGTCGTCGGCGCGGATCGCTCCGGCGCGGCGCCAGACGACGTTGCCGTCGCGGTCGATCAGCACGTTGACCGGGTAGGTGGTCGCGCCGAGCGCCGGCGACACGCGATCGTCGGGATCGAGCCAGACGGCGAAGGGCAGCTTCCGACGCGCGACGTACTGGGCGACCTCGTCTCGCGTGCGCTTGCGATCGATGTTGATCGCGACGATCACGAGCCCGCGCGCCGTGTCGCGCTCGTGGAGCGTTGCGAGGACGGGTAGCTCGTGCCGACACGGCTCGCACCAGGTCGCCCACAGGTTGACGAGCACGACCTTGCCGCGCAGCTCGGCGACGCTCGCCCGAGCACCGTCGAGCGTTGCCGCCTCGATCGGTGGCGCCGGGCTGCCCACAGCGATGATCGGCTCGGACGCGCCGTCATCGCCGTCCGTGACGGCACCGGTGAGCGGCAACGCGGCGAGCGGCACTTCCGCGGCGCGCAGTCGCAAGGTCGCGCCCGGCTCCGTCCAGGCCACGATGACGCCGTCGCCGCTGCGCGCCAGGCGCGGGAAGCCGGCATCGCGCCCGGCGAGGTTCGCGCCCACCTGCAGCTCCGCGCCGAGCGTGCCGTCGCGCCCGACGCGCCGGAGCAGCACGGCGGCGTCCTCGCGATCCGAGGCGAGCCAGCCGACGACCGCGCTGCCGTCGTCGAGGAGCGCGATCGACACCCGGCCGAGCGGCGAACGGCCGCCCTGCGGCGCATCGACGTCGATCGCCGGCGCGAAGGAGCCCCCGCCGTCGTCGGAGAACGCGGCCCGCACTCGATGGGTGCTTTCGGCGTACGTATACCAGGCGATCGCGACCCGGCGATCGCGCGCGGCGAGCGCCGGACCGTTCACGGGACACCCGGCGATCTGCCAGCCATCGCGATGCACGGTCGCGGGTGACGTCCAACCGGCGGCCGCGCGCCGCGCGGCGGCAATGTCGCGGATCTCGTCGGCGCTGCGGTCGCGGTACGCGACCAGCGGACCGTCCTCGGTCGCGACCGCCGCCGTGCCGCAACAGTCGCACACGCGATCGTCGATGACCTCGCCGGCGGCGACGCCCTCGGCGACGGTCGCGGTGCGCAGGGTCATCGCGCCTCCCTCGGCGCCGGTCGCGCGTCCGTCGAGCCAGAACGCACGGACCGCGGTCGCCTCGCCGAGCAGCGACACGAAGCCGTGCTCGGTCGCCGTGCCGTCGTCGTGGAGCGCGCCGATCCGCTTCCAGCTCGCGCCGCCGTCGGTCGAGCGCGCGATGACGGCGTCGTAGGCGTAGGCCTCGCCGCCGGACGCCTCGGCCCAGTGCGCGACGAGCGCGCCGTCGCCGCCCTGCGCGACCGACGGCACGTCCGCCCAGTTGGCGACGATCCGCTTGTCCTCCACGATCGTCACCGGCGCGGACCAGCCGCCGCTCCGCCAGCGCGCGAAGCGCAGCCGGTGCGCGCCGTCGCCGGACGGCTCGAGCCATGTCGCGAGCACGGCGTCGTCGGTCGCGCGCAGGTTCGGCGCGAGCGCGCCCGCCGACGCCGGCGGATCGATCTGCCGCGGCGCCGGGCGCGGCGGCGTCGTCGTCGTGGCTTCGCCCGAAGGTGGCGGCGGTTCCGATCGCGACTTGCAGGCCGCGAGCGCGACCAGCACGACGAGAAGGTGGTGCGAGGGGGCTCGTCGGGCGTCGCTGGCCACGCCACGGGAAGTGGCGTTCTCACGACGCGGCGACGAACCGTGTGCTCGCACCACTGCGAGCTTTACGCGGTCTGCGGGCGCTCGTCACGGTCGCATGGCGACGGAACGCGATCCGTGACCGCGGCGGTCACGGGTCCGGCACGACGCTCGCTACACACGCTGGCAGGATGACATATCGCGACGGGCGGCGGTCGTGGCCGCGCCGGTTCGCCTCACCGTGGCGCGGGTGCGCGCCCGTTCCCCGGAAGGTCCCCATGCGCAAGCTCATCGTGCCCGCAGTTGCTCTCGCGATCTCGAGTGGCCTTGTCGGCTCCGCCCTCGCGCAGCACACCGGTTCGCATCCGCCGGATCCCGATCCAGCCCCGATCACGCACGAAACGGGACATCCCGAGGCGATGGCGGAACCTCGCCCCGGCGTCCTCGGGATCCCGATGAGCCGGCACGCCTCGGGGACCGCATGGCTCCCCGACGCCAGCCCGATGCGAGCCGCTCACTTCCGGATCGGCGGCTGGGACGTCATGATCCACGGCAACCTCGTCGTCGGCTACGACCACCAGGCGAGCGACGCCGGCGATGCCGAGGTGGTGAGCCAGAACTGGCTGATGGCGATGGCGGGGCATCCGCTCGGCGGCGGCATGATCGAGGGTCGCGCGATGCTGAGCCTCGAGCCGCTGACCCTCGGCGACGACGGCTACCCGCTGCTGTTGCAGACCGGCGAGACCGTCGACGGGATGCCGCTCGTCGACCGGCAGCACCCGCACGATCTCCCCCTGTGCCAGGGTAGTTGTCGCATCCCGCTGGCGGCCTGACGGCCGCCGCGACCGAGGCCAGGGGGCAGAGAGACCATCGTGACCGTGTACAGCGAGAAGTTCAGGACGAAGCTCGTGCAGAAG
>WYBA01000359.1 GCA_011526095.1 Myxococcales bacterium | reverse complement strand
AGCGACTGCGATGCCGCGCTCTCAAGCCTCCGAGATGCGCTCGTTCCTCTTGCAGCGCGAGCGAAGGCCGCGTAGTGATCTCCACCTCGACCGCCACCGAGTTTCAACACGGGACGGGACATCGCCACCTTCGCACTTTGGTTGAGGTCGAGCTCCCTCTGCCACCGCTTCTGGTTCCACGCCTTGACCTCGAGCTTGGCGGGGTTGCCGGCTGCGTCCTGCACACCGAAATCGATCTTCTTGCCCCCGGCGTCAACCTGCCGGCTGACGATCTTGAGGCCACCGGGTAGCTCGAGCTCGTCGATCACGAAGATCATCTCGCCCGCGACGCCGCGCAGCTTCGCCGCGGCCTTCGCGTAGTCGCCCGACTCCAGGAGCTTCTTCACGCTGCTCGGGAAGTAGTCGGACGGCGAGCGCGAGACCTTCATGAACGCCCTCCAGTTCGTGCCGGGATCGAGCGCCATGAACTCCAGCATCTCGTCGGGAAGCTCGGTGAGTTACGCAGCCACCCCAGATCGAGGCCGTCGTTGACGACGGCCTTGCGGACGAGGGCCGCGCGGGCGGCTTGATCGATCCCCTTGCGGCCCATGACCCAGCCGGCGTCATCGAGGAGCCTGGTGGGGTCGACCGCATCCGCCGACCGGCGCAGCACGGCCGCGAGCACGTCGTCGTCGAGCTTCTTGCCCCAGGTGGTCAGCGCGTCGTCGAGCGCGTCGATGAACCCGGGGGATCCATCTGCGATCCTCGTGGCGACCGCATGGACGGCGTCGGCTATCCCGGTCTTCTCGGCGAGCTTCTCCAGCCGGGCGACGACCTTCGTGCCTTCCTTGCGCGCAGCGGCGGTCCCGAGCTGGCCGACCGCGCCACGGGCCGCCTCGACGGCGCGCCTGCCACGGACGCGCTGGATCGCGCGAGGAATCTCGCCAGGGTCGAGGGTCACGTGTGTGACGCCCGTGCCGGTGTCGGCGGCCTTCTTCGCCCTCGTCAGCCCCTCGACCGTGCCCTGCGCGGTGTCGAGCAGGTCCTGGAGCGCCTTGCGAGCCTCTTCCGGCGCGTCCTTCAGCGCCTTCTTCGCCCGTCTGGCCAGCTCCTTGGCCTGATCGCCGAGTCGGCGCGCGGCGTCCTCGGTGAGCTCGAGGATGCGTCCGGCCTGCGCGGCCCCCTTCGCCGCGCGCTTCCCGGCGACCAGCTCGACGCGCGTCACCTTGCCCGGCGCGATGTCGGCGAACGGGTCGTCGACCTCCAGGCCGTACCGCTCGACCTCGACCCGGGTCAACTTGCCGACGTCGGGGCGCAACGGGGCGCCGTTGCGCGCGATCTTCTCGGCCACCTTGTGAAAGCGACGGCGAGCGTGCTCGCCGTCGAACCGGCCGGTCGCTCCACCCGCCTCTCGCTCGACCCGCGCCCAGAGCTCGCGCGCCACCTCGGGCGCCAGCCCGTGGTGGCGCCCCTCGATGATGGGGTCGAAGTCGTCGCGATCGCCGCCGCGGCGCTCGCCGCCGTGGCCGCGGAACTCTCGACCACCCGTCACAGCGCCAGCCCCGAGTCGGCCAGGTGCCACCTGGCGGCTCCGTGCCGGTTGGTCTCGCCGGCCCGCGCGCCGATCACCTCGATCAGCACCCCGGGTCTCGGGCTCTCTTCGTCGTGCTTCGGCATCCTCTGCGCGCCGCTTCTCGGCCATCACCCGCCGCGGTTGCGAACCGAGGTGACGATGTCGCGCATGTCGGCTGTCGCTCGCCACCTCCCCACCATCGAAGGGCGGCAGACCAAGCAGTTCTATGCGTGCCGATGGAACGATCCGGAACGGCAAGCCACTGGGATCACTCGTGCCGGGCACCCAGTCACGCTGCCGGGTGAGACTCCCGGTCGCACCCAGGAGACTGGAACGCCCGTGTCGGCGCAGTACTCTTGGAGATCGGACAGCGGCGACATCGGGGTGTACGCGCGGACGCCCCTGTGCCGGGGTAGATGTCGCATCCCGCTGGCGGCCGCCTTCCCGCGCGCGCTCAGCGCATCGCGGCGATCGCGGTCAGGCGCGCGCGCACGATCGGCAGGCGGAGGTCGTCGCCAGCGAGATGGCCGGGGAGTGCGTCGAGGAAGCCCCTCGTGGCGAGCAGCGCACCCACCGCTGTCGCGATGAAGCTGCGGACCTCGGCCGGCGCGCGCGCGACCTCGTCGACGACGTGGTCGCGGCCGTCGATGACCGCGATGACATCTTCGAGGTCGTGGCTTGCCTGGTAGTCCGCGTGACCGCGGCCATCGAAGGCCTCGAGCTTGGTCGCGAGGAAGTACGGCGCGGTCACCAGGTTGACGATCAGGCCCGCCTCTAGCTCGACCGGAGCGGCATGAGCGATCGCGCCGGCGTACCAGCGGTTGGTGAAGCCGAGGATCTCTCCAGCGGCGGGCATGACGTCGATGACGAGCTCACCTCGTCGCCACCGGCAGATCGGCGCGCCCTCACGGGCGTCCACGCGAAAGCCGCGACGGGCCAGCTCGGCCGTGAAGGCGTAGTAGCCCGCCGGCGTTGCCGCGTCGATGGCGATGTCGACATCGTCCGTGGGACGCGCGGGCGCGGCGGCGTCGTCGAGCAGGAGCCCGAGTACGGCTCCGCCGAGGAACACGAACCTCTGCTCGACGTCGCGCAGGGCGCGCGCGAGCTCCAGCAGCCAGGCGTCAGTCTGCCGGGGCATGGAGGATCTCTGGCAGCAGCTTCGCGGCGATCCCACGCTCGCGTGCGCGGCCGCCGCGGATGGCATCGACGAGGGCCATCGCGGCGTAGAAGCGCTCGTTGCGGAGCGCGGCGCCGGGGACGCACGGGTGGAGCGGCTCGAACGACTCACCGCGAGCGCGACCTTCGGCGTGCGGCCACACCGGCACGGGCTCGTCGTCGGCGCGCAACCTGGTCGAGAGCACCGGAGCGCCGTGCGACGTGGGCACGCCGCGCGTGAGCCGGCCGCGCGCCGGCACGGCGTAGTACTTCACGCCGTGCAGCAGGAACTCGGCGAGCGCGGCGCGGTTTGCGTGATAGATCGTGCGACCGCCGCTCGGCTCGGTGACGAGCAAGCCGAGAACGGCGGCGTCGCGCACGGCTCGGAACACCTGGGAGCCGTTCATGCCGAGGTGCTGCGCCATCGCGGCGTGCGTCCAGTTCGGCTCGCGCAGCACCGCGGCCATGACGCTGACCACCAGATCGAGCGGCTTGAGCAGCACGCTCATTTCATATTTCAGAATCTGAAATACTTCAAGGAAAACAAAAAAGTGGAGGCGCCGGGAGTCGAATTCTCCGCCAACCCCTTTCGTGACCATCACTTGCTGCGATGTCGCGAGGTTGGCTCCCGGTAGCTTCCGTCCACTCCCGCTAGATCCCGAGCAGCCTGGCAGCCTGGTGGCAGCAGCTCCGGGATGGTGTCTCGGTACGCCGCGAGTTGGTTCTGCGATTTGTCGATGACGAATTCGCGGCGCCTGCCGCATCCGCCGATCCTCCGCCGCATCCACGCGGGCAGCACTTGAGGAACCAGGATCCGCTCAGGTGATCGTTGCGAGGTACTTCCAGAGCTTGTCGCTCGCCTCGTTGTTGCGAAGCTGGAGCCAGGAAACGCCGACGACGGCGTCGGCACGGTCAGGCACCCAATGATAGAACTTGCCTTCGAGCCGTAGGAGGCCGTCGAACTTGAGGCGCTCAAGTACCCTAGGCCCGACGCCGTCGCCGACGACATGCTGCGACTCGACCTTGTCACGAACACGCGCGAGGCTGCCCTTCTTGTGAGAGCGAAGGGTAAGCACGATGCGGCGGAATCGGCTGAACGCCTCCCGGGCCTCCGGAGGTGCCTTCGCGGCCTTCGACGCATACTTCGCCCAAGGGAACGCCTCCGCACCGGGCCAAGCCACCTGGAGCTTCGTCCGGACTCGCGGCAGGGCCGCGACCTTGCTGTGGCACTCGCCGGCCTGAAGAGTCACTCCGAAGTCGTCAGGTTCTGCGTCCGACCGCGCGCCCGTCACGACGAGCGCGGCAGCCTCGACATGAAGCACCCGGCACTCGATCGAAACGCGAGGTCCCAACTCGTACTCGTTCGTCCCGGCACCGAGGACGACATCGATGCCGGTGTCGATGTCAGCGTCCTTGAGGTACCGAGTGAAGGTGAGTTCGGACGTGAGATCCACCGGTACGCATCGTTCGATGGCCGGCCGCACGGGCTCGCCCTCTTCGTCCACGAACTCGAACGCGACCTCCGCCTCGGACTCGAGGCGATCGTCCGCGACGTCTCCTCCGTTGAACGAAAAGATCATCCGATGCGACTCGCGAAGTCCGGACAAGAGCGAGTCATAGAGGAACCCCACATGCCCGACACGCAGCGGAAGGCCATCGCTGATCAGGTCGAGGTAAAACTCGGCCATCAGGGGATTCGGTTTGTGCCTCGCGTCGCGCAGTCGAGCCTCGATCGGAGCGCGCATCCCACCCACATCGCTGACAAGCGCTTGCGCGATCAAGAACGACTCGAACACGGCGTTTCCAATCTGCGCACCGTCGCGAAGAAACGGGTGCTCATTGAGCCATGGTCGAAGGTGCTCCTCGTATGCAGCAATCAAGTCGTCCGGTAGATTCAGGCCGATCCGCACGGTCTCGGGGGATTGAAGATAGACGCCCAGCAGACGAGCCGACTGCTCGTCGATCGAATAGAGGTCGTCCCAGCGCGACCATCCGTGTTTGGCCGCGACGACATCGATGGCCAGTTTCATGTTTGGAACCAGCTTCTGCTGCTGCTCCCGCTTCATGATGGTCTCGACCACCTTGCGCAGAATGGTCACAGGCCCGCGGGACTGCGCATCGCCAGCACCTGCCTCGAACCGTGTGATGTCCTGAAGTAGCGCAGCGAAGTTCTTCTCACTCGCGAGGAGCACTGACACTGCGTCGAGCACCGGGGAGTATCCGAGGAAAAGGTCCGCCTGCTTCTCGTGGTGATCAGCTTGCCCGCCGGTGACGGCATGCGACAACAACTCGAACACCTTGTCGCGAGCGGCTGCGAATGGAACCGAGTACTTCTCGGCTGCTTCACCGGCGCTCGGATTGAGCGAACGGACCTTCTTCTCGATGTACTCCTGTCGCTGTTCGCGGTCGAAATGTGAAATCTCGAGGAGCGCGACGCGCACGCCTGCATCTTCGAGTTGCCACCACGCTGTGCGAGCGATCTGTGTGCGACCAAGCAAGATGAGCCCAGGGCCCGGCAACGTCTTCGCAAGGTCGCCAACGTCCTTGATGAAGTCCTCGAAGGACGTCTCGCTCACGCGGATGCGGCCCTCGTCCAGCGCATCGATGACGAGACCGTATCGACCGCCACTCAAGGCCTGGTCGATCGCGGCCACGCTCCCGATGCCGAATGCCTGACTGATCATCCCTTGTAGTGAGCCCTGACCGACGGATCCGGACGCGGCCAGGTTCCAAAGGGGAAGCCCGCGCGCCGCCGCGATCTCCTTCGCCAGCGTCGACTTCCCGACCGCGCCCGCCGCGCTGATGACGATCGCTTGGTAGTTGCTGAGAGATTCACTCACGGCGGTGGGGGCGAGGCACGGCGCGACGAAGTCGGCGGCACGGCGTGACGGCACTCCAACATCAGGGCGTCGACCGGTCGGGGAGAACGCCATCGACGCCGAAGGAAGCGCGTCGAGCAACGACGTGAACTGCACAGTCATCGCATCGTCAAGCTGCATGGTCGACCAATGCTCCCGGTGAGCTAGTGATGAGTGCGCCCATGAGGGTCGCGAACAAACAGTACCCGACGGGCGGTCGGTCCCGCCACACCCCGGCGGGGTGGTCTGTTGTCTGTTGGATCCGGAGCTGGCGATCGGGCTTGGGCTTCTACTGCTGCGCTTCCGCCACGAGGCCCCGTTCGATGGCCCCGTACCCCTTACCCGTCCCGGGATGTGCATCGTGGTCGCCGACGAGCTTATGGAACTTCCTGGGCACGCGCGCCACTGGTTCCGCTGCGGGTACGGGCCGGCGACTCGGGGGCAACAGCTTCGGCCCGCCGCGCAGGGGCTTCAGGCCGAGGAACTGCACGCGGAGCTCGCGCGCGATCACCTCGGCGAGCAACGACGGCACGGCGTTGCCAACCTGCTTCTGCACCGCGCCGCGCCCGCCGGTGATGCGCACATCGTCGGGGAAGGTCTGGATACGGCACAGCTCCCGCATCGACAGGCGCCGGTTCTTCCAATGGAAGGGGCCGATCGCGGGGCCAGGCTGCGCCTGGATGGTCCAGCTCGGCTGGTTCTTCGCGAGCTTGAGGAGGAAGCTCCAGTAGCGCCGACGCCAGCCGAACAGCGCGAGCCCGCCGCCGCGCTCTGTGTGCCACAGGTAGTTGTTGCCCTCGGGGATCGACGGAAGAAGGTCCGCCCACGTGCCACGCATGTCCAGGTCCTCGTCGGGGTCCGGCTGGACATCCGCCAGCGCGTCCCATGACGTACGATGCGGCTCCAGCACGAGCGGCGACAGTTGTTGGGCGCTCGCATCGCCGTGCGTCGCGACGGGGAACTTGAACTCGGAGCCATCCCTCGCGGCGACCATGATCACGCGCTTGCGCATCTGCGGGACGCCAAAGTCGGCTGCGTTGAGTACCTGGAAGGTCGGTCGGTACTTGCTGCGGGTCTTCGCATTGATCGTCTCGATCGCGTCGATCAACAAGCGCAGGCCCTCGTCCTTGCCCGAGTACGCGAGGCCCTCGACGTTCTCCAGCAGGAACGCCGCGGGTGTCGTGTCCTGCAGGACCCGGAGGTACGCCGCGAGCGTGTTCGCGCGCGGATCATCGAGGCGAAGCGAGTCGCCGCGGCGCCAGTACCCAGCCTTCGAGAAGGGTTGGCACGGCGGCCCGCCGATCAGCACCGCCGCCTCGCCCTTCTTGAGCTTACCGGTCTCCAGTATCTCGGCGCTCCGCACCGCCATGATGTCGCGCTCGATCACCGGCCACGAACGGTTCGCCCGCAGCGTCTCGCAGCACTGGTGGTCCATCTCCACGGTCACCGCGGTCTCGAACCCGGCCGCCTCGAAGCCGTAGTCGAGACCTCCGGCGCCGGAGTAGAGGCTGATGATCTTCGGACGACCCACGGGCGGTAGCCTAGGGGCCCCCTATGACATCGCCCGGTTACGCGGTGGTGGGCCTAGCCAAGGAGCGACGGGAGGTCCGCTGGCCAGGCATCGTCGACCAGGACTCGTTCGGCGAGCTTGCCGGGGCACTTGCTGTGCGGCGGCAAGGTCTTGGTGAGGCTGAACCGGAACTCCCAGACCCGCGTGATCGGGTAGATGCAGGCGGCGAGGACCTCGAACTGCGACGGCGAGTAGTATCGGCTACATGGGTTGCCGATAGCAGCACGCGTCTTCTGGAAGTCGACCTTGGGGAGCCCTCGAGCCTTCTCCGGCGACACGTTCTTGCATTCGACCCGCAGCGGGACCCGTCGGTAGTGCAGGAAGAAGTCCGGCTGGCCATCGAGATCAAGCTTCGCAAGTTTCGTCACTCCGCGCGTCCGCTTCAGCAGCTCCTGAAGGTGGACCTCCGCGACGCCCCCACGAACGGCAGCGTGGAGCCGCTTGTTCGCGGAGATCAGGTCCAAGAGCTCATCGATCGGAAGCCCAAACTGCGCGAGCAGCTTGTGCTCGGCGGGTGGGAGGACGTCGATCCGCGTGGTGACGACACGTTGAGCGCCGCGACCGCGGCGAAGGTCGTCGCCGATGTCCGAGATCAGGATCAGCCGCTCGCCGGTGTCGATGCCCGTGGCGATACGCTCGAATCGAGCGTAGGTCAGGAAGTGTTCGGGGCGGAACGCGAGCAGCGCCTCGCTGACCATGCTCTCCTTCGGCAAAACGCGACGCCGTCCTCGAGACACTCGCTCGCGTTCCCAGCCGTGCCAGCCCGTCTCTCGGGCGACCTTCACGTCCTCGTCCTTGAACTCGATGGACGTCGAGAACCACGTCGGGTTGTGTAGCGCCGGATCGACGGCGATGAAGAGTTCTTCCTCGTCGTGGACGCCGAAGAACAGCGTTGTCTTGCCCCCCGTGGCGTCGATGTAGATGTCGTGCGGCCGATCGAACTCGCTCCCGTACTTCACCTGCATTCGATGCTCGCCGGCTGGCCGGCCCTGCTGGCCGTACTTGTTCGCCGTGAACGCGTAACAGACGAGGTGGAGCCGCTTGCCATCCGGCGCCGCTACCTCGAACTCAAACGGTGCCTCGCTCGGTGACGGCGCATGGATGATCGTGCCGCCCGAGCGTTCGATCGCGGCGACGATCGCATCGACCCTCTTCTGTCCGCGGACCCCAGGGTAGCGCTCCACGGCCGGATCATCCTTTCTATGATGCCCGGCTGGCAACTTCGTCGCGCGAGCACACGCGGCCCTCACGCGTCTCGCCAGTCAGGTCCGACGAACTCGCCTGACCGGCCACCTCCTACGGCTCGTAGCGGACGATCGTGCGAAGTGCTCCGCGGCGATCCGCATCTCCGTCAGGTGTGCTCCCCCGACGGCGCCGTCGCCGCGGCTATCGCTCACTCGTACTCGGTGAAGTACATGCTCGCAAACCCCACGGTGGCCTGCGCGTAGACGTTGATGAAAACGTTGCGCTGGTCGTCGTACAGGACGACCCCGCCGTCGCCTTGCATGATCAACTCGGGCTGCTGCCACCCGGCCACGGGACGGTGTTCGGCCGACCATCCTTCCTCCGCGGTGCCCGACTGATTCCAGACGGCCATCGCGCGATCACCCGTCCCAAAGGCCACAGATGGGTAGTTTGAGATCCCGGACAGCGCTTCCAGCAAGAATGCATTGTTCCATGAGCCGTCCCACATGGCCTGGTAGAGGTTCCGGGTCCCGGTTGGCCCCTGCGCCCAGATCGCGAACGCCTTGCCGTTCTGCGACGTGGCGAGGGCGGGGGGAACGTTGATCACGTCATTCACGGTCGGCGCGTCGATCGCGGCCGGCGTCGTCCATGCCCCGTTGTAGCGCGCTGAGTAGAGGTCGGTCCCCTTGATCCAGATCGCAAGCACGCCGCCAAGAGAGTCGACTCGCAGGACCGGCGACACGCCTCCATCGGTGGCGACGCCTCCGACGAGCGCAGCGGTGGACCACGTTCCGCCGCTGTAGCGGGCGAAGTACTCGCCACCGTTCTGCCGGAACATCGCGAGTGCGGTTCCATCATCAGCGGCCACGATGCCTGGCTCCGTCGCCGTCATGGTGGACGCCTCCAACCTGACAGGCGTTCCCCAGCCCGACGAGATCGTGTACCGGTTCGCCCAGACGTTGGTTGTCGTCCCGTCTGCTTGCTCCCACACTGCGAATGCGTTTCCCGAGGCGTCGCCGGAGAAGGCGAGGTTCGCAACGTGTCCAAGCTGCTCTGTCTCGATGGTCACCGGCGTAGTCCACGTGCCCGCGACGGGACGGTGACTCGACCAGACCGACGAGTAGGAACCATCGCGCTGCGTCCAGACCGCGACCATGTTGCCGGCGGAGTCCACCGTGATGTGCGGGTCCTGCATGCCGGTCAACGAGGTGTTCGCGCTGTGGATGGTCTCCGCCGCGGAGAAGACGCCTCCTGCGTAGGGAACGGCGACGATCATGTATGGATCGGCGCAGTTCTGTCCCGCGCACGTGTTCGCGCTCCAGATCACGGCCCCCCGACCGCCCGAGCGCATCATGGCGTCGATGTCTCGAACCGCGCTGTTCTGATCCGTCTCCAGCAACTCGCCGGCCGTCCAACCACCCGGCCGCGTCGTGAACGCCGACGCGAATGCATCCTCCAGCGCGTTGCCGGCGAGGTCGCGAACGGCGGTCGTGATCGCGACGTCGAACTCGATGTCAGGGTCGAGCCGGGCGCTCGGGATGAACGTGACCATCGCCCCGTCGAAGTTGAACTCGCCGTCGATGGCGCCGCCGGGCGCGGTGACCTGGAAGGAGGCCGGTGTGACCGTGGCCGGGTCGATGGCCTCGCTGAAGGTGATCGTCACGGTGGTCGTGGTGCTCACCATCGTCGCGCCATCCACCGGGCTGATGGCGAGCACGGAAGGCGCCACCATGTCGCTGGCGTCGGGGACCTCCGCATCCACCGGCGCATCGATGCCGGCGTCGAAGATCTCGCCCGCGACGCACATCCCGCTGATCGAATCCTCCACGTCCAGCGAGGACCACCGAAGCCCGCTGCCGCAGTCGGGGTCCGGGTAGGCGCAGAACTGGTGCCCCGTCGCAGGGTTGACGAGGCACTCGCCGCCGGGCTGAAGCCCGCAGCTCGTGTCGTCGCGGCACTCGACGAACGGGTCGTCGTCCCCACCCCCGCCACACGAGGCACAGGCAGAAAGGACCAGCGCAAGCGCCGCACACGCGGAAATGAACGTAAGCGATCTCATACGGTTACCTTCCTCGAACGTACGGAGCATGCGGGCATCGCGGTACCGCGGTCACGCGCGACAGGCTAACGCGTCCTAACGGCGGACGTCGACCGCCGTGACGGTAGATGCGGCGAAGCGCACGCCGCCTGGAGAACTGGGCGGGCACTGACGCTGCGACCGGTCGTCGCGGGCGCGCTCACTTGAGCCACCACCAGATCCCGACCGCGATACCACCAAGGACGAACGCCGGCCACCAGCCCAACGCAGGATGGTACGGGCTCAGGTCCACGTGCGGCGTTGGCGCCGCCACCACGAGGCCGTCCGCCTCGGGCACCGCCGCGCTCAGCGCGGCGATGGCTTCCTTGGCCGGCGTCGTGGGGGCCGCCTTCCAGTGCACGCTCCGCCGGTACGCGCCCGTGCCGGTCGGCATCCACGCGCTGATCTCGGTCTCGACCGACGTGACCCAGATGTCCGCGGCTGCCGCGCGGGCATGGTCGTAGGCGCCGACTGAACGACCACGAGCCCGCGCGATCTCTCGCGCCTGCGCGAGCTGCTCCCACGTGCCGATCCAGGCGGCGCGCGCCTCCTCTCGAAGCTGCGCGAGGTCCTCGCCCGACATCGTCGGGCGCATCCGCCGTGGGATGGTCTCGAACTGGCGGACAAGCTCCCCCGCGACGCCAAGATGCTGCGCGAACTGGATGAGCTGCTGATGGTCGTCGCGGTAGGTCATGGCGTCGTCCGTTCAACCACACGCTCCATTGGAAGCGTCGAGGCGAGGATGTTCGTCTGCTGCCGGATCGTAGGTCTCGTCTGGCTCCAGCTCGAACACCCGAAACTCTGCATCGACCTCCGCGAGTTCATCAATCACCGCCCGTAGCTGCGCCGCGACGTCCTGGAAGTCGTTCTCGAAGAGAAGCGATTCCACGATGGCGCTACCACCCGCGAGCCGACGCTGCAACTCAGCGATGCTTGCCCCAGACAACGCGCGGCGGAGACCCGCAATCGTGCGGACGTTGTCCACTGCCGTCGTCACGGGAATGGCGATCTTCGGCACGCTACCGATCTCCCTGAAGCGCCGCGGCAAGTTGCTGTTCCAGCGGCCCTGCTATGGACGACAACTGGCGCCTGGTCACTGCGAAGACTCCACCGCTGATGAAGCACCGCGCTCAATGAGGATGGTGAGCTCCGAGACTAGTTCGTCGTAGGCAGCAGCCTCTGGTGCCGACTTGTAGAAGGACACGGCCTCCGGCGCAGCGTTCAGCTCGGCGACCTCGAGATCGACGACACCCGCGCCTGGTGGGAATCGGTGCGGCAAGACACGTGGGAACGGCGTCGCCCGAACCAGCCGGCAAAGCGAAGACCATTCGCCATCTGTGATCTGCCAGCGGTGCCGCCATTCGCGACCGCGCTGGCGACGACGATACAGGACATCCCCGTCGCTCCTGATGCGCACAGACTGCTCGCCGAGTCGTGAGTCGGGGGCCATCTCATGCCCCATGCGGAACATCACCGCGCTCGGAGCCCTGTCGACAGGCTCGCCTTCGTCCCTCCCCCACCAGTCGTGTGGTGAGTCGAGCCCGTAGCCTGTGGTGACCTCGTGCACCTTGCTTTGCCAGTAGTCAGCGAGTGCCCTGAGCCGCGCGTTGCTCCCGGCGTAGCGCGTGAGACTCGCGAGGCAAGACCGCGCGTCCTTGAACGCCCAGCCGGGTGAGTTCAAAGAGTGCCACGCGTCCACGTACCGTCGTGCTGCGACGAGGCGTGTGAAGAGGCTCGACTGGAGCCGGACGACGAGCCAGGGCGGTGTCGTGATCGAGGCGCGGAGCGAACGCTGATAGGGACGACTCAGCGCGAGGCCGTCGACCTGAGACAGCGCTTCGCCCTTGAGTTCGCGCTCATCGAACGGCCACTCCCCGCGATAGCTTCGCGGAGACAGGGACCACGGCGGATCGATCGCGAACACCGGAAGCGCCAGCAAGCCGGCATCGCCACCGTTCATGCGCCGACTGACGTCGACTACGTCCACCTGGAGAGCGCGCGCAAGGGGGCGCGCTGCATCGAGGCCGCCGGCGACGATGCGGGTTGCCACAAGGTGGACAGCGAGCTGATTCCACGTTCGAAACTTCTCAACTGCTCGGTAGCCTCTCGCCGGATCGCATTCGACGATCGTTGGTGCCTTGGACCCGACTGGATCGACCCACCACCCGACAAGCCGACGCTCGGCATCGCGATACAGAGGAATCAACGCAGGCGGGAACGCGACCTCGTGCGTGCCGGGCGAGATCGTCGAACCAAGCTCCTGCGCCAGCGCGCCGCGAGCGAGCGAGCGCGACGCCTCGGGCAAGTCAAACTCTCGGAAGAGATCCGCCTGGTCAGCGTCGACTGTGGTCACGGCTTCACCGGGGTGAAGGTAGTGCTGACGCTGTCTGGAAAGACATCCATCTCGTGGCGAAGCCCAGCAACCAAGAAGGCCGTCAGACCCGCGTCGAACACGACGACGTCCGCGCCTCGCGACTCGAAGAACGCGACCTTCCACCCTTCGGCTTCGCCGTTGATCAGGTAGAAGAGCATGTCGCCGTTGTCAGTCTGGCCGAGCGGCAGCAGCCCTGGCCTCGCGGGGTGCAGGCCGTAGCTCAACGGGTGCCGTCCACCTTGCATCGACTCGAACACGGGGCGTTGCTGGTCAAGTCGGGCTAGCAAGCCATCCCACGATCGGGGCGACGCAGGGTTGAAGATGTCGAGAAAGTCGCCAATCCGACCGCTGCCATAGGTGTTCAGGTAGTCGCGGTAGTCCGACGGCAACGCGACTCCGAGCGCGGCCTCTGTATCGCTCCACTGGCGATCCGTCGGAACGTCGACGGGGGCCGTCGGCGGCGCGAGCAGTTGTTGGAGGTCGCGAATGCTCATGTCGGGGTTCTACCCTGTGGGTTGAGGATCGTGACGCTGAGCTGGAACCCTTGGTCCCCCTCGGCGACGATCGTCACGCCTCTGGGGATCGGGTTGTCGCCGTCGTACAGGGGAGTGGACGCGTACTTGATCGTCTCGCCCCCGCGCAGCGCCTGAGCGACGTCCAGTTCGAAGTCACGCATGACGGGGGAGTTCGTCCAGTTCTGTTCGAGGGTAACGAGGTTGTGCTCGATGTCGCCGGAGCCGCCAAGGATCTTCGCGAGGAGATGCCCTCGCGCCTGGTTGTGAAGCGTGCCTTGGCCTTTCCAACCGGGTGGTTCGATGCGGTCGTTCGCCTTCGTCCCTTGGTTGTACATCGATGGAACGAGCGTCCCCTCGACGCCAGTGGCGCGGCCTTGCGCATCCAACGCCTTGTAGATGACACGTCCATCGTGTGCGCTTGCCGAGCCGTCCTCCTGACGCACGGGGTCTGCGGGCGACGGTTGCCGGCGTGGCCCAGGCGGCGCCACACCAGTACGGCCAACATCCGCGAGGTATCCGAGCATGGCGGTCGCGGCACCACCAATCGGGTTGCCCATCGAAGCCACCATGGCCGACGCAGACATTGCAGGTGCCAGCTCCTGCGACATTCGGTCGAGGTGGCGCGCACGCAGCGTGGTGGATGGATCGACAACGCCAGCCTGGGCATCGATCCAGTAGTCGCCCATCAGGCTGTTGTCGTGGGTCACGCCTGGCCCTTGAGGGTGCGCGCGGTCCGGCGCTCGTCCCGTCCAGTCGTAGTACTCGTCGGGATGCCCGAGTGCGTGGCCAACCTCATGGGCATGCGTCGTTGGGTCTCCCTCGACATACCAGCGGGTCACGTCGGCATCGAGCCCGTTGCCCGCGAGCGCCGTGACCGTGACGTGCGACCCAGCCTCGGCATCCTGGAACACGACCTCGACGTGCAACCGCCGCGAAGCCCCATCGGGCCCCACCAGCGAGTGGCGGAAGTTGTAGTGACGATCGACTCCCGCCGTGACCTGCTGGTGCAGGTGGGCGACGTTCGCCGCCGTCACGTTGGGCTCGGTGACGAGGTGGATTCGCAGGACGATGTTTGCGAGGCCATGTGAGAAGACCTGCGCGTCGTATCCGTATTGCCACGCGTACGCACCATCGCGGGCCTGCCCGCCCACCGGTGTTACGCTCTGCGCCTCGCGTTCCATCTGCGTGTAGAAGTCGCGAAGCTGAGCCTGCGCCTCTTCGTATGCGGGCCCCTTGCGCACACCCGTTACGCCATCGACCTGCGCTTGGAGGGCCGGCGGCTCGGCAACGACCGCCTCGGCCATGTCTGCGAACGCCTCGATCTGGGCAGCGTTCGGCCCCGTCGCCTTGTCGGGAACCGTGGAGACCACCTCGATCGTCGTGCGCCCGTCGGGCGACGTCAGCGTGTGGCGCTGGTTGCCCTCCGGCAGCATCTCCGAAGCGTCGTTGAAGCCCTTGGCGGTGTAGTCCGCCACCACGGCCTGAACGCGCTCGGGCGGCCCCGAGTACGTCCGCCCCGGCACGATCGTGTCGAGGCCGAGGGTCGCGGCGACGTGTCCCGAGGTCATCGCGTCGACGTCGGCGAGGTGCTGCGCGGCGCCCATCTTCCACGCCTCGACCATGTCGGGCGACAACCCGAGGCGCTGCAGGTCCGCGGGCGTTGCCTCGGCGAGCTTCTGGTACTCGGCGAGCTCCGCTTCGATCAGCTCGCGATCCTGGCGGAGCAGGTCGAGCGCCTCGGCCGGGTCGCCGGACTCCTCGACCTTGTGGGCGAGCTTCTCGAGCTGCTTGCCGCGCATGT
>WYBA01000358.1 GCA_011526095.1 Myxococcales bacterium | reverse complement strand
CAGCGGCTCCGCCAGCTTCCAGTACACCGTCTCCGACGGGACCGCCACCGACACCGGCCTGGTCACCGTCACGGTCAACGCCGTCAACGACGCCCCGGTCGCCGTCGACGACGCCCGCACCACGAACGAGGACACCGCGGCGGTGATCACCGCCGCCTCGCTCGTCGCCAACGACACCGACGTCGAGGGCACCGCGCTCACCGTCACCGCCGTCGCCGCCGCGGTCAACGGGACCGTCTCGCTCGCCGGCGGCAACGTCACGTTCACCCCGACCGCCAACTTCAACGGCACCGCCAGCTTCCAGTACACCGTCTCCGACGGGACCGCGACCGACACCGGCCTGGTCACCGTCACGGTCAACGCCGTCAACGACGCCCCGGTCGCCGTCGACGACGCGCGAACCACGAACGAGGACACCGCGCTCGTGGTCACCGCCGCCTCGCTCGCCGCCAACGACACCGACGTCGAGGGCAGCACGCTCACCGTCACCGCCGTCGGCAGCGCGGTCAACGGCACCGTCTCGCTCGCCGGCGGCACGGTCACGTTCACCCCGACCGCGAACTTCAGCGGCACCGCCACCTTCCAGTACACCGTGTCCGACGGGACCGCGACCGACACCGGCCTCGTCACCGTCACCGTCAACGCCGTCAACGACGCCCCGGTCGCCGTCGACGACGCGCGAACCACGAACGAGGACACCGCGCTCGTGGTCACCGCCGCCTCGCTCGCCGCCAACGACACCGACGTCGAGGGCACCTCGCTCACCGTCACCGCCGTGGGCAGCGCCGTCAACGGCGCCGTCTCGCTCGCCGGCGGCAACGTCACCTTCACCCCCACGGCCAACTTCAGCGGCGTCGCCA
Organism: Myxococcales bacterium; assembly: GCA_011526095.1. Lineage (GTDB taxonomy): Bacteria > Myxococcota_A > Polyangia > Haliangiales > Haliangiaceae > WYBA01. The sequence goes on along the minus strand of WYBA01000358.1, from coordinate 9,280 downwards.
GCTTCCAGTACACGGTCAGCGACGGCGCCGCGACCGACACCGGCCTCGTCACCGTCACCGTCAACGCGGTCAACGACGCCCCCGTCGCCGTCGACGACGCCCGCTCCACGGACGAGGACACGGCGCTCGTCGTCACCGCCGCCTCCCTCGCCGCCAACGACACGGACGCCGAGGGCAGCGCGCTCACCGTGACCGCGGTCGGCAACGCGGTCAACGGCGCCGTCTCGCTCGCCGGCGGCAACGTCACGTTCACGCCGACCGCCAACTTCAGCGGCGCCGCCAGCTTCGAGTACACCGTCTCCGATGGGACCGCCACCGACACCGGCCTGGTCACGATCACGGTCGACAACGTCAACGACCCGCCGATCGCGGTCGACGACGCCCGATCGACCGAGGCGGACATCCCGGCGGTGATGACCACCGCCTCGCTCGTCGCCAACGACACCGACGTCGAGGGCGCCACGCTGACCATCACCGCCGTCGGCAACGCGGTCAACGGCGCCGTCTCGCTCGTGGGCGGCACGGTCACGTTCACGCCCACCGCGGGCTTCAGCGGCGCCGCCAGCTTCGAGTACACGGTCAGCGACGGCGCTGCGACCGACACCGGCCTCGTCACCGTCACGGTCAGCGCGGCGGGCACGATCCTCCAGCTCGTCGGTGGCAACTCGCACATGTGCGCGCTGGGCAACGACGGCACGGTCAAGTGCTGGGGCCTCAACGCCTACGGCAACCTCGGGCTGGGCGACACCAATCGCCGGGGCGACGAGGCCAACGAGATGGGCGCCAACCTCCCCTTGGTGGATCTCGGCACCGGACGTACCGCCGTCGCGCTGGCCGCCGGCGGCGAGCACAACTGCGCGCTGCTCGACGACGACACCGTCAAGTGCTGGGGCTACAACTCGGCCGGCCAGCTCGGGCTGGGCAACACGGCCAGCCGCGGCAACGGGCCCGGGCAGATGGGCAACAGCCTGCTCCCGCTCGACCTCGGCACCGGCCGCACCGCGGTCCAGCTCGAATGCGGCGCGGAGCACACCTGCGCGGTCCTGGACGACGGCTCGGTCAAGTGCTGGGGCGCCAACGGCTTCGGCCAGCTCGGCCTCGGCGACACCGCGAGCCGTGGCGACCAGGCCGGCGAGATGGGCGACAACCTGCCGGCCGTCGACCTCGGACCGGGCCGGACCGCGATCATGGTGTCCGCGGGCGCGGGCCACACCTGCGCGCTCCTCGACGACCTCACGACCAAGTGCTGGGGCTCCAACTTCCGCGGGCAGCTCGGGCTCGGCGACACCGACAACCGCGGCGACGAGCCGAACGAGATGGGCGCAAACCTGCCCGTCGTCGACCTCGGCGCCGGGGTCGCCGCCTCGACGCTGGTGATGGGCGAGCTGCACTCGTGCGCGCTGCTCGACGACGCCTCGGTCAAGTGCTGGGGCTACGGCTCGTTCGGCGCGCTCGGCATCGGCGACAGCGGCGACCGCGGCGGCGGCCCGGGCGAGATGGGTGACAGCTTGCCGGCGGTCGACCTCGGATCCGGCCGGACCGCGCTCGAGATCGGGGCGGGGCACCACACCTGCGCGCTCCTCGACAACCTCGACGTCAAGTGCTGGGGCTATGGCAGCTTCGGCCAGCTCGGCCAGGGCAACCCCGACTGGATCGGCGTCGGCCCGGGCCAGATGGGCGACGACCTGCCCGCGATCGACCTCGGCGCCGGCATGACGGCGGACGCCGTGGCCACGATGCTCTACGACTCGTGCGTCCTGTCCAGCAACGATCTGGTCAAGTGCTGGGGCGGCAACCTCAACGGCCAGCTCGGCCAGGGTGACAACGTCTACCGCGGCGACGACCCCGGGGAGATGGGCGACGACCTGCCGTTCATCGACATCTGGTGACGGCGAGGCAGCCGATGGCCGATGCGGCGAGCATCCACCGGGGCGACCTCCACGGATCGCACCCGACGACTCGCGCAGCGCTCACGCGCTGACGATCCGGTTCGTCGGGACCCACCCCGCCCCGAGGTCCTCCGCCGCGATCACGGCGCGGAAGCGCGGCGGCGCTTCGTGCGGGACCTCGTCCTGCGACCTGCCGCGAGGGTTCCGGCTCGGGCCCCTGCCATGACCGTCTGCACCGCGATGGCGAGCCAGTGCCTGTCCAGCCGGCGAGCCTGACCGCGAGCGTCCACGATCGCTCGGACGGCATCCAGCAGGAGCTGCGCATCGGTCTCCGGCGGCAGCTCGCCGCGATGGATCGCGCGCGTGACCATCGTCATCCACTCACCACGGCGCTCGTCCACAGCGGCGCCGATGATCGACTCGACCTCGGGATTGTGGCGTTCGCCGAGCAGCCGCGCCCAGGCTCGGCCTTCGACCGTTCGACCGGTGGCGAATCGCCGCTCGAACGCCTCGAGGAGATCGGCCTCGAGCCTCCCCGTGTCTGGAAGCGAGCGCTCGCGGAGAGGTGTCCGCATCCGCTCGACGAGCGCGGTGACCAGCGCCACACGATCCGGCCAGCGTCGATAGATCGTCGTCTTGTTGACGGCGGCCCTGGATGCGATCGCCTCCATCCGAAGGCCGGCGTAGCCCGAGTCCGAGAGCTCGACGAGCGCAGCGTCGAGCACGCGTCGAACGACCAGCTCGCTTCGTCCCCCGAGGAGCCCTTGGGTACGGCGCGGCGTTCTGGCGGTGTGACGCATGGGCCTCATCCGTAGCATCGCGCGCTCCGAGATGGCAACTCATCGTTGCCATCTCATCACAGCCGGTCTACCCTCGCCGCATGTTCTGGCTCCACGTCGCGTGCTTCTTCGGAGGCGCCTTCCTGGCCAACTTCGTCCCGCACTTCGTCGCCGGAGTCTCGGGCCGCCCGTTTCCGAGCCCCTTCGCGACGCCGCCGTTTCGAGGGCGCTCGTCGCCCGCCGTGAACGTCCTCTGGGGTCTCGTCAACCTCGCGGCGGCCTATGCCCTGCTCGCGCTCGTTGCGAGCCTGGAGCCGAAGAACGTGTCCCAGGTGTCCGTCGCGGCTGCGGGCTTCGGTCTCGCGTCGCTGGGGATCGCGCGCTCGCTGGGCAGACTCCAGCGCGGCTCGACGTGATGGGCGACAACCTGCCGCTCATCAGCGTCTGGTGACGTCGAGCTGCGCAGATCGTCGCGCAGCCCGGCCGCGCAGCTGCGCAGCCAGCCGCGCAACCCGCACCACCCCGCGCGAGCTTGCGATGGCCCGGCCCTTGCTCTGATCCGGGAGCATGCACCTGTCGGTCACCTCGCCGGCCCTGCTCTGTGGGCTGCTCCTGATCGCCTGCGGCGGCATCCAGGCCGACCCCGCGGACCCGCCCGACGCCGGTGGCGACGGCGGGCCCGACGCTGCGGGGCAGACCGCGCCCGACTACGACCGGCTGTTCCCCGCCGATCGCGTCGTCGACGTCGATCTCGCGATCAGCGACGCCGACTGGGCGACGCTGATGGCCGAGCCGCTCGAGGACGTCTACGTCCCGGCCGACCTCACCTACGACGGGATCTCCGTCCCCCAGATCGCGATCCGCCTCAAGGGCAACTCGTCGCGCAACTCGGTCGCGATGATGGGCAGCGAGCGGTTCAGCTTCAAGCTCGACCTCGACGAGTACGTCGACGACCAGCGCCTGCTCGGCGTCGACAAGCTCAACCTCAACAACGGCTTCAAGGACCCGTCGTTCCTTCGCGAGCACCTGGCGAACCAGCTGTACCGCGGCCTCGGCGTCCCGGCGCCGCGCACGGCGTTCGTGCGGCTGACCCGCAACGGCCAGCTGTTCGGCCTCTACCTGGCGGTCGAGCAGGTCGAGGCCGACTTCCTGCGCGATCGCTTCGCCGACGCCGACGGCGCGCTCTACAAGCCGGAGATGCCGGAGGGCGACCTGACGTGGCGCGGCGACAGCATCGCCGACTACCCCAGCATCGAGGTGAAGAGCGACGAGGCGACCACCGACCACACGCTGCTGCTCGCGTTCCTCGACGCGCTCAACCACAGCAGCGACGCCGAGCTCGAGGCGCGCCTGGGCGCCGTGCTCGACGTCGAGGGCACGCTGCGCTACCTGGCGGTCACCGCCGCCCTGGTCAACCAGGACTCGTACACCGGCACCGCGCACAACTACTACCTCTACGAGGACCGCTCGGCCGGCAAGCTCACGGTGATCGCGTGGGACGCCAACGAGGCGTTCGGCAACTTCTCGTGCGGCCTGCCGGCGCAGAGCCTGATCGACCTGCCCTACGACCGGCCGACCTGCGGCGACCCGGCGCGTCGACCGCTGGTCCAGCGCGTCCTGTCGGTGCCGGCGTGGAAGGCGCGCTACGAGGAGCTGCTGGCCGAGCTGCTCGCCGGCGGCTTCACGACCTCGGCCATCACCGGCGAGGTCGAGGCGCTCGCCGCGCTGATCCGCGCCGACGTCGCGGCCGATCCCTCCAAGTTCTTCACGACGACCGACTTCGAGACCAACCTCACCACCGACCTGGTCCGGCCCGGCCCCGGCGGCGCGAGCCAGACGACGTTCGGCCTGACCAGCTTCACGTCCCGGCGGACCAGCGCGCTCGACGCGCAGCTGCCGTAGCCGCGAGGAGGCGCTCGCCGGGGCGACGACCGCGGGCTGGCGCGTTCACAGCGGCACGATCGCGCGGAACTTCCCGCTCCGCGCGCTCGGCTCGGGCGGCTCCGTCGCACCGACCACGTCGACGCCACCGAGGCCCTGCTCGACCAGGTACGCGCGGACCTTCGCGACCGCGTCGGCTCGCGTTCGCTCGACCTCGACACCGGGCTCGGCCTCGACGCGGACTCGCAGCGACACGGGCGTCGTCTGGACGAGCTGGATCCGCCGCGCCCCCGGCACGGCCGCGAGCGTGACCCCGAGCGCGGACGGCGGGACGCCGACCCTTCGTCCGTCGGTCGCCTGGAAGTAGAGGACGTCGCCCGAGCGGCCCGCCACGCGCAGCGACGGCAACGGGCTGCCGCACGGGCAGGGATCCGTCGGCTCGATGACGGCGTCGCCGAGATCGTAGCGGAGGATCGGCTGCACACGATTGGCGAGGTTCGTCAGCAGCACCGTGTGTGACAGCACGCCGCGCGGCGTGGGGCGAAGGTCGGCGTCGACGGGCTCGAGGAGCATCCAGTCACTGTTGACGTGCAGGCGGCCGTGCGGGCAATCGATCGCCATCAGCAGCGCCTCCGACGCCGAGTAGATGTCGTAGATGGTGCAGCCGAACACGTCCGCGGCGCGCGCGCGCGTGATCGGCGACATCGACTCGCCGCCGAGCTCGATGAACGCGAGCCGAAGCCTGAGCCGCCCGGCCGCCTGCTCCTCGGCGAGGAGCGCGAGCACGCTCGGGTAGATGATGAGCACCGCCGGATCGAGGTCCTGGAGCGCGGCCACGATCTCCGCGAGCGGCCGCTGCGCCGACAGCACGGTGTACGAGCGCGAGCGCCGGCCGTCGCGACGGCGCTCCGACTCCGTCCACCCTTCGCCTGCGAAGTACCCGCCCGTCCCGACGACCGCCACCAGGCGGCCGCCCTTGCGGGCGAGCGCCCACGCGCCCGCGGCGGACCACCACGAGGCGAAGAGCCGCATGCTGAGCGCGCGATAGACCGCGAGCGCCTGCGGGTCGTGCACGAACCGGCCCGGCTCGCCGGTGGTGCCGGAGGTGCTGCAGACGAAGTACTCCCCGCAGAATCTCGTGCCGATGCGCCTCGGGTCGGCGATGAACGCGTCGACGCCGGCACGCGTCACCCTGGAATCCGTCACCCAGTCGTCGAACGCCGCCATCAACTGCGGCTTGGTGACGGGCGGGAGATCGCGGAGCGGTGCGTCCGGGGCGCAGTCGCGGCAGTGCCGCCGGTAGAAGCGCGACGCCGAGCGCGCGTGCGCGACGAGCGCCGCGCTGCGGAGCTGCTGCCGCCGCGCGAGCCCAGGCGCGCCCTCGCCTGTGGCGCGGAACAGATCCCACACGATGCGGGCCAGACTCGGGCTTGCGGCCACGTCCGATCGTCGCACCTCTTGCCGGCGCCGGAGGGCAGCGCGATTCCCTGCGGCTCGATCAGCCGGGCCCGTGCTTCGGCGGTACGCTGCTGCGCGATGGCTGAGCCGACGCCCATCAACCGCTGGTGCCAGGCCCTGGGCATCGCGCCGCCGACGCTCGAGGCGGTCGCCGGTCACCGCGAGGCGAACACGTTCACGCTCCTGCTCGTGGCGTTGCTCGAGCGCGGTGAGCCGATGACGCTCGCCGACGTGGCCGCCCGGTTCGAGGCGGCCGGCGTCGCGGAACGTTCGCGCGCGCTGATCGCGCTGCAGCGCGGCAAGCCGGGGCGCCCGCCGGTCTACCGCGACGGCGACCTCTATCACCTCGACCCGCACGACGACGAGCTCGACCTCTGGGCGTTCCGGCTCGGGCTGCGCCCACCGAAAGTCGCGCTGCCTCCGCCGCCGGTGCTCGAGACCGCGCCGCGCCCGGACCCGGACACGCCGCTCAACGGGAGCGAGCTCGACACGGCGTGGAAGGACGCGAGCCTCTCCGGCTGGTCGGCGCAGCGGCTGGCGATCGCGGTGCTCGACGCCAGCGATGGGCCGCTCACGCCTGCGGAGGTCGTGGCAGCCGTCGCCGCGCGCACGAAGTGGCACGGGCTCGGGGAGGACGCGGCGAAGTTCAAGCGGCGCGGGAGCGCCATCGACGTGCTCGCGGACGGCCGCTGGGCGATCGCAGCGGACGCAGGCCCCGCCGTGAGGCAGACGCGGGCGGCCGTCCGCGATCGGGTCGCGCTCGCGCAGCGTCACGCCGCGATGCGCCCCGCCCCCGGGGTGCTGGAGCAGCAGCGCGCGGAGTGGGAGAAGCGTCGCGCGGCGCGCGGCGCCGAGCTCGCGTGCCTGTCTCGGGCGCTGCTCGTCGCGTTCCCGCCGGCTCGTCCCGAGGCCGTGGCGTTGCTCGACGTCGGCGAGCACCAGCTCGCGACCTTCGTCCGCGACGAGCTGGCCGCGCTGCCGTCGCGGCTCGCCGCGTACGACGTCCTCGGCGCCGTCGACGTGCGCGGGCTGTTGCGGGCGCTCGGCTTCGACCCGGGTGAGCGCCGGCTCGCCGAGCTCGGCCCGCCACAGAAGACGATGAAGATCAACCAGCGCGGGCGCACGCTCAAGATCACGACCGCGTTGCTCGTGCAGGGCTCGTGCGGCATCGCCAGGCCGTTCGGGGACGAGGAGCGGCTCGCCGGGTACCTCGCCAGGAACGAGCTGACCAAGCTGCGCCGCCGGCTCGAGGCGGACGTGAAGGCGCTCTACGCCCTCTACGAGTACGGCCGCGTCCACGGCGTGGTGCGCGTGCGGTGGGGCTTCCTCGACGAGCGCATCCCGGCGCCATGGCTCCACCGCGACGAGCCGACGCTCCACGACCTCAAGCGATCCGCGCTCGCGATGGGGGTGCCACTCGAGGTCGTCATCGGCAGCGCGCCGGGGTGGGAGGAGCCGTGGTCGCGTGTCCGGCTCGCGCGCGTCGAACAGGACACGAGCGGCTGGCGCACATGGCTGCTGGACGAGGACGGTTTCCCGATCGACGAGGCGGAGGTCCAGCGCGCACGGCTGCCGATGGCGCTCCACTGACGAGCGCGGCGTCGAGCTCCAAGCGCTCGACGCGATCGCGCCGGAACGGATCTGCCGTTCGAGCTCACGCTTCGTCCACCGGCCCTTGATGGCCGCGAGCAGGTAGAGCTCGCGGGGCTCGGGCGGCCTGGCCTGGTTGAGGATGACGGGGTGATGGGTCCACGGCAATTGTGTCACCAGCGGTGACACGATCTTCCGCCCCCGGTACGCCTCGAAGAACTGGCGCATCCGGAACAGGTTCCGGCGCGTGTAGCCGCGTATCCCGGGATAGCGACGAGCGAGCGTGGCGGCCAGCTCGTCGACGACGCCGTCGCCCCACTCGGCCTGCGCGAGCTTGCGGCTGATGTACTTGCCGAGCTCCCAGTAGTGGGCCACGAGCTCCGCGTTCACGGCCTGGTACACGCGCTGGCGAGCCGCGTCGATCAGCGCGATGACCACCGCGAAGCGCGTGCCATCCGTGGACCGCGCTCTTGAAGTCGTGCGGGCCTTTCACAGATTGTCTTCAATCCAATCAAAGAGGATCTCGGAGGCCGGTCCGTAGCCGCCCATCTGCGTGTGGTTCTGCGCGGTCGTCGCCTCGTCGAACAGCAGGTAGTGCTTGGGGCAGCTCAAGGCGTCGTAAAACTCCCTGGCCTTCCCGGGAATCACCTCTGCGGTCGCATCCACCACCAGCACCTTGCAGCGGATCTTGTCCAGCACATCCCGGTTGCTGTATTTCGCCAGCTCGTCGATGACGCGATCGATGTCGTTCTCGACCCCGTGCTTCCATGCGTAGTCTTTCACCATGGAGTCGATCTGGGCCGGACGAATGAATCTCGGTAGCTTCCGTGCCTTCTTGAACGCTCCGGCGATGGAAGCTCCCCAGCTGATGTTCCCGGGGTCTGCAATGCACAGCTTGATCCTTCTTTCGAACGCCGCGGCCCGCGGGACCAGGTAGCCCCCGAAGCTGATGCCCAGGAGGGCGATGCGATCCATGTCGATCCCGGGCAGCGTCCCTGCATGATCGATGACGGGCGTGATGACCTTCTCCCAGTCGTTTCTGAACTTCAGGCCCTGCAGGCGAAGGGCTGTTCCCTGACCGGGGCCCTCGACCACGAGACAGTGGATGCCTCGCTGGATGGCGGCGTCGTAGACCCAGACGGTGTCCTCTCCCCAGGTGTCGCGTCCCGGGGTGATGATGAGGAGCGGAGCCTTCTCCTTGGCGACAGGCGAGCGATAGAAACATCCCGGCAGGTGGGTGCCTTCATAGGGGACCTGGATCTTCTGGCCCGGATAGCCCGAGGTCTCGAGGTAGCGGCCGTAGCAGAACACGCTGTTCTTCGAGAACTCGACGACCCGAGAGTCCTTGTCGTCGCTGAAGTACATGAGCGCGATGCGCCAGTAGGAGGCGGCTCGCAGGTAGGCGGACGCGGCGGACACCAGCTTCTTCTTCTCGTAGGAGACATCGGCGCGCGCCTGAACTCTCTGCGCGGTGTCTCCCCACGCCCTCACCCAGTCGTGTTCCGCGGTGCTTGTCAGCTGCCCCAGGGTCTCCATGATCTCCCCTGGGTCGGTCATGGCGATGTCCCGTCCCGTGTTGAAACTCGGTGGCGGTCGAGGTGGAGATCACTACGCGGCCTTCGCTCGCGCTGCAAGAGGAACGAGCGCATCTCGGAGGCTTGAGAGCGCGGCATCGCAGTCGCT
>WYBA01000357.1 GCA_011526095.1 Myxococcales bacterium | reverse complement strand
CGCGCGCGCCGCCGCCGCCGTCTCGGCGTCGCGCTCGACGCCGACCAGGCACCGCGCCGCGCACCGCCGCCGCCACGCCGCGTCGACCCGCGCGCCGCGAGCGGCCGCGGCCCCGGCGATCACCTCGAGGGCGGCGGCGAGGAACGCGCCGTCGCCGGCCGCCGGATCGAGCACGCGCAGCGCCGGCACGCCGGCCTGCCACCGCGCCGCGGCGAGCAGCGGCGCCAGCACCTCGCGGCACACGTGCTCGGCGAGCGGCGCGGGGGTGAAGTAGCGTCCGGCCGCCCGCCGCGTCGCGCGCGCCCCGGGCGCCGCGCCCGCGCCGGCGCGCGCGCCCGCGCGCAGCCTCGACGTCAGGTCGGCGAGCGCGGCGGGGTCCACCGCCCGATTGTGCCTGTATAGTCGCCGCGCATGGGCTCGCCGCGCACCGTCGTGATCGTCAACCCTCGCGCCCAGGGCGGCGCGACCGGCCGCGACTGGCCGCACCTCGCCGACCGGATCCGCAAGGTCGTCGCGTTCGACGAGGCGATCACGCAGGCGCCGGGCGACGCCACCCGCCTGGCGCGCGAGGCGCTGCGCGCCGGGGCCGAGCGCGTCGTGGCGCTCGGCGGCGACGGCACGACCAACGAGGTGATGAACGGGTTCTTCGAGGACGGCAAGCCGATCGCGCCGGACGCGGCGCTCGCGCTGTTGCCCTACGGCACCGGCGGCGACTTCCGCAAGACCGTCGGCATCTCGAAGGACTTCGACCAGGCCGTCGCGGTGCTCGGCGCGGACCGCCGCCGCACGATCGACGTCGGCCGGATCGACCTCGGCGGCGACGCGGGCGGGCGCGTGCGGATGTTCATCAACATCGCCTCGTTCGGGATGTCGGGCGTGGTCGATCGCATGGTCAACCAGTCGAAGAAGCGGTTCGGCAAGCTGTCGTACCTGGCGGCGACGACGCGCGGAATGCTGCGCTACGACAACCGCCGGGTGAAGCTGACGTTCGACGGCGTCGCGTCGGACTCGCTCGAGCTGACGATCAACACCGTCGCGATCGCCAACGGCAAGTACTTCGGCGGCGGCATGATGATGGCGCCGGACGCCGAGCTCGACGACGGGCTGTTCGACGTCGTCGCGATCGGCGACGTCGGCGTGCTCGACATGATGCTGAGCTCGCGCGCGCTGTACAAGGGCACGCACCTGGCCAGGAAGGAGGTCAGCGCGCGCCGCGCCCGCGTCGTCGTCGCCGAGCCCGCGAACGCGGGCGACGTCGTCGAGCTCGACGTCGACGGCGAGACCCCGGGCAAGCTGCCCGCGACGTTCACGATCGTCCCGTCCGCGCTGCGCGTCGTCGCGCCGTGACCTACAGCTGCTGGTCCGAGAAGTCCTCGCCCGCGTCGGCCTCGTCACCGTCGCCCGGATCGTCGAGGCCCGGATCGTCGAGCCCTCCCGCGCCGCCGTCGTCGTCGCCGGCGGCCGCCGGCGTCCCCGCGTCCCCGTCGTCGGTCTCGGCGCCGGCGTCGTCCGCCGTCAGCTCGCCGTCGTCGCCGCCGCCGAAGTAGTAGTCCTCGTCCGACATCTTGTCGATCTTGTCGTCGGCCAGCGCCTTGTCGGCGCTCGCCTCGGAGATCTCGGCGACGCCCTCGCGCTTCTCGCCCTGCAGCAGCTTGCTCCACCGCTCGCCGCTCCACGGGAACGGCTCCCACACCGCGGTGATGTCGCCGGTCTCGGACCAGTTCTGCTTCCCCTTCGAGCAGGTCGGCACGAAGATGAACACGCCGAGCGCGAGCACGGTGATCGCCAGGCCGGGCAGGATCGCGCGCGTGACCTCGCCGAACGGCTTCTTGAACAGCGCGGCCGCGACGAACAGGTTGGTCGCGACCGGGGGCGCCAGGTAGCCGATCTCCATGTTCACGACGAACACGATCCCGAAGTGGACCGGGTCGAACCCGTACTGGTTGACCGCGATCGGCGCGAGGATCGGCGCGAACACCAGCGTCGCGCTGACGGAGTCCATCAGCGCGCCGATGACGATCAGGAAGACGTTGACCAGCAGGATGAAGCCGATCGGCCCCAGGTCCATGTCCTGCAGCAGCTCGGCGATCGCCTTCTCGACCTCCATCAGCGCGAACAGCTGGTTGAGCGAGAACGTCAGCGCGATGATCAGCATCAGCATGCCCATCAACCGGCCGGCGTCGGCGAGCGTGGAGAACAGCTTCTTGAGCCCGATCTCCCGGTGGATGACGGTGGTGACGATCAGCGCGTAGGCGAACGCGACGGCGCCCGCCTTGAACGGCGGGAAGAACCCCTGCTGGATCCCGAAGTAGACGATCAGCGGCAGCAGCAGCGCCCACACGCCCTCGCACGCGGTCTCCCACAGCCTCCGCAGCGAGAACGGCTGGCGGTCCGGCACCGAGCGGCCGACCAGGTACGAGTAGATGCACAGGATCAGCGCGACCGCGGTCGCCGGGACGTACGCCGCCTGGAACATGTCGCCGGTGTCGACCGTGGCGTTGCCCGCCGACATCACGGCCAGCGCGTAGACGACCAGGATCAAGGACGGCACCATCAGGCAGCCGAGGGAGCCGGCGGTCATCACCAGGCCGAGCGAGAACCGCTCGGGGTAGCCGGCCTTGGTCATCGCCGGGAACATGATCGAGCCGACCGCGATCAGCGTGACCGGCGAGCTGCCGGTGATCGCCGCGAACCCCATGCACGCCATGACCGCGGCCATGCCGAGCCCGCCCGGCAGCCACCCGAGCAGCGCGCGCATGAACTCGACCAGGCGGCGCGCCATGCCGCCCTCGGTCATCAGCGCGCCGGCGCCGACGAACAGCGGGATCGCCAGGAACGGGTCCTTGCCCATCATCAGCTCGAACGGGCCGAGCAGCCACTGACCGAGCGCCTCGGCGCTCTCGGCCTCGTGGGTCTGGGACATGAACGCCGCGCCGGTCGCCGCGCCGATGATCACGAACAGCGGCGAGCCGATCAGCGCGAGCAGGATGATGACGAGCAGGATCGTCATGTGGGCAGGTGCTCCTCGGCCGGCGCCGCGGTGTCGGTCGCGGTCGTGACCATCTGCGCCAGGAACCGCACCGTCATCGCCGCGAACGCGTACGGCATCGCGAGGAACGCCACCCAGCTCGGGAGCCACTGGACGGTGTCGGAGATCGCCGTCGCCTCGTCCTGCTGCGCCTGCACCAGCTTCCACGAGGCGTACAGCGCGAACACGCAGAACGCCGAGGTGACGAGGTGCGCGAGCGCCTTGACGAACCGCAGCGCCTTCGCCGGCCAGAGCTTCTCGCCCATCTCGAGCGCCAGGTGGCTGCGCTCGTACGCCGCCATCGACGCGCCGAGCAAGGCGACCCAGACCATCATCACGAGCGCCAGCTTCTGCGCCCAGATGAAGCCGCCGGGGTAGCGCTCGACGTAGACCCACACCAGCCCGGCGATCACCAGGGTCACGCCGAGCGCGATCGCCAGCGACATCGGCCAGCCGGGCCGGCGCTCGCCTTCCTTCACCGCCCGGGTGCGCACGCCGAGCACGCACACGCCGAACAGCGCGGCGACGTCGACGTACTCGCGCCGGTTGCCGAACGTCTCGGCGATCACCGACACGAACACCATCAGCGCCATCAGCACGAACATCGCCCCGCACACGAAGCGTTCGCCCCGGTGCCAGAGCTCGTCGAGGCGGCGGATCGCCGGCCACGAAGGCTTGCCGTCACTCATCGCGCGGATGGTAGCGAATCCGCGCGGCGCGCGCCCGTTCGGACGCGCCCAACCCCCGCCGCGCCGCTACTTCTTGCCCTTCTTGGCGCGGAACTCCTTGAGCCCCGCCTCGATCAGCTCGACCAGCTTCTTGTGGTCCGCGCTGCGGCCGGCGACCTGGTCGCGGACGCCCTTGGTCGCGGTCACGAACGCCTTGCGCTCGGCGTCCGACAGCTTGTGGACGGCGACCTTCTTGTCGCTGTCCTTGACCGTGGTGTTCTGGATGATCTTGAGCAGCTTGGGGTTCATGTCGCGGATCGCCTTGCGCCCCTTGCGCACCAGCTTGTCGCCCTCGTCGAGCAGGATCGCCTGCAGCTCGGCCGGCAGGCCGTAGAACCAGTCCTTGTTGAACATGATCACGGCGCCCTGGTAGATGTGCGCCGACAGCGTCAGGTCCGTGATGTGGCTGTGCCAGCTCCCCGCGATCGAGTAGAGGAGCGACTGGTCGTAGCCCTTGACCGACCCGGTCTTGAGCGCCGTCTGGACCTCGCCGGTGGGGATCGCCTGGGCCGAGGCGCCGAGCGCCTCCCACATCTTGAGGTGCGGGAAGCTCTCCTGCGACCGGATCTTCTGGCCCTTGAGGTCGGCCGGCTTCTTGATGGGGCCGAAGCTGCCGGCGAAGTGACGGAAGCCGTTCTCGCTCCAGAACCCGAACACCAGGCCGTTGGCCTCGAACATCGGCTTGACCGCGTCCTTGAGGTACTTGTCGAGGACGTAGTCCGCCTCCTGGGCGGTCTGGAACTGGAACGGGATCTCGATCGCCTCGAGCGCCTCGACCAGCGAGGCCACGGCGCCCGTCGACGCGCCGACGGCCTGGACCTGGCCGCGCTTGGTCATCTTGACGCTGTTGTTCTCGTCGTCGGTGAGGGTCCCGCCGAGGAACACGCGGACCTTGAAGGTGTAGCCCTTGGCCTTGGCCGCCTTCTCGACGTTGGTCTTGTACTCCTTGAGGACCTTCGCCCACGCCGTCTTGTCCGGCGCGAGGGTGGTGATCTTCATCTCGTACTTCTTGTCGTCGGCCGCGGCCGGGGCCGGGCGTCCGACGAGCACGACAGCGAGGGCGGCGAGCGCGAGCGATCCGATCAGGTTCTTCATGGACCCAGAGACCTCCGTAGGCGGGGCGACGGTAAGGGGGTGGCGCCCGGGGCGTCAACCGCGGACCTCGTCCGCGCCGTGCTGTGACGCACCACCGGTGGCGGGATTCACCAGCTTGCGGCACGCGGGCTTGCGGTCCGGCCGGGTCCGGGCGAGAATTCTCCAAGGGTTTTCGGACTCCTCCGCATGCCGGGCAATACTGACGAGTCGGCGCAGGCCAAGCTGAAGGCGACCATGGTCACCGACGTCGGTGTGGTCCGCGACCACAACGAGGACTCGGCCCACGTCGACCCGGCGTCCCAGTTCTTCATCGTCGCCGACGGCATGGGCGGTCACGCCGCCGGCGAGGTCGCCAGCGCGATGGCGGTCGAGACGGTCAAGAAGACGCTGGAGGGCTCGCGCGCCAAGGTCCACGCGTTCGCGCGCAAGCCGACCGAGGACGGCCGCCGCGAGCTGGTCCAGCTGCTCCAGAACGCGGTGCTCGCCGCCCACCAGGCGGTGTTCCAGCGCGGCGCGCGCGAGAGCGACAAGCAGGGCATGGGGACGACGCTCGACGTCCTGCTCGTCGCCGGCGCCGAGGCGTTCGTCGCCCACGTCGGCGACAGCCGCACCTACCTCATCCGGGACGAGCGCGCCTCGCAGATCACCACCGACCACACCGTGGCCGAGGTGCTGGTGATCGAGGGCAAGCTGACGATCGAGGAGGCCCAGGTCTCCCCGCTGCGGACGATCCTGGTCAACGCGATCGGCGTGTCGGCCGACGTCGGGGTCGAGATGGCGCACCTGCAGCTGCGCGCCGGCGACCGGCTGCTGCTGTGCAGCGACGGCCTGCACGACTACTTCGTCGCCGAGCAGGAGATCGCCGAGCGCCTCGGCAGCGCCGGCGAGTCCGGGCCAGCGCTCGCCGAGATGGTCGAGCTCGCCAAGGAGCGCGGCGGCCACGACAACATCACCGGCGTCGTCATCGACGTGCTCGAGCTCTCGGCGGCGTCCGACGGCGTGCCCGGCGTGGTCGAGCACGACGAGACGCTGCCGGTCGACACCAGCGGCGCCCCGCCGCCGCCCACCGGCTGGAGCGACGACGAGAACACCGAGAACCTGACCGTGAAGGACCTCGGCGACGAGCCGTCGACGGACCGCGGCGCGCTGCTGCGGCGGGCGAAGACCGAGCCCGGCGTCGGGGTCGCGTCCGCAGACGACGTCGCGCTGCGCGCGACCGCGCCGATGGCCGCCGTCGCGATGCCCGAGACCGCGGCGCCGAAGACGCCAGCGCCGGCGAAGCCGCCAGCGAAGCCGGCCGATCCGCCGCCGCGCCAGCTGCACGAGGAGACGCTGCCGATCCCGCGGGCGGACGACGACACGATCGACGCCGCGGCCGCGGGCACCGACGACGACGACGACGACGACGACGACGACGACGACGCGACGCGGTCGTAGCTACGGCGCGGGCAGCGCCGGCGCGCCGGTGATCCGGCGCAGCGCGTGGGGCAGCGCCGCCCGCGCCCCGGCGGCGACGATCTCCCCGTGCGCGGGGACCAGCCGGTCCACGTCCCAGGCGAGCACCCGCCCGAGCGCCGCGCGCGCCGCGGCGCGATCCCGGACCAGGCGCCGCCACACCCGGCTCGACGCGAGCTGACCGCCGCCGGCGCCGACCAGCCACAGCGCGAACCGGGTGCGGCGGTTGGCCGGCGCCGTGACGTGGAACATCAGATCGGTGCACAGCATCGAGCGCGTCGCGCGGTGGAAGAACACCGTCTCGCGCAGCCCCGGCGCCCCGTCGATCGCGACCTGATCGATCACGTCGGCCCACGGCGCGCGGGTGACGTCGTCGAGCCGGTCGATCCGCAGGCCGGGCTCGCGCCGCTTGGCGTCGAGCCCCGCCGGCCCCCACACCCGCGCCGCCGGCCACCGCGCCGCCGCGGCCGGCAGGTGGAGGTGGTGGAACAGGTTGGGCGCGACGAGGTGCGCGACCTCGCCGAGCGCGTCGATCGCCGCCGCGGTCGCCGGGTCGAGCCGCACCGGCGAGTGCAGCCAGAGCTGGCGGCCCGGCAGCCGCGCCACGGTCATGCGCAGCGGGAACCGGACGCCGCCGGGCAGCCGGATCTCGTCGGTGACCTCCCACAGCTCGTCGGCGATCGCGCGCAGGGTCATGGCGTGTCCGGATCGATGCCGGCGGCGGCGCCGTCGCCGCGCGGCGGGTTGTCGCGGATCTCGACCGGACTGGCCGGGTCGAGCACGAGGACGTCGCCGCGG
>WYBA01000356.1 GCA_011526095.1 Myxococcales bacterium | reverse complement strand
CGCCTCGCGCGCGGGCCGTCGCCGCCGAGCGCGACGATCGCGACGACCGCCGCGCCGCCGACCACGGCGACCGCGGCGAGCACCCAGGGCAGGGGCGAGCGCCGCGGTGGCGCCGGCGCGGCGCGTGACGAGCGCGTCGCGGGCCCGGGGCGCGACACGACCTGGGTCGCGTCGTCGATCGTCGTGTGGCCAGTGTCGTCGTCGAGCTCGTCGTCGAGCTCGTCGTCGGGCATTGCGGCGTCCGGGCCGCGCCGCTCGATCGTCGCGGCGAGGTCGTCGGCGTCGTCGTCGAGCAGCGTGTCGGCAGGCGCCCCGCGCGCCGGCGTCCGCGCTGGCTCGATCGCGCTGTGGACGATCGTCGCCTCGCGCGCGGGCAGCGCGATCGCCGCGGCGCCGATCGCCCACGGTCGCGACCCGGGCGCCTGCGTCACCGACGTCGCGGAGGTCGTCGCGCGCGTCACCGGCGACGGCGCGCGCGCGCTGCCGGTGCCGACGGCGGCGGTCGCGGGCGCGACCACCGTGCCGACGGGCCGCGCGCCGCGGGCCTCGATCGCGGGCACCGCCGGCAGCGACGCCGTCGTCGGGCGCCCGAACCGCGCGCGGATCCACTCCGAGAGCTGCATCGCCGTCGCGAGGTCGGGAGACGCCTTGATGTACGCCTCGAGCGCGACGCCGAGCTCGGCCGCGGTCGAGCGATCGTCGCGCCGCACCTCCAGCGCGTGGCCGATCGCGGCGGCGAGCGGCGCCGGCACGCCGGGCGCGACCTGCTCGATCGGCGGGAACCGGCCGTCGCGGATCGCGCGCATGCCGTCGGCGGGGTCGCCGCGATCGACGACGTTGCGCCCGGCGAGCAGCTCCCACAGGACGAGCGCGAGCGAGAACACGTCGCTGCGCCCGTCGAGCGGCCTGCCGACGGTCTGCTCGGGCGACATGTACGCGTACTTGCCCTTGACCACGCCGGGCTGCGTCGCCTCGCTCGCGCTCGCGGCGGCCTTGGCGATCCCGAAGTCCACGAGCTTGACCACGCCGTCGAACGAGATCATCAGGTTCTGGGGCGAGATGTCGCGGTGCACGACCTCGAGCCGCCGGCCGTCGGCGTCCTCGAGCCGGTGCGCGTAGGCCAGCGCGCTCGCCGCGTCGGCGCCGATCCGCGCGACCAGCACCGGCGGCAGGCGCTCGTCGTGCGCGCGCTTGATCAGCTGCCCGGCGTGGACGCCGTCGACGTACTCCATCGCGATGAAGTAGTCGTCGTCGACCTTCCCGAACTCGTAGATGTGGACGATGTTGGGGTGCGACAGCCGCGCGGCGAGCCGCGCCTCGTCGAGGAACATCTGGACGAAGTCGTCGCGCACCGACAGGTGCGGGAGGATCCGCTTGACCGCGACGCGGCGATCGAACCCTTCGAGCCCGCGCTGGCGCGCGAGGAACACCTCGGCCATGCCGCCGCGCGCGAGGCGCTTGTGCAGCACGAAGTGTCCGAACGGGATGCCACCCTGGGGCACGGACACAGCATAGCCGCCCCGACCCGTGTTATGCCCGCACGCGCATGGAGGACGCGCTCGAGCTGGTGCTCACGCCGTCATTGGGCGCGGCCGGGGTCCGGGCGCTCCTGACCAAGCGGATCACCACGATCGGCTCGGCCGCCGACGCCGATCTGCGCCTCCACACCCTGCCGGCCCACTGGGCGACCGTCCACCGCGACGGCCCGGGCGTGGTCCTGCGGGTGCTCGCGGGCGGCGCGGACCACGCGCTGGCGCCGGGCGAGCGCGTGATCGTCGACGCGATGACCGTCGAGCTGGCGGCGGTGGGCGGTCTGGGCGACGACGCGCTCGACGCGCTCGCCGCGCGGCTCGCCGGCGCCGACGGCCCCGACGAGGCGCTCGCCGCGATCGTCGACGGCGCGCTCGCCGCGACCGGCGGCGACGTCGGCGCGATCATCCTCGCCGACGCGGCCCGTCCGGGTGGCTGGTCGGTCGCGTGCGCGCGCGACGCCACCGGCGCGGCGATCGACGCGCCCGCGGACCTCTTGTCCGACACGATCGTCTCGGACGTGCTCGGCACCGGCGAGCGCGTCGTCGTCACCGACGTCGCGGGCAGCCCGCGCTACGCCCGCGTGCCGAGCGTCGCGGTGCTCGGCCTCGGCGGCGTGCTGTGCCTGCCGCTGCGGCTCGACGCGCGCACGCTCGGCGCGATCTTCGTCGGCGCGCGGTCGCGCGGCGCGCGCGGCCGGCGGGTCGCGTTCGGCGATCGCGCCAGCGGCGAGCTGCGTCTGCTCACCGCGCTCGCGGTCCCGCTGCTCGCCCAGCTCCGTCGCCGCGCCGCGACGGCCCCGGCGCCGGGCGCGGGCGCGTCGGACCTGCTCGTCGGCGACTCCCCCGCGATCGACGGCGTGCGCCGGCTGATCGGCCGGGTCGGGCCGAGCGATCTGTCGGTGCTGATCGCCGGCCCGTCGGGGACCGGCAAGGAGCTGGTGGCGCGCGCGCTGCACGCGGCGAGCGCCCGCGCCGCGCGCCCGCTGGTCGCGATCAACTGCGCCGCGGTGCCGGCGAGCCTGCTCGACGCCGAGCTGTTCGGCTACAAGAGGGGCGCGTTCACCGGCGCCGCGGGCGATCGCGCCGGGCTGATCGAGGCGGCCGAGGGCTCGACCTTGTTCCTCGACGAGGTCGGCGACATGCCGCTGGCGATGCAGGCGGCGCTGCTGCGCGTGCTCGAGCAGCGCGAGGTCCGCCGCCTCGGCGAGACCGCGCCGCGCGCGGTCGACTTTCGCCTCGTCGCGGCGACCCACCGCGATCTCGTCGCGGACGTCGCCGCCGGGCGGTTCCGCGAGGACCTGCTGTTCCGGCTGCAGGAGGTGCGGATCGACGTGCCGCCGCTGCGCGAGCGCGGCGACGACGTGCTCCTGCTCGCGCGCACGTTCCTGCGCCAGACCGAGGCGCAGCTCGGGCTGCCGACCCACGGCCTCGCCGGCGACGTCGTCGAGCTGCTGCGCGCGCACCCGTGGCCCGGCAACGTCCGCGAGCTCAAGGCGACGATGCGGCGCGCGGCGATCCTCGCGGACGGTCCGACGATCCGCGTCGCCGACCTGCAGCTACGCGCGCCCGACGGCGCGCCGGCCGCCCCGCGCGCCGTGACCCCGTCGCGCGGCACGCCGGCGATCCCGGCGGCGCCGGCCGAGCCCGCGGCGCCGGCCGCGGCGCCGGCGCCCGGCGCGGATCTCGGCGACACGACGCGCCCGTTGACCGACGCGCGCGACGACTACGTCCGCCGCTACGTCGCCGCGGTGCTCGAGCGGTGCGGCGGCAACCGCGAGGCCGCCGCGCGCGAGCTGCAGATCGGCGTGCGCACGCTCTACCGCTACATCGAGTAGCGCCTGCCAGCGGCGGCAGCGCGTGCCGCGCGCGGCAGGTCAGCGGTGGCAGCGCGGCGCGCGCGCACCCGCAACCACGCGAACGTACGCGGCGCCATGCGTGGCACGCCGCTTGGAATGGGCCGGGGCACCAACCCGAACCCACTGCCAAGGACTGCACCATGATCCGCATCGTCACCGCGTTCCTCGTCGCCGCCACCGCGTTCTCCGCCACCGCCTGCAGCAAGGACGGCGGCGGCGAGTGCGAGAAGGTCGTCGCTCACACCGCCAAGCTGATCGGGATGGAGATCCCGGCCGAGGAGAAGAAGCAGGCGATCCAGCGCTGCGAGAAGGAGCCCGCCTCGGTGCGCGCGTGCGCGCTGAAGTCGAAGTCGGTCGAGGAGCTGATGTCGTGCAAGCCGTCGTGACGCGGATGTAGGACACGCGCGCCTGCAAACCGCGAGTTGCACGCGGGGCGCGCGGACAACCTTCGTTGCAAACGATCGTCCGCATCGTCACCTCGCGATCTCGCGAGGTTGCGTTCGTCCGGGCGTGGCACCGCGTGTGCTCTACGCCCCGTCATGGCGACCTTTGTTCGTGGTCGCGCCGCGGGAGCCGGCGCCGTCCTCACCCTCGTGCTGTGCGCGACGGCCGCGTCCGCGCTGGCGCACCCCGCCGGGCTCGACCCGATCGAGCAAGGCGAGGTCCCCGCGCGCTGGGTGTCGGAGGTCGCGCTCGGCGACGATCGCACCGGCGATCTGCGGCCCGAGGCCGCGGCCATCCTCGACCTCGCGGCCTCGCGCGGCGACGTGCTGACGCTCGGGCACGCGCGCGCGGCCGGGCTCGCGCCGCCCGCGGTCGCGACGGCGACCGGCACGCTGCCGTACACCGCGCCCGCCACGATCCGGGTGTGGCGGCGCGGCCTCGACGGCTCGACCGCGTCGTGCTCCGGCCGCGTCGACGTCATCCCGCTCGAGACCTACGTCAAGGGCGTGCTGCCCCACGAGTGGATCCGGTCGTGGGACGGCGAGTCGCTCAAGGCCGGCTCGGTCGCGATCCGCACCTACGCGGCGTGGTGGGTCAACGCCGGCGGCAAGTACACCTGCGCCGATCTCGACGACACGACCGCGTCGCAGGTCTACCGCGACGAGTTCTTCGCCGTCACCGACACCGCCACCGACGAGACCGCCGGGCAGTACGTCGTGCGCGACGGCGATCTGGTGTTCGCCGAGTACTCGGCGGAGAACGGCGATCCGACCGAGTTCGACGTCGACGAGCCGCACTGCACCGGGCGCGACGTGTTCGGCCACGGTCGCGGCACCTGCCAGTGGGGCACGCAGCGCTGGGCGCTGGCCGGCCAGAGCTACGCGTGGATGATGTCGCACTACTACCCGGGCGCGACGATCGACGGCGGGCTGTCGTTCGGCGCCGCCGCCGGCGCCGCGTCCACGCCGACGACGATGACCTCCGGCGAGGAGGCGGTCGTGTGGTTCGAGCTGGTCAACGAGTCGACCGTGACGTGGGGCCTGTCCGAGACGTTCCTCGGCACCGCCGAGCCGCAGGACCGCGCCTCGCCGTTCTTCGTCGAGGGCAACTGGGTCGCGCCGAACCGGCCGACCGGCGCCGACCACTCGGACTACGCGCCGGGCACCACCGGCCGGTTCACGTTCGCGATCGTCGCGCCCGAGGTCACCGAGCCGACGACCTACGAGGAGGCGTTCCAGCTCGTCCAGGAGGGCGTGACGTGGTTCGGCCCGGTCGTGCGCATGACGATCACCGTCGTGCCGCGCGGCGCCGATGATCCGAGCGATCCGTCCGATCCGTCCGATCCAGACGATGCCGACGACCCGTCAGATCCCGACGACGCGCAGCCGAGCGGCGGGTGCGCCGCGGGCGGCGGCGCGGGCGGGGCAGGGGCCGCGCTGCTCGTGCTCGGCGTGGTCGGGCTGGCGCGGGCGCGGCGCCGGCACGTGGCCGCCGTGGTCGCGGCGGCGGTGATGGTGCTCGGCGCGTGCGCCGCGCCCGGCGGTGACGAGGGCGCGGCGCCGGCGCGGCGCGCGCTCGGCGGCGACTCGCCGCTGATCGGCCTGTTCCAGCGCGTCGCGGCCGACACCGGCGTGCCGGCCGAGCTGCTCGCGACCGTGTCCTACGTCGAGACCCGCCTGCGGTTCGCCGGCGCCTACCGCGCCGCCGACGGCGCGCACCCCGGGCACACCCACGCCGGCGCGATCGGCCTGCTCGCCCTGACCGAGGGCGGGGCGCGCGACGTCGCGCGCGCCGCGCAACTCGCCGGGCTGCCCGAGGCCGACGTCCACACCGACGACACCGCCAGCGTCGCCGCCGGCGCCGCGCTGCTGGTCGAGCTGGCGCGGCAGCGCGGGCAGCGCCCCGCGCCCGGCGACCTCGCCGGCTGGCGCGACGCGCTGATCGCGTTCGGCGGCGGCGGCGACGACGGCGCGCGCCTCGCCGACGAGGTCTACGCGCGGATCGGTCGCGGCTGGGTCGGCACCGACGCCGCCGGCCGCGGCGTCACGCTCTCCGCGATCGCCGTCGACGCCGCGCCGGCGACCACCCCCGACGGCTTCGGCACGATCACCCAGGGCCTCGGCTACCCCGGCTCGATCTGGAACGCCGCGTACAGCGGCAACTACTCCGCCGGCAACCGCGGCGCCGCCGAGATCAACTACATCGTCATCCACACCGTGCAGGGCAGCTACAACGGCTGCATCTCGTGGTTCAAGAACCCGTCGGCGCAGGTGTCGGCGCACTACGTCGTCCGGTCCTCGGACGGCCAGATCACGCAGATGGTCGACGACTCGGACGTCGCGTGGCACGACGGCTGCTTCAACTCGCAGTCGATCGGCATCGAGCACGAGGGCTACGTCAGCGATCCCGACGCCTGGTACACCGAGGCGATGTACACCGAGTCGGCCAAGCTCACGGCCTGGCTCGCCGACGCCTACGGCATCCCGAAGGACCGCGCCCACATCATGGGCCACGGCGAGACGCCGGACTGCAGCGACCACACCGACCCGGGCAGCGGCTGGGACTGGGACCACTACATGGACCTGGTGCAGACCGGCGGCGTCGCCAGCTACGGCGCCGCGGCGGGCGCGATGGAGGCGCCGGCCGAGATGGTGTCGGGCGAGGAGGCGGTGGTGTGGTTCGAGCTCGTCAACCAGTCGAACGTGACGTGGGGCCTCGACGAGACGCGCCTGGGCACCCAGGACCCGCAGGACCGCGCCTCGCCGTTCTACGTCGAGGGCAACTGGCTCGCGCCGAACCGCCCGACCGGCGCGGATCACTCGAACTACGGCCCCGGCTCGACGGGCCGCTTCACCTTCGCGATCAAGGCGCCCGAGGTCACCGAGACCACGACGTTCGTCGAGACGTTCCAGCTCGTCCAGGAGGGCGTGACCTGGTTCGGCCCGACCGTGAGCATGACGATCACCGTCTCGCCGCGCGCCGGCGACCCGTCCGACCCGTCGGATCCGTCCGACCCGTCCGACCCGTCCGACCCGACGGATCCGTCCGACCCGGGCGACGACACCGCCGACCCGTCCGGCGGCTGCGCCGCCGGCGGCACCGGCCAGGGCCCCGTCGAGCCCTGGCTCGTCGCGGCCGCGCTCCTCGCTTGGCGCCGCCGCCGCACGGGGCTACGCTCCCGTTCATGACGGAGCTCGCGCGTCGCCTGCTCGCCGAGGCCCTCGCCTTGCCCCAGGACGAGCGCGCGCGCCTCGCTGACGAGCTCTACGCGAGCTTGCCCGACGACTTCGACGAGCGGCTCGAGCTGGATCCGGCGTTCGCGGCGGAGTTGACTCGTCGCGCGGCCCGGCTCGCCGACGATCCCGCCGGCGCGATCCCGTGGGACGAGGCGCGCGAGCGCCTGCGCGCGTCGCTGCGGCGGTGACGCTCGCGCCGTCATGCCCGCGATCACGATCGACCCGGACGCGCTCGGCGAGATGGCCGAGGCCATCGCATGGTCCGAGGAGCGTGGCCCGGGGCTCGGCGATGAGTTGCTGGTGGCGTTCGACGAGGCGATCCAGCGGGCCGCGGCGCTCGGCCCGAGCTGCCGCCCCGCGCTCGGGGCACCTCGCGAGCTCGGGGCGATGCGTGTGCTCGTGCGGCGCTTCCCGTACGTGGTGATCTTCATGGTTCGCCCCGTCGCCCCTGCCGAGAATGTGGCCACCTCGGACGTCGCTGATGACAATGAGATCCACGTCCTCGCCGTGGCGCATGGCCGGCGGAGGCCGGGCTACTGGCGAACCCGAACCGGCTGACCGGCCGCGGCACCGTCCCCCCGATGGCCGGGCCGCTCGGTGCGCCGCACGTCCGCGCCTCCGTCACCGCCTCCGTCTCCGTCTCCGTCTCCGTCTCCGTCTCCGCCTCCGCCTCCGCCTCCGCCTCCGCGTCCGTCTCCGTCTCCGTCTCCGCCTCCGACTCCCACATCCGTGCGTCCTGAGCCGGCCCGAGCGACAGCGAGGGCCGAGTCGAAGGACCAGCCTGCCGGCGCTCACCCCGCCGCCAGCGGTCCTCGCCGCCGCTCACCTGTGCGATTGTCTCCCCGTCGTGCCCCGCGCCGCCGTCGTCTCGCTGCTCGCCCCGCTCGGGGCGCTCGCCGCGCTGACCTCGTGCGCTGACGCCGTCCTGCTCCGCATCGACGGCGACCGCGCCGTCCCCGACGAGCTCGACGCCGTCTGCCTCGCGATCGCCGATCGCGAGCCCGCGGGCGGCGCGTTCGGCCGCGTCTACCGCCTCGAAGGCGAGCTCGCCTCTCTCCCCCAGACGCTCGCCGTCGAGCCCGGCGGCGCCTCCTCCGCCGAGGCGTGGGTGCGCGGCTACCGCGGCGGCGTCGAGGTCGCCTCCGACCGCGCCGCGGTCGACTTCGGCGGCGACGTCGACCTCCGCCTCGACCGCTGCGCCCCTGGCGCCTCCGGCGCGCCGGCCGAGGTCGACACCGCCGGCCCCGCCGACGCGCGCCTCGCCGCCAGCGTCGGCCGCGGCGGCGCGCTCGTGGTCGCGCTCGTCCCCGGCGGCGCGGCCGCCGTCGTCGACGCGTCCGGCGGCTCCGGCGGCGCCGCCCTCACCGCCACCGACCTCGACCTCGCCGGCGCCCTCGGCCTGCTCGCCGCCGACCTCGACGGCGACTGCGACGACGATCTCGTCACCTTCACCGCGACCGAGGTCCGCCTCCACCGCCGCGACATCACCGGCTTCGTCCCGCCGGAGCCGCTCGCTCCCCTCGCGGGCGTCCGCGCCCTCGCCGCCGCCGACGTCGACCGCGACGGCGACACCGACCTCGTCGTCGGCGGGGGCGCCACCCTCCGCCTCCTGCGCAACGACGGCGACGGCGCGCTCACCGCCGACGACACCGCGATCCCCGCCGCCGCCGCGACCGACGTCACCGCGCTCGCGCTCGGCGACCTCGACGGCGACGGCAACCCGGACCTGCTCGTCGGCCAGGGCGACGCCGCGGCGGCCCCGCCGCGCGCGCTGCTCGCCGACGCCTCGGGCGCCGGCGTGTTCGCGCTCGCCCCCGCGATCCTCCCCGAGCTCGACCTCCTGGTCCGCGGCCTCGCCCTCGGCGACGTCGACGGCGACGGCGACCTCGACCTCGCGGTCGCGCTCGCCGCCGCCCCCTCGCGCCTCTACATCAACCGCGCCGGCCGGCTCGAGGACCAGTCGTTCGTGCGCCTGCCGCAGCCCGCGCCCGCCGCCGCCGCCGTGGCGATCGCCGACTGGAACGGCGACTGCGCGCCGGACCTCGCGCTCGCCGCCGCTGCCGGCACCTCGCTCTTGCGCGGCACCGACAGCGACGCGTTCGCGGCCGACGCCGCGGCGGCCGCCGCCAGCGATGTCGCCCTGGTCGACCTCGACGACGACGGCGACCGCGACGCCGTGCTCGCCACCGCCGGAGGGGTGACGTGGCTGAGGCGGTGAAGCGAGCCGTCGCGCTCGCGGTCGCGCTCGCGCTCCTCGCGCCGGTCGCGCCCGCCGCGGGCCCGCTCGCGCCCCCCGCGGCCCACGCCGACGCCGCGCAGGTCAAGAAGCTCCTCGCCGCCGGCGAGCAGCTGTTCGAGGACCAAGAGTACGACAAGGTCATCCGCGTCCTGCGCCCGGTGACCACCGACGCCGCCGCGACCCGCGCCCAGCGCCTGCGCGCGCTCGAGCTCGTCGCCCTGTCCCAGCTCATCCTCGGCGACGACGCCGCGGCGCGTGCCAGCTTCGAGCGCCTGCTCGACATCGACCCCGGCTTCCAGCTCACCGACCAGAGCGGCTCGCCCCGCATCCGCGAGTTCTTCGACGAGGTCCGCGCCCGCGTCCTGGGCGCCGACGCCGGCGCCTCGGCCGCCCTCGACCACGCCGCCCCGACCGAGGCGCCCGCCGCGCGCCGGCTCGAGCTCGACGTCCGCGTCACCGCGGGCGAGGACCACGTCAAGGAGGTCCGGTTCTTCGTCCGCCGCCGCGGCACCCAGGATTACGACGAGGTCGCGGCCGCGTTCCGCGGCGGGGCGCGCTGGCGCGTGCGCTGGACCCCGCCCGCCTCGGCCGATCCCTACGTCGTCGAGTACTACCTCGAGGGCCGCGGCCTGGCCGGCGAGCCGGTCGCGCGCGCCGGCAGCCCCGAGGCGCCGCTCACGATCGAGATCACCGCGGGGCAGGGCGAGGCCCGCCCGTGGTACCGCCGCTGGTACGTCTGGGCCGGCGCCGGCGCGCTCGCCGCCGGCGCCCTCGGTGCGATCTGGCTGGCGGGAGGCGCCGACGAGGGCAGCCTGCCGCCCGGGACCGTGACCGTGACTCCGTGAGATCGAGCGGGATTGCGCGTCGCGCGCGGCCCGCGTCGCACCCTCGCCGCACGGCGTCGCGGGGCGTCGCCGCCTCAGCGGGCCAGGACCTGTTAGGGATCGCGGTGACTTAAGTCATCGTCGCGTCGGGCACTTAGGAGGCTTCATACGTGACGTCACTTTGCCGATCCCGCTTGCAATCTGCCAGGCGGCGTCGTTAAGGTGCGCCGCGTTTCACGATGCTCAGTGCGGAGGGGATTGGAAGCCGCCTGAGCAAACCTGAGGACCAGAGGAGTCTGAGAAACATGAAGAAGCTAGCCTTTGGGGCCCTGTTCACCGGGCTCCTCTCTGTCGTCGCCGCCTGTGGCGGTGGTGACTCCGCGCCGGACGCGCCGGACCTGTGCGTCGGCGACAACTGCGTCGACGGCGGCGGCGACGTCGACGCTGCGCCTCCTTTGGCCTGTAACCCGGTTGCGCAGACCGGCTGCGAGGCCGACCAGAAGTGCACCTGGATCACGGTCGTGGAGCCCAGCGCGTCGGATCGCGATGGCGTCGGCCTCGTCGGCTGCGTCGACAACGGTACCGTCGCGATCGGCGAGGCGTGCACCGAGGGGGCGCCGGGCGAGACGACGGGCTTCGACAACTGTGAGCGCGGCGGCTACTGCATCGCCGGTACCTGCCAGGAAATCTGCACCGACGCCCCGGACTCGTGCGACGCGGCGACCTCGGCGTGCGGTCGCTACACCGGCGTGTTCAACGACACCAACCCGGTCATCGGCGTCTGCGACTTCAAGTGCGATCCGGTCGATCAGACCCGGCTCTTCGATGACGCCGCGAACTGCGGCGGTACGATCGTCGACCCGGACGGTGAGGGTGGCAACGATCCGTTCTCGAACCGTGCCTGCTACGGTTACGTCGACGTCGACTTCACCTGCGCGCCGGCGTTCAACCCGGAGAACACCCACTACGTTGACGTGGCTGATCAGGCCTCGCTGAACGCTTGCGCGCCGGGCTTCGGCCTGCTGCCGCTCGCGCTCGAGGAGAACGCGGACCTGTTCATGTGCATGGCGTACTGCCGTCCGGGCCCGACGGCGATGGGCTCGACGGCCAACGCCAACGGCGTTGCTCCGTTCACGTGCGCTTCTCGTGGTGCCACGCTGCCCGCGAACGAGTGCCGCTATTGGACCTGGTTCGACGTGATCTTCGGGGCTGAGCAGACGCCGAATCCGGACAACGAGACCTTCGGCTTCTGCATCGACTTCGCGCGGCACGGCTACAACCACGACAACGACACCGGAACCGCGAACATCCCGTTCCCGGCGTGCAGCACGCTGGCGTCGACGGACACGGATGACAACGGCTTCCCGGACAACGAGGAGTGGGGCTGCGCTCCGCAGGTCACGACCGCGGCGACCGGTGACAGCTTCCGCAACATGATGCGGAAGCGCCTCGGCGTGACGAACCAGCCGGCTGCGCCGGCGTTCCGTCAGTAGCGTCTGGGCCAGTCTGAATCGTTCGATGGCCCGGTGGCGGAAGCCACCGGGCCATTTCTGTATCCAGGCTCAGTTGAGTCAGTCCCGCCCGACGGGCCGGAACGCGGCGATTCCGGATGCTCTGCCGAGACGGGACGGGATGGCGAGAGGGGCCCATCTTGCGGTGGGCAAGGTCAAGACGTGCGCGGGGCGAGGCCCTGCAGCGTGAGCCATCAGCGACACCGGGATGACGCCGGGAGGGGCGGACGGGAGGCTCATCGGTTCCGAGGAGGAACCGATGAACGAGCGACGGAAGATCACGGATGAGGGAGAGGCGCGGCGCTGCCTGGCGGTGGCCCGCAGAGCAGGCGAGCGAGCGGGGGCCTGGGCCCGGGCGCACGGCATCGACTGCCGGTCGTTGAACGCGTGGAGGATCAACCTCGCGCGACGAGGCGCGGGTGCGACGCCCGCGCGAGCGGCGACGCCGGCCGCGATGGTCGTACAGCCACGGCCCGCGCGGCGCTGGTCGAGCTGGTCCCCTCGCCGCGGCCGAGCGCGCGCGTGCCCGCGCGCTACATGATCCACATGGGTGAGGTCCGCGTGGAGGTCGGCGACGACTTCGCGGCGGAGACGCTGCGTCGGATCGTCGAGGTGCTGCGCGCATGCTGAGCCTGCCCCCGACGGTGCGCGTGTTCGTGGCGGTCGAGCCGGTCGACATGCGCGGCTCGTTCGACGCGCTGGCCGGCGCGGTGCGGCGTCTGGGACTCGACCCGGTCGACGGGCACCTGTACCTGTTCCTGAACCGGCGGCGCCGGCTGGCGAAGGCGCTGTGGTTCGACGGCTCGGGCTGGTGCCTGCTGTCGAAGCGGCTCGAGAACGGCAGCTTCCAGCTGCCGCCGATCACCGGCGAGAGCGCGCAGGTCCAGATCGACGGGACGACGTTCGCGGCGCTGCTCGCCGGCATCGACTTCACGGCCGCCCGCCGCGGCTGGTACCGGCGGCCACGCACGGAGGCGTCGGCGGGGATCGACAGCACGCGCCGGTTGTGATCAGGTGGCGGCGTGGCCACCGTCGCTGAGCTGCGGCGCGAGAACGAGGCGCTTCGCGCGCAGCTGGACCGACTGATCGAGACCAACGCCGCGCTGGCCGCCGATGTCGCGAAGCTGAACGAGCGGGTGTCCGAGTTGCTCGCGGTTGCCCGCCGGCGTCAGCGACCACCGGCGGCGCCGCCGCCGCCGGCCCCACCGCCGTCGCTCGACGCACCCGCCGCGCGCGCGTTCGCCGACCGGCCCGCCCCGCCGCCGGTGCCCGACAAGCCCAAGCCGGCGCCGAAGCCGCGCCGCCCGACGGGGCGCAAGCCGCTACCTGCGCATCTCGAGGCCGAGCGTCACGAGCTGCGCCCCGACGCCTGTGCCCACTGCGGCGGCCAGGCGCTCGACGCGGCTGACGTCGTCGTCGAGGAGAAGCTGCACGTCGTCAAGGAGCACCAGCGTCGGCGCGTCGTCCGGCGCACGACCTGCCGCTGCCGCGACTGCGGTCAACGCACGACGCCGCGCTCGCTGCCCGCGCCATACGAGCGCTCGAAGGTGACGTGCGACTGGCTCGCCTGGTTCGTCGACCAGAAGTTCGGGCTGCTCACGCCGCTCGATCGGATCCGCCGCGACCTCGCGTCGCGCGGCATCCCGCTCGCGATGGGCTCGCTGGTCGGATTCATCGAGCACGCCGCCGATCTACTCGCGCCCGTCGACGGCCACCACTGGCGCACGCTTCTCGCCGGACGCTGGATGGCCACCGACGGCACCGGCCTCAAGGTGCTCGTGCCCAAGCTGCCGGCCGCGCACAACGGCTACGTCGAGCTCTACCGGAACCGCGACGTCGCCGTGTTCCAGTACGAGCCCGACAAGGCCGCCGAGGGCGTCGTCGCCAAGCTCGCGCCGTTCCGCGGCACGCTCACGGCCGACGCCGAGCATCGCTTCAACGCGGTGTTCACCACCGGCCGCGTCGTCGAGTCGGGCTGCAATGCGCACGGGCGCCGCAAGTCCCGCGACGCCGAGGCGACCCGACCCGACCTCGCCGCCGAGGGCGGCGCGTTCATCGCCGCGATGTACGTCGCCGAGCAGGACGCCCAGGCGCGCGGTCTCGTCGGGACCAAGCTCCTCGCGCATCGCCGGCGGAAGATCCGCCCGGTGGTCGACGACTTCCGGCGCTGGCTCGCAGCTGTCGCGCCGACACTGTTGCCGTCGGAGCCGCTCGCGGCCGCCGTCGGCTACTACCAGCGCCACGCCGACGCGCTGTTCCGATTCCTCGACGATCCCGACGTCCCCATCGACAACTCACCCACCGAGCGCGAGTTCCAGAACCTCGCCAAGCTCCGCCTCAACATGCTGTTCGCCGGCAGCACCAAGGGTGCGCACCGCGCGTGCGTCCTGCTCGGCATCGTGGCCACCTGCCGCGCCGTCGGCGTCCCGATCCAGGCCTACCTGACCTGGGCCTTCGAGCGCCTCGGCACCCACCGCGACGCCTTCGCGCTCCCCGTCGAGCAGCTCACCCCGGCGGCGTTCAAGCACTCGCGGCGCTGACCGCGACCGCGGCACTGACCCCAACGCGCCGGGCGGGCAGGCACGGCCGGTCACCGCCGTCATCCCGGCGTCGCTGATCGGTCACCTGCAATGACCACGCAGGGTTGGGTGTGGGGGCGATCCTGACGGCTCCCGACTTGTCCTCGTCCGTCTCGGGCAATCTGGCAGCCGGGTGGCAGCACGATCTCGACGGGTCGCCCCTAGATCGAGCAGTTCCAGTCAGGGCCGGCAAGAACCTGCTCGACGCAGAAGGTTCGGGCCGATGGAAGACGACAACACACCGGACTGCTGACTGGGCAAGCGGTCGGATCGGCAGGATCACAGTCGGTCTCGGATCCGTCGGGCGGCGACTCCATGCACGCGCCGAGATCAACCGTCGAGCACCCGTCGCTGCACTCAAGGCAGACGTAACAGCAGAAGCGTCCCTCGGCCGAACATGCCGGATCGTTCCGGTAGCAGTCCTCGCCGATGAAGCTTCCATCAGGTCGAAGCGATCCCCCATCGACCGGAGCGTCGAGACTCGCGGCGTCGACCTGGCCAGCATCG
The DNA here is from genome assembly GCA_011526095.1 of Myxococcales bacterium. Lineage (GTDB taxonomy): Bacteria > Myxococcota_A > Polyangia > Haliangiales > Haliangiaceae > WYBA01. The sequence continues at coordinate 1,585 of WYBA01000356.1, read as the reverse complement.
GGCACGAAGCTGTCGTCGCCGCATCCAGCGATGAGACAAGCGAGTACAACGAGACGCGGCTTGAGCCTCCGCATCAGGGCCTTTCGCCAGCCGAGGAAGTGCACCCCATCGCAAGAGCCTGGCACACCGGACCCTTGTCGGTGAGCACGAACGCGACGACGTTGGGCTGGGCGACCAGCGCGACGATGATCCGCGCGCCGTCGAGTTCGACGACCACAGCCGAGTCGCAACCCAGGACGCGGCAGCACCGGGACTGCGACCAGAGACTTCACAGCTGGGCGGCTGCGGACGATGTGCACGGATCTGCGTCGAGGTCATCGACCTTCACCCACGCGACGAGCCGCGCGATCTCCGGGATCGGATCCGAAATCTCGACGAGTCGGTCATCACCGGCGGTCCTACGCACCCGGACCTGGATGTCACGCGTGAGAGCGGGCAGCGCACGCCCCTCGGTTTGCTCGCGATTGAAGCGAACCCTTGGGCCGGTGGCCGGTGCAGCTCCAGCACGCAGCGTGGCAGTTCCCTCACATGACGCCCCCAGCTCGAAGCTGAGCGGTTCTGGGACGACGTCGTCCGCGTTCGAACCGCTGAGCCCGCCTGCTTCAGGCTGCTCCGCGGCCAATGCGTTCAGTGAAACGAGCCCCGTGTACTCGAAGCCGTCGAGCCATGCTCGGACCTTCGCCTGCTCGCCACGCTCTTCGAGCACATCCACTCGCCACGTGTCTGCGACGGGGAGCTCCAGCAACGGATCGCCGTAGATCGACAACAGCGTCTGGTCCTCGACGACGTACATCGAGGCTGCGTGCGTTGGCGGCGTGGGCGCAGCCAGGTCGTTCACGGCAAGCGCGCTGCAGGGCACGTCGTAACGATGCCCATTGCTCGCCGCGATCGCGATGCCTTCGTTCTCGAAGTAGAGTCGCGCGCGCGCGCCGGGGCTCGCGACTACACCGGTCTCTAGCTCCGTCGCTTCGGCGAACAACACATCCGCGGCCGGCCCGCTGACGAATCCCCGATAGCTGCACGAGGCGGGGACTCCAACCTCGAATCGTCCTTCTTCCACGGCAGTGACAGCCAGCGGCAGCCCCTGCCGCGGGGAAAGCCATGCGCCCGGTGGGGCATCCAGCGCCTCACCCGTTGCGACAACGAACGGGCGACACGCCGCGGTCGAGGGGACCGGACACGCATCCTCGGCGGGCGCAGGTTGAACTGGCTCGCGCCGTGGGCATGCGCAGCAGAGCAGCGCGAAGCCCCCCGCCACCGCTGCGAATGACCTCGGTCTCAGCATGGAACCCCGGTGATGCTCGCGAAGTGATCCTTCCACTTCTTGTGCGAGGGAAACACAGCCTTCGTCTTGGCTCCCTTCTCGAGCCCATCACGATCGAGACGCGCGATATCGGCCCAATCCAAGAGCTTCTTCGAGAGGAAAGGCATCAACAGGTAGCGGCGCTTCTTCCACGGGGGCGATGTCCCGTCCCGTGTTGAAACTCGGTGGCGGTCGAGGTGGAGATCACTACGCGGCCTTCGCTCGCGCTGCAAGAGGAACGAGCGCATCTCGGAGGCTTGAGAGCGCGGCATCGCAGTCGCT
>WYBA01000355.1 GCA_011526095.1 Myxococcales bacterium | reverse complement strand
GTCGCGGTGGGGCACGACGGTGGGGCGGTGGCTGCTCGAGCTCGAGGTGGTCGAGGTCGCGACCGGCGGGCGCCCGCCGCCGCGGCGCGCGCTCGCGCGAGCCGCGGTCGAGTACGGCCCGCGGTGGGCGGGGACGTGCCTGTCGGCGCTGCACGACGTCGCCGGCGCGCGCGTGATCGGCGACGCCGCGGCGGTCCTGGTGGTCGGCGGGATCGTCTGGGGCGTCGCGGCGCTCGCCCACGCGGCGTGGTTCACGATCGACCGGCGCGCCGCGTGGGATCGGGCGTCCGGGACGATGGTCCGCTACCGCGGCCGTGGTCCGGCCGGCGCGGGCGGCGTGGTAGCGTCCGAGGCGTGAGGCGCGCGATCTCGGCTCTCGGGCTCGGCCTGGCGCTGGCCGCGGCGCCGGCCCCGGCGAGCGCCGACGTCCACGGCGTCCCGCTGCCGAAGGGCAGCAAGGCCGACGCTGGCGGCGCGCGCCACGCGTCGTCGAAGGGCTACCGCGACACGGTCGATCACGTGCGCAAGTGGCTGGAGCGACAGGGGTTGGCCCACCGCCAGGTCGGTCCATACCGCGCGCGCGGGGTGGACGTCACCCGGTTCGTGAGCACGAGCGAGGCGACCCCGTGGCTGGCGATCCACGTCTGGCGCGCGGCCGGCAAGACGTGGATCTCGGTCGTGGCGCGACCCAAGGATCCACCCCTTGACGACGCCGCGCCCGCCGAGTAAGGAATGAGGCCCGTCCCGCCGAGACCACCTCGACGAGCCGGCCTGAAAACTCGATCGGGGATCGTCTAATGGCAGGACGTCAGACTCTGGATCTGACTATCAAGGTTCGAATCCTTGTCCCCGAACCAGCCGCCCGCCGGGCTTGACCGGCGACGCGGTAGCCGCTAGAACAGCGGCTCGAAATCGGCCCCATAGTCTAGCGGTCTAGGACGTCGCCCTCTCACGGCGAAAACAAGGGTTCAAGTCCCTTTGGGGTCACTACTCAACGTGGAGAACGCCCCGCCGACCTCTCGGAGGTCGGCGGCGGCTTCGATTCTCCACACGTTGCGTTTGCCCACCCGGTCGGGCAGCAGGCGTACCCCGTCGGGGAACATCGCCTTGAAGACCTGACGAAGGTCCTCGGGGCGTGTCAGCGCTGCGCGCAGGTTGGCAACCTTGGCGCGAGCGTCTCGCTCGACCCGAGCGAGCAGCTCCGTCACCTCGCCCGGCGTGCGCCTCGCTGCGGCGATCTGCGACTCCAGGACGCGGGCACGGGCCGAGCGCCGCTGCAGCTCGGACGCCAGCTCGGGGACGTCGTCGGTGAGCGCCACGGCTCGGGCGAGCCGCTTCTGCTCGGCACGGACGTCGCGCAGCTCGGCTTCCAGGTCGGCCACCTCGCGCGCGGCCTTGGGCATCTGCGCCTCGATCTCGCACCGGATCTCGGCGAGGAGCGCGTCTAGGACGTCGGGGATCAGCACCGACTCCTGGAGCGCGTCGACCAGCGCGCCCTCGACCTCCTCCGTGCGCTGGAACACGGTCACCGGGCAGACCCGGGAGCCGCGGTGGTGGTGCCAGGAGCAGCCGTAGGCGCGGAAGCGCTCCTTGCCGTGGCTGGAGTGCTGGACCGCGACCGGGCCCCCGCATGACCCACACCGGGCGATCCCACTGAGGGCGTAGCGCGCGGTGGAGTGTCGCTGCCCGGTGGTCGCGCGGCACTCCGCCCGCGACGAGAAGCGCTCCTGGACGATCGACCACGTCTCGTCGTCGATGATCTGCCACTCCGGGATCTCGATGGTGAGCACCTCTGTGGGGTCGGCCTTGACCCGCTCGACAGCGCCGTTGCGGCGCAGCTTCTTCACCTTCCCGTGGACGTAGAGCCCGCGATAACGCGGGTTGATCAGCATCGCGCGGATCGCGCCCGGCGACCAAGAGCCGGTGCCGCGCCGGCCCGCGGAGGGGGGCGGGACGCCATCGTTGTTGAGTCCGATCGCGATCGCCTTGAGCCCGCGGTGGTCGCGGTACTCGCTGAAGATCCGCTGGAGGACCTCGGCCTGCGCCCGATCGATGACCGCGATCGTGAAGCTGCGTCCGCTGTCGTCGCGCTTGCGCTCCAGCGCGTACCCGTAGCAGCGGCCGCCCGCGACTCGCCCAGCGCGGACGCGTGCGCGGAGCGCTTCGCGCGTGCGTGAACGGATTGCCTCCAGCTCCATCTGGTGGCCGGTGCCCTGGATGAACGTCGTCGCCTGATCGATCGCGTTCGAGAACTGCACCTCCTGCCCCGAGGAGTAGTAGTAGAGGCGGCAGCCGCGATCCCGGACGAGATCTCGGATGACCAAGGTCACCTCGATCGCGTCGCGCCCGAGGCGGGACTGGTCGCGGCACACGACGACATCGCCGGGCTTGACGTCGGCGATCAGCCGTCGGAGCCCAGTGCGGCTGTGGAAGTCGTCGCCGCTCTTGCCGTCGTCGGTGTACTCGACGATCCGTGCCCCGAGCTGGCGTTCGTGGATGAAGTCGCGCGCACCGGCCCGCTGGACGTCGAGGCTGAACTGCTGCTTGCCTTCGTCGTTCTTGGAACGACGAAGGTAGATCCGTACGGTCATCGCTTGTTCCTCTTGTCGCGTTGCGACGCGAGCAGGCTCACCGCCTCCTCGATGATCGCGGTCTGGGTTGGTGGGTCGTCGCGGTCGATGCCGAATGCAGACCACCCGTGGCGCGCCGCATGTGCGGCCAGCTCGCGGATCAACTCATGGGTCTTGATCGGGATCTTGATCGCCTGGCGTTCGGGCCGGTCCATGGTCGGACGTTACCACCCGGACATCGCATGAACCACCGGGGTGGTCCGTTGGGATGCTCACGGTGATCCCCAGCTCGGCCATCGCGCGCGCGACCAGGACCCTGGCTAGCGTCGTGGTCGCGTGGTTCATCGCGGGCGCCTCGGCGCGGGCACGAACGGGACGGGCCGAACGGCTCGCGGCATCGTGGCCGGCGCGCCGGCGCGCCGGTCCCGCGGCGGGATCCGCTTGAGCCGCTCGATCAGCAGGTCGATCATCATGCCGACGTGATCACCGGGGACGACCGGCAGCGCAGCCGGCGGTGCCGTGGCCGTGGCGGGTTCGAGCCGTGCGGCGACGGCGCGGCACGCGAGTAGGCCGGCGGCGCGCGCGTCGGGGCTCGCGTTCGGGGCGAGGCCCTCTGCGATCGCCGCGACGAGCGCATCGGTGGCGTCGCTCATGGCGTCGACCTCGGCGCCGGCCGCTCGGAGTCGTCGCGCTCGCGCTCGGACAGGTAGAGGCGAACGACCGACTTGGCCCACGCGAGCTTGCGCGGATCGGCGAGGTGCGGGCTCGCGCCGGCGTGCCTGGCCGTCTTGTGGACGCGGTCCGCGGTGACGGTCTCGTAGACCTGCAGCGAGTTGAGGTAGCGGACGACCTTCCCGACCCCGGCGCGCTCGCTGAACCCGGCCACCCAGCCAAGCGTCAGCAGCTCGGCGAACGCCGGGTTGCTCCAGTCCTCGCGCAGGTTGGGGACGTCGGCGTGGCGTCGCTGGTAGCCGTCGATGATCGCGCGCAGCGTTGTCGCCGCGATCGTCACGTTGACGACCGGGTCGGCCAGGTCGCGCTCGGTGTAGTGCGTGCCGGCGCGGGCGTTGAAGTCGCGCAGGACGACGGGCACGACCTGGAGCAGGCCGCGGGCGCGGCCAGTCTGGGCGGTCGGCTCGAGTCCGGACTCGCGGTAGGCAAGGGCGCGGAGGTACGCGACCGGGAGGCCCTGGCCATGCTCGGCGAACACGGGATCGAAGGCGCGCGTGGGGACAGGTGAGGTTGCCGCAGGTGCGCCGGGGGGGACGGGTGGCGCGGCGGTCGGCGCCGCGGGCGCTGCGACCGCGGGCGGGGGCGGCGCGGGCGTGGCCGGG
>WYBA01000041.1 GCA_011526095.1 Myxococcales bacterium | reverse complement strand
GGCCGCCGCGCGGGTGCGCTGCGAGGCCGCGGGGCTGGCGGTGCGCGAGCTCGGCGCCGGGCGCTTCTGCGCCCCGCTGCCCGCCGAGCTGGGCGGCGTCATCGTGTTCGAGGCGCCGCACGCGGCGGCGCCGAGGTTCCAGCTCCATGGCTGAGCGGACCGGAGAGTTCGACGAGATCTACGACGTCGTCGTCGTCGGCTTCGGCCACGGCGGCGGCGTCTCCGCCATCACCGCCGCGGACGGCGGCGCCTCGGTGCTGCTGATCGAGAAGAACGAGGTGCCCGGGGGGCTGTCGATCTGCTCCTACGGCGCCGTGCGCAGCGCCCGCGACCGCGCCGGCGCCTTCGCCTATCTCAAGACGACCAACGGCGGGCGTACGCCCGACGACGTGATTCTCGCCCTCGCCGACGGCATGTGCGAGCTCGAGCATTACGTGCGCGACCTCGCGCGCGTGAACGGCGCCACTGTCGTCACCTCGATCGAGGAGAACGAGCAGCGCAAGCTCGCCAACGACCCGTACCAGCGCCGCATCAGCGGCAACTACCCGCTGCCCGGCACCGAGGCCTTCTACCATACCTCGGTCACGCACGTGCCCGAGTTCGACGCGCGCAAGCACTATCCGTGGGCAAACGGCGCGCCGAACGGGCCCAAGCTCTTCAAGGTCGTGCACGACAACGTGATCCGGCGCGGCGTCGAGGTGCGCCTCGGGACGCCGGCATTGAAGCTCGTCGCCGATCCGGCGACGCGCGAAGTGCGCGGCGTCATCGCCGGAAGTAACGGCGCGCGCCGCGCGATCGGCGCGCGCCGCGGCGCCCGCGTCGGGGCGGGTCCCGGTGCTGGTGTCGGCCGCCGGCGCGCGCATCGAGCCGCGCCCGGCGAGGCGGTGGCGCGTGTCGTCGATGATCTGCGTGTCGGCGCCGTGGACGTCGAAGTCGCTGTCGGCGCCGCCGCGCGGCGGCCGCGTGTCCTCGCCCGTCGCGGCCTCGCCGTGGCGCCCGGTGGGCAGCGTCGTCTGGCTCGAGCCGTCGGCGAAGTCCCCGCCCGGCGGCGCCTGCGGCAGCACCGTCGACGTCGGCTTGGGGTGGAACGGGACGTCCGGCGCGGGTGCGCCCTCGCTCTGCGGGATCAGGTTCTCGCCGACGTCGTCGGACACCTCGTCCGCGATCACGAACTCCTCGAGCATCCGCAGCTCGCGCTCGATCTCGGTCGCGAACATCTTGCGGACATAGCGCCCGAGGTGGCTGCGCGAGTACGTCGGGACGTAGCGCTTGAGGAACGCGCGCAGGTCGGCCTCGACCTCCGCCGCGGTCTGGTAGCGATGGGCGCGGCTGCGGGTGAGGCACTTGTCGGTGATGCCCTCGAGCTCCGGCGGCACGCTCGGCACCAGGTCCGACACCGGCCGGTACTTGGCGTCGCGGACCTTGATCAGCAGGTCCATCTCGTTCGACGCGGTGAACGGCGGCACCCGCGTCAGCATCTCGTACAAGCAGCTGCCGAGGCTGAAGATGTCGCTGCGGTGGTCGAGCTTGCGGCCGAGCGCCTGCTCGGGGCTCATGTACTTGACCTTGCCCTTGATCACGCCGGTCTTGGTGTTGACCCGCGACAGCGTCGCCTTGGCGATGCCGAAGTCGCACAGCTTCACCTCGCCGGTGTAGCTGGCGATGATGTTCGACGGCGAGACGTCGCGGTGGACGATCCGCAGCGGGCGGCGCTTGGCGTCGGCGGCGGTGTGCGCGGCGTGGAGCGCGGCCGCGACCTCGGCCGCGACGTACGCCGCGTGCTCCGCCGGCATCGGCTTCTTCTTCTGGCGGCAGCGCTCCAGGATCGTCCGCGTGTCCTTGCCGTCGACGTGCTCCATCGCGATGAAGTACTCGCCGTGGGCGCGGGCGAACTCGTAGACGCGGGCGATGTTGTGGTGGCGCAGGACCGAGGCGATCTTGGCCTCGTCGACCAGCATCTGGATGAAGTCGTCGTCCTCGGCGAGGTGCGCGAGCACGCGCTTGACCGCGACCAGGTGGGCGTGGCCCTGGCTGTCGAACGTCTTGGCCCGGTAGATCTCGGCCATACCGCCGAACGCGATGCGATCGAGGAGGTGGTACCGGCCGAGCTGCTGGGCCCTACGCAACGCGGCGATCGTACGCGGCTTTGGTGGGGCCAGCCAAGCCCGCCCGTGGGCTCGCGCGTGGCCTCGCGGTCACCGACACCAGGGGCCGGCGCGCACACCCGTGCACGGCGCGACGGGTCTGCCTATACTGCCCGCATATGCGCCGTGCCCCGCTGTCTGCCGCCGTGATGGCCCGCTCTGTCGGCCTGGCCCTGGCCGTCCTCGCGACCGCCGCCGCGTGCTCGAAGTCGTCGTCCGAGACGAAGGGGGAGACGAAGGGGCCGAGCGGGGAGCAGCGGGCGCCGCTGCCCAAGGACGGCGTGGCCGGGACCGGCGCCGCGACCGCGACCGGCGCGGCGACCGCGACCGGCGCGGGCACCGAGGCGGCGACCGGGGCCGCGACCGCGACCGGCGCCGGCACGGCGACCGGGACCGAGGCGGCGACCGGCGCGCAGGCCGGCTCGGGCGAGCCGCCCGGCGACGGCGCCGGCACCGCGGACGCCACCGGCGGCGCGAAGGCGACGCCGCCCGGGGACGGCGCCCAGGCCGTCGCCGCCAAGCACAGCTGGCAGATCCTCGACCAGGAGGGCCCGCACGGCCCCGACGACACGTTCGACCTGAAGATCGACGGGCCCGCGAGCGTCGCGCCGGGGCAACCCGCGAAGTTCCAGCTCACCGTCACCCCGGGCGCCGCCTACAAGATCAACGTGTGCGACGCGGGCGACACCGACTGCACGCCGTACCCGATCAAGCTCGAGCTGACGCCGCCCGACGGCGTCACGATCGCCAAGCCCAAGCTGACCCAGGACGACACCTCCGCGCTCGACAAGCACCAGATCGTGCTGGCGTTCGAGGCGGTGCCCGGCGCCGCCGGCAGCTACCAGATCCCGGCCAAGTTCAAGTTCGCCGTGTGCCAGGACGACTTCTGCAAGCCGCGCAAGCTCGAGATGTCGTTCGCGCTGGCGGCCAAGTGATCGGGCGCGTCGCGATCGGGTGCGTCGGCGTGGCGCTGGCGCACGGCTGCGGCGGACCCGGCCGCGCGGTGGGCGAGGGCGGGGCGCCCGCCGGCTCGACGACGGTGGGTGGCGCCCCGACGACCTCCGCGACCGCCGACGACTGGGCGCAGCCGTTGCCAGCCGGCGTGGCGTGGCAGGTCGTCGTCGCCGGCGAGCGCCAGGGGCCGGACGGCTCGTTCGACCTCACGATCGAGGCGCCCGCGCCGGTGCCGCCCGGCGCCGACGCGCGGTTCCGCCTCGTCGTCGAGCCCGGCGAGGGCTACAAGATCAACGTCTGCGAGCCCGGCGCCGACGACTGCAGCGACTACCCGGTGAAGCTGTCGCTCGCGCCGCCCGACGGCGTCGCCGCCGGCAAGACCGAGCTGGCGCGCGACGAGGTGGTCGAGCACATCGACGCGCACCGGCTCGTCGTCGCGTTCGCCGTCACGCCGACCGCCGCGGGCGACTACGAGATCCCCGCGCGCCTCAAGTTCGCGGTGTGCGAGGCCGACGCGTGCCTGCCCAAGCGCGTCGACCTGCGCGCGCCGCTCGCCGCGCGGTGACCGAAGTCCGGCGCGGCTCGGTGCTATCCTCGCTGGGGCCATGACGACGACCCCGTCCGCCGGCTCGGCGCGTGACCACCTGGCCGCGCTGGGCGAGACCATCCGCGGCGACTTCGATCGCAACCGCCGCGTCCTGTCGTTCGGCGAGTACCTCGAGCTCGTGCTCGCGTCCCCGGCGCGCCAGCTGCGATCGGCCGCGCAGTACCTGGTCGACTGCTTCGATCACTACGGGACGTCGACGATCGACTACCCGTGGGGCGAGCAGCGGCGGTTCCACCTGTTCGACTGCCCGTGGGACGGCGCGCGCGACCGGCTGATCGGCCAGGAGCCGGTGCAGAACCAGGTCTACCGGGCGCTCCAGGCGTTCGTCCGCGACGGCATGGTCAACAAGCTCGTGCTGCTGCACGGGCCCAACGGCTCGGCGAAGTCGACGCTCTTGCGCTGCATCGGCCGCGCGCTCGAGCACTACTCGACGCTCGACGAGGGCGCGCTCTACCGGTTCCACTGGATCTTCCCGGCGCAGAAGACGACGCGCGCCGGCATCGGGTTCGGCGGGACCACGACGGCGCACGACGCCGGCGAGACGTTCGCGCACCTGCCCGACGAGCTGATCGACGCCCGGCTGTCCGACGAGCTGCGCGATCACCCGCTCTTGCTGATCCCGGCCGAGCAGCGCGCGGCGATCCTCGATCGCGCGCCGGCCGGCGCCGGCGGCGACTACCTGCGCCACGGCCGGCTGTCGCACAAGAACCGCGCGATCTTCGAGGCGCTGCTCGCCGGCTACCACGGCGACTACCTCAAGGTCCTGCGCCACGTCCAGGTCGAGCGGTTCTACGTCACCCACCGCTACCGCACCGGCTACGTCACCGTCGAGCCGCAGCTGTCGGTCGACGCGACCGAGCGCCAGGTCACGGCCGACCGCACGCTGTCGGCGCTGCCGCCGTCGCTGCAGTCGGTGAGCCTGTACGAGTACGGCGGCGAGCTGGTCAACGCCAACCGCGGGATGATCGAGTTCGACGATCTGCTCAAGCGGCCGCTCGAGGCCTACAAGTACCTGTTGACCACCGTCGAGCGCGGCGCGGTCGCGCTGTCGAGCGCGAACCTGTTCCTCGACCTGGTGTTCCTCGGCAGCTCCAACGAGATCCACCTGCAGGCGTTCAAGGAGATTCCGGACTTCCAGAGCTTCAAGGGGCGGATCGAGCTGATCCGCGTGCCGTACATCCTCGACGTCCGCCACGAGCAGAAGCTCTACCAGGAGAAGCTGTCCGAGGCGGCGGGCGGGCGGCACCTCGCGCCGCACTGCGCGTACGTCGCGGCGCTGTGGGCGGTGCTGACCCGGATGCGCAAGCCGCAGGTCGATCGCTACCCCGCGCCGATCGCCGAGCTGGTCGCGAAGCTGTCGCCGCTGGAGAAGGTCGAGCTCTACGCGTTCGGCACCGCGCCGGCGTCGCTGACCCCGGCGCAGGCCAAGGAGCTGCGCGCCCACGTCCGCGACCTCTACGCCGAGTCCGACGTCTACCCCAACTACGAGGGGCGGATCGGCGCGTCGCCGCGCGAGATGCAGGTCGTGCTGCTCCACGCCGGCAGCTCGACTCGCTACGCCTACGTCTCGCCGGTGGTCGTCCTCGACGAGATCGCCGAGCTGTGCAAGCAGTCGACGCTCTACGAGTTCCTCAAGCAGGACGTCCAGCCCGGCGGGTTCCACGACCACCGCCGGTTCGTCGACCTCGTCCGCGACCGCCTGTTCGAGCGGATCGACGACGAGGTCCGGACCGCGCTGGGGATGGTCGAGGAGTCCGAGTACGTCCGCGTGTTCGAGCGCTACACGCTCCACGTCACGCACTGGCTCAAGCGCGAGAAGGTGCGCAACCCGGCGACGGGGCGGCTGGAGGAGCCCGACGAGGCGTTCATGCGCGAGGTCGAGGGCACGCTCGAGGTGACGGTCAAGCCCGACGAGTTCCGCGGCAACCTGATCGCCAAGATCGGCGCCTGGTCGATCGACCACAAGGGCGAGAAGCCGGTGCTCGAGACGATCTTCGCCGACCTGCTCAAGAAGCTGAGGGCGGCGTACTTCGAGCGCCACAAGAAGGCGATCGCGCGCGGCGTGCGCGATCTGGTCAAGGTGGTCACCGGCAACGAGGGCGGGCTCTCGGCCGAGGCGGTGGCCGCGGCGCGCCGCGCCGAGGCGACGCTGATCGAGCGGTTCGGCTACTCCGTCGAGAGCGCGCGCGATCTGGTCACGATGATGGCCCGCACGCGCTACCCGGGGTAGGCGGGGGCCGGCCGGCATCGCCGCCTGGGGCCGTGGGGAGACCGCGAACGCCGGCCCGGGGCCTGCCGCTCGCGCGGGGGCACCCCCGCCGGCTCAGACAGTCCTCGCGGTGACGAGATCCCGATCTCCGCGCTCCGGCGACCGGCGACGCAGTCTCGTGCTGGCGTCGACCCGCTGCGGAACTCGCCGGCGGAGGTCCCCCGACGCTCGCGTCACCCGGGCCGGCTGACGCCGGGCGGCCGTGGGTTGGAGCAGCGCGGCGTGGCCGCGCGGTCCTGGCGGGGTGTGGTTAGAACTCGTGCGCCACGCCCAGGCCGCCGCCGACGTGGGCGCTGCCGTCGCGGGCGCCGGCCGACAGCGCGCCGCGCAGCGTCCACTGCGGCGTGACCGGGTAGGCGACGTCGTAGCGGAGCATGACGCCGTCGTCGAGGCGCGCCCCCGGCAGGTCGGTCTTGATCACCGACGCGCCCATCAGCAGGGGCGGCGCGGTGTCCCACTGCAGCCGGATGTAGCCCGAGGGCCCGAGCGACTGCAGCGCCTCGCCGCCGAAGCTCACGGACGTCGCCCACGGCCGACCCAGGGTCACCGCGCCGCCGATGCCCGCGATGAACCCGTCGTGGGCGACGCCGAGCGTGCCGCGCAGGTCGACGAACACGCTCGGGTGCAGGCGGGCGCGGACCTCGCCGAACCCGTAGCGGGCGCGGTGGCGCAGCTCCATCGCGTCGGCGTCGGGGCCGTCGGGCGTGTGGCCCTCGATCGCGCCGAACCCGAACGACGCGGCGTACAGGCCGCGGAAGAACCGGTGGGTCCACGTCGCCTCGGCTCGGACGTACTGGTCGCGACGCCGGTCGTCGGGGTTATCGAAGCGGTTACCGAAGTCCTGGGCCTCGATCGAGAGCGCGACGAGGTCGGCGCGGCCGGCGTGGCGGGCGCGGTCGACGTCGGCGAGCTGGTCGACGAGGTGCGGGACCACCGGGACCGCGTGCGGCGCGGCGGCCGACGCGAAGTGGGCGATCTCGGCGCCGTCGGCGGTTCGTCCGCCGATCCAGTACTCGACGCCGGCGTCCCCGGCCGGCACGGTCGCGTACCAGCCGCCGGCGCTCGACCGGGCCAGCGGCGCCTCGCGCCACGAGCCGGCGTCACCGAGCGGGCGCCAGTGCGCCACCAGCTCCGGCTCGCGCCAGCCGCCGTCGACGATCGCGATCAGCTCGAGGTCGTCGCCGCGGTCGGCGTGACCGGGCGGGACGTGGACGACCGCGGTCGCGGTGGTCGTGGGCGCGGCGGCTGGCGCGGACGCGGGCGCCGGCGCGGCGGCGGGCTCGTCGGCGTGGGCGGGCGCGGCGCGCGTGGCGAGCCCGGCGAGCCCGGCGAGGACGAGAGCGGACAGGGCGACGGAGGTGCGCATGGGTTCCCTCACCAGTCGAAGGTCAGGCCGAGGCCGCCGGAGAAGCCCGCGTGGTCGACGTCGCGCGCCTGGTAGGACACGCGCAGCGACGGGTAGACCCAGGCCAGCTTGCGCCAGCCGACGTCGCCGACGATGCGGACGCCGAAGTCCTCGGGCACCGGCAGGTCGGTGACCTGGACCGCGAGCAGCACGGGGACCTGGACGTGCGGGGCCCACGCGTACGCGGCCTCGAGCAGCGTGCCGACGTCCTGGGTGAAGCCGGCCCCGAGCAAGAGATTGGTGCCGCGCTCCTCGCCGATCCGCAGCCGGCCGCGCAGGCCGTAGCCGGCGGAGATGGAGCACGACGGATCGGGCGTGCCGTCGAGGCAGTCGCCGACGTCGCCGTTCGTGCGCTCGTCGGAGGTCAGCCGCCCGGCCTGGGGCCGGATCATCAGGGCGAGCTTCGACGACAGCGCGAGCTCGACCTCGGCGTAGACGTAGGTGAACGCGAGGCGGCGGCACCGCAGCGTGCCGTCGCCGTCGCGGCACTGGTCGGTGGCGTCGGCGTCGATCACGTCCTTGGGGCCGCCGATGCCGGCGAGCGTGCCCAGGCCGAGGCGCAGCGCGTAGATCGGGCGCTCGAACCGGTACATGAAGTCGAGCTCGAGCTGCTGGTACTGGTCCCACCCGCCGCCGAGCCCGCCGTCGAAGTCGACGTAGTCGCCGGACAGCGTGACGCGCGACCGGCCGGCCTGGGCGTAGGCCGGCTCGCGCGCGTTCGCGACGTCGATCGTCGCGGGCGCCTGCCGGTCCGCCCACACCGCCGCCGGCTCGCCGTCGGCGGACACGGCCTCGATGAACCACTCGACCCCCGGCGGCGCGACCAGCTCGGCCGGGATCTCGGCGCGGACGTAGCCGTCGCCGTCGGCGGTGAGCGGCAGGCGCTGGTAGTCAGCCGCGCCGCGCGGGCGCGCGTACAGCCACGCGCGCGCCGTCGCCGCGGGATCGACGACGAGGAACGCGAGCGCGACGGCGTGGCCGCCGCGGGCGCGGGTCGGCGGGTCGCCGGCGATCGCGCCGCGGACGCGGCCGTCGAGCGTGGCGAGGGCGCGGGTGCGGACCGTCGCGCGGTCCTCGGGCGCGGCGTCGGCGGCGCGGGCGAGCGCCTCGTCCTGCGCGCGCAGGCTCGCGATCTCGGCGCGGACGTCGTCGGCGTAGACGTTGTCGGGCGCGGCGGCGAGCAGCGCCTCCCACAGCGCGATCCGCGCGGCCGGCGGCTGGCCGAGGGTGTGCTGCCACACCCCGCGCACCGCCTCGGCGTCGGCGACGAACCGCTCGGCGACGGCGCGGCGCTCGGCGTCGGAGGCGTCGGGGCGCGGCTCGACCCGCGTCCTGGTGCGCGGCGGCGCCGGCGCGCGCTTGCTCGCCGCGACCTGGATCTGCCACGGGTCGATCACCTTCGTCACGGCCGACGCGAGATCGACCGGATCGCCGACGGAGATCCGCTTGCCCAGGCCGGCCTCGGCGCGCGCCTCGGCGACGTGCTCGCCGGCGCGGATCACGGTGAGCGCGCCGAGCGGGAACGTGTCGGACAGGGTCTCCTTCGACACCGGGTCCTTGGCGGTGACGACGTGGAGCACGGTGAGCTCGGCGCCCTCGACCAGGCCGTCGGCGGCGCCGAGATCGACGAGCACGACGTCGCCCTCGACGCCGAGGACGACGCCGGCGTGGTCGTCCTCGGCGAGCGCCGCGCGCGGGGCGGCGGCGACGAGCAGGGCGGCGATGACCAGGGTGGTGCGCATGGGGGCTTCCTCGGGCCGCATCAGAAGTCCAGCGTGAGGTGGGCGCCGGCCGACATGCCGCCGATCTTGGCGTCGCGGGCGGCGTAGCCGAGGCGCGCGCCGAGGCGGACGCCGGGGCTGATCGGGTGGGCGACGTCGTACAGCACGCGGATGCCGGTGGCGCGGCGGATCGACGGCTGGTTGCCGACCTCGATCGTGGCCGACATCGGCAGCCGCGGCACCGTCGCCCAGCCGAGCCGGAACCGCGCGGCGGCGCCGATGTCCTCGATCGCCTCGAACCCGAACGCGACGTGCGAGGCGTCCTCGTCGCCGAGCCGGAGCTCGGCGGCGCCGCCGAGGCCGGCGCCGACGTTGGTGGCCATCACCATGCCGCGCAGGTCGAGGTCGACGCCCTGGCCCATGCCGAGCCGGACGCCGAACCAGCCGCCGACCTTGTAGCCGACGTGCAGGGTGCAGTCGTCGGCCGGATCGTCGTCGGTAGG
The DNA here is from genome assembly GCA_011526095.1 of Myxococcales bacterium. GTDB lineage: Bacteria > Myxococcota_A > Polyangia > Haliangiales > Haliangiaceae > WYBA01. The sequence goes on along the minus strand of WYBA01000041.1, from coordinate 9,770 downwards.
GCCGCAGTCGTCGGGGTTGGCGCGCTCGGTGTCGGGGACGTCGCCGAGCAGCCGGGTGTAGCCGAGCTGGATCCGCTCGACCGGGTAGGCGAGCAGGCGGTACTGGAAGCCGAGGTCGATCCGGTAGTAGCGGTCGGCGCGGTCGCCGTAGCCGGCGAGCGTGCGCGTGCCGTAGTCGACGTACTCGGCGGCGCTGGTGACGCGGTAGCGCCGGCCCTCGGCGCGCGCCAGCGCGCGCTCGCGCCGCTCCTCGAGCCGCGTGCGCATCACGATCACGCGGTGCGGGCGGGCGGCGGACGCGAACTCCGGGGTCGGCGTCGCCGTCGGATCGTCCTCGGGCCGCGAGTCGATGTAGTACTCGACGCCCGGCGGCGCGACCGCGGCGGCGGGCACGACCGCGCGCCACGCGGTGGCCGAGGCGTCGTCGCCGACGCGCTGCAGCGGTGCGTCGGTCCACGCGCCCGCGCCGACGGGGCGCCAGTGCACGGTGAGCGTGCGGGTCCACGCCTGCGCGACGTCGCACGTCAGCTCGAGCGCGGCGTCGGCGGTCGCCTCGGCGGGCGGGACGTGGCGCGCGGTCTGGGCGCGCGCGGGCGCCGCGGCGGCGAGCGCCGCGGCCGTGGTGAGCGTGACGACGAGGAGGTGGCGCATGGGGGTCACCAGTGGAGGGCCAGGCCGAGGCCGGCGCCGAGCCCGGCGTGCTCGACGGTGCGGCCCTGGTAGGACAGGCGGAGCTGGGGCTCGATCCGGCGGGATGCGCGGTAGCCGATGTCGGCGCCGAGCCGCACCGCGAGATCACCGTTGGTCGGCTGGTCGGTCACGCCGATCGACAGGCCGACCGGGACGCGGCCGAACGGATCGGTCTCGAACCGGATGTCGCTGAAGAACCCGAGCTCGGCGACCTCGCTGATCCCGAGCGAGAGGTTGGCCGCGTCGGGCGCGCCGATCCGGCCGCGGACCTCGACGCCGAGGCCGAACCCGTCCTGGCCGACGCCGGCGACGAGCCGGCCGGCGACGCTGAACGCCGCACGCGCGCGGACCTCGACCTCGCCGTAGCCGTAGTTGAAGCCGGCGACGGGCGCGTCGCCCTGCCACGCGCAGTCGGCGCACCCGCCCTCGCCGTGGAGCGCGCCGACGCCGACGCGGATCGCCCACACCCGGCTGCCGGGGCGGTACTCGATGTCGGCCTCGGTCAGGGTGAAGCGGTCGGTGTGGTCGCCGTCGCGATCGTCGAACGTGGCGAAGTCGAGGTAGGTGCTCGCCAGGCGCAGCCGCGACTGGCCGCCAGCGGTCGAGAACGCGTCGCCCACGCCGTCGGCGTCGACCTCGACCTCGGTCGGTGCGACCGCGAGCGCGGGCTCGCCGTGGGCGTCGACGACCTCGACGAAGTACTCGACGCCGGGCGCGGTGACCGCGGCGGCCGGCAGCTCGCCGCGCAGCGTGGCGTCGCCCTCGCGCTCGAGCAGCACCCGCGCGTAGGTGGCGGCGCCGAGCGGGCGGTGGTGCAGCCACGCGCTGGTCACGGCGCCGGGGTCGTCGAGGATGAACACCAGCGGCAGCGCCTCGCCGCGGCGGGCGCGCGTCGGCGCGTGGTGCGCGACGGTCGAGACGGAGCGGGTGGCGCCGGGGGCGGCCGGCGTGACCTCGTCGCGCAGCCGGCGCAGCGCCTCGAGGTCGGCGCGCACCGCGTCGGCGTAGGGCGAGGCGCCGTGCGCCGCGAGGTAGCCCTCCCACGCGGCGATCCGCGCCGGCAGCGTCGCGCCGCGCTGGGCGTGCCACACCGCGAGCACCGCGGCGGTCTCGGCGTCGACCTCGGGCAGCGGCCGGTCGTCGGGCGGCGCGTCGGGGGCGTCGGGCGCGTCGGGCGCGTCGTCCGGCGGCGCCACGCGCTCGTCGCGCACGACGTAGATCTCGACGATGTCGCCGACCTTGACCTGGCGGACGATCGCCGGCTCGAGCACGGCCATCGACAGCCGGTCGCCGGCGGAGGTGACGTCGGCCGCGCCCACGGGGAGCCAGTCGACGATCCGCGCGCGGGTCACCGGGTGGCGCACCGCGATCGGGCGCTTGATGCGGAGGCGCGCGCCCTCGCTGATGCCGGCGCGGGCGCCCAGGTTGACGTAGATCTCGTCGGCCTCGACGCGGACGACGACGCCGCGCGCGATCTCGTCGGCGCGCGCGGGCGCCGCGGCGATCACGGGGGCGGCGACGAGGACCGCGGCGAGCAGCGACAGTCGGGTCATGGCGACACCTCGATCCAGAAGTCGGCCCACGTGCCATCGCCGCGCGGGGCGACGCGAGGCGGGTCGTCGTCGTCGGGTGGCGCGGCGCGGGAGGCGTCGCGCACGCCTCCGTCTCCGTCTCCGTCTCCGCCACCGTCTCCGCCTCCGTCTCCGTCTCCGTCTCCGCCACCGTCTCCGCCTCCGCCTCCGTCTCCGTCTCCGCCTCCGCCTGCCTCGGCGTGCGCGGGCGCGGTCAGCCCGCGGTTGCCCTTGGCGGACTCCGCGGCGACCGCGGCGTAGTCCTCCGCGATGTCCTGGGCGAGCTCGTCGTCCTGTGGCCCGCCGCTGGCGAGATACGCCTCGTGGGCCTCGATCGCCTTGCGGCAGCGGTCGGCGCTGCTGCTGCCGGCCATCGCCGACAGCCCGTAGAGCGCCGCAGGCACGAACAGCAGCAGCGAGCCCTCACCGGATTCGGGGGCCACGGCCAGGCCGCCGAGGCCGAGCGCGACGGCCATGACCCCGTCGACGCCGACGGCGCCCTTGCCGGCGTTGCACCGGGGCGTGTCCGACGCCTGGTACGTGGCGGGAGGCGACTTCATCGAGAACACCGAGCACCCCGGACTGACGAGGGCGGCGCATGCGAGGACGGCGGCCAGGCGCATGCCCGTCACCGGAGCAACGGTCGGGCCACTCACCACGCCGCGCGATCCCTCGCACAACCGCGCGCCGTGGCTCGGTTGCCTGCCCCTGCCAGGCGTCCAACACCTGCCAGGACAGTGCGATCCTCGACAGGTTCGACCATGGGGCCACCACGTTCGCCACCATGTTAGAGTCGCCTCTGCGCGATGAGCGATCAGGCGCCCGAGAGCCGCCCGCGGACCGTGTCCCGGCACCGCTTCGTGCCGCCGCCGGGCATGCAGCTCGACGGCGGCGAGGGGCGCAAGACCATCGGTCGCTACGAGATCCTCAAGGTCATCGGCAAGGGCGCGATGGGCGTGGTCTACAAGGCCCGGGACCCGCTGCTCGACCGGATCGTCGCGGTGAAGACCATCGTCTCGCCCCAGGGGCAGGGCAAGCGGGTGCGCTCGGCCTACCTCGAGCGCTTCCAGCGCGAGGCCAAGGCCGCCGCCAAGATGCAGCACCCGGCGATCGTCACGATCTTCGACGTCGGCGTCGACGAGGACCTCGGCGCGCCGTTCATGGTGCTCGAGTACCTGCCGGGCGAGTCGCTCGCCGATCGCCTCGACCGCGTCCGGATGCCGCTCGGCAAGGCGATCAACATCGCGCTCGATCTGGGGTCGGCGCTCGGCTTCGCGCACCGCCAGCGGATCGTCCACCGCGACGTCAAGCCGGCCAACGTGCTCCACGCCGGCGAGAGCCGGTGGAAGCTGGCCGACTTCGGGATCGCGCGGATGCCGGACTCGGACCTCACGCAGGTCGGCATCTTCATGGGCACGCCCGGCTACTCGCCGCCCGAGGCGATCAAGGAGGGCCGCTACACGCCGCAGGCCGACGTGTTCGCGTGGGGCGCGGTGCTGTACGAGCTGCTGTCCGGGCGGATCCCGTACGAGGGGCCGGACACGCGCACGACCAACAGCCACGTCGTCAAGGGCGACGCCCTGCCGCCGACCGCGCACGATCCATCGATCCCCGGCCCGCTGTCGGACATCTGCATGCGCGCGCTCGAGCCCGACGCGTCGCGCCGGATGAAGGACGGCGCCGACGCCGAGGCGACGCTGCGCGCGGCGTGGGAGAGGTGCCTCACCGGCGGCCTGGTGTCGCCGGCGGCGCTCGCCGGCGAGGAGCTGCCGCACGAGCGCGTCGTCGGGGGCGCGATGCACCACCACGTCACGCGATCGACGCCCTCGACGACGTCGGCGTCGGGTGGGGCGGGGACGGTCGCCGGCCTGCCGGCGGTGCCGCCGGGCGCGCAGACCACGCCGGGCGGGCCGGCGTTCGACCCCAACACCACCGTCGAGGTCAGCGATCAGGATCTCGAGGCCGAGGTCACCGACCCCGGGCAGGTCACCGCGCGGCAGGATCCGTCGCGCGCGCGCGGCAAGGCGGGCAACGCGATGCGGGGCGCGGCGCCGCGGCCCGGCGACTCGGGCCAGCTGGTGATCGAGTCGAGCACCGCGCCGCGCGACACCGACGACGACCCGACGCGGATCATGAACCGCGACGACGCGCGGCCCGCGGCCGGGCGCGGCGCCAAGGCGGGCGCGGGCGCGGGCAAGTCGGTCGGCAAGTCGACCGGCAAGTCGACCGGCAAGTCGACGGGCTCGAACCGCGCGATCTCCGCGCCGAGCGTGATCCAGGGCCCGCCGAGCAACCGCAGCGCGGTGCTGCTCGTCATCGCGATCGTCGCCCTCGTCGGGCTGGCGGTGACGTGGATGATCATCCGGTAGCGAGCGCCACGACGTCCTCGGCGCAGCCGAGCGCGAGCGTGTAGCCGGCGCCGCCGTGGCCGTAGCAGTGGATGACGCGCCCGTCGCGCTCGAGCCGGACCTCGGGGCGGTACGGCCGCAGCCCGGTGCGCACGGCGCGGACCGGGCCGACGTCGACGCCGAGGCGGGCGGCGTCGGCGAGGATCCGCGCGGTCAGCGCGGCGTCGGCGGCCGGCGCGTCGTCGCCGGCGTGGGTGATCGCGCAGCCGCCGAGGACGAGCGAGTCGCGCCGCGGGATCACGTAGAACAGCGCGTCGGGGTCGCGGTCGTCGGTGATCGACGTGCGCAGGTCGGCGCGGCCGGGCGCGGTGACGAGCACCTGGCCGAGCAGGCCGCCGAGCGCGCGATCGCCGGCGAGCCGGCGCGCGCCGAGCCCGGCGCAGTGGACGACGAGGTCGCCGGGCGCGTCGGCGAGCGCGTCGAGGCGCGCGCGCACCACGGGGCGGTCGAGCTGCGCCTCGAGCCACGGCAGGTGTGCCGCCGGCTCGACCCGCGGCGCGCGGAACCGCCACGCCGGCGGGGCGCCGGGCACCGGCGCGGCCGCGCGCGCCGCGTCCGGTGCGGCGGGCAGCCACCACGGCGCGGGCTCGTCGGTGATCTCCCAGCACGTCAGCACGTCGACGCCGGCGTCGGGCGTGGTCTGCGCGAGCGCCTCGAGCCGGTCGCGCGTGCGCCGTGCCCACGCCGCGACGCGGTCGACCGGGCCGGCGCGGTAGGGGAACCAGATCGCGCCGGCGACCGACGACACGGTCGCGTCGCCCGGCTGCTCGGCGATCACGGTGACGTCGTGGCCGGCGCGCTGCAGCTCGACCGCGCACGTCAGCCCGATCACGCCGGCGCCGACGACGGTGGTGGCGCGGGCGGTCACGGCGCTGGCGCTGGCGCTGGCGCCGCATCGCGCGCTGCGACGATCGCGCGCACGAGGTCGGCCTGGCCGTCGGCGTGGTAGCTCGACCGGACCAGCGGCCCCGACTCGACGTGCGGGATGCCGAGGCCGCGCGCGTAGGCGGCGAGCTCGTCGAACTCGGCCGGCGGGACGTAGCGCTCGATCGGCAGGTGCTGCTTCGACGGCGACAGGTACTGGCCGAGCGTGACGATGTCGACGCCGAGGCGCGCGACGTCGCGCAGCACCTCCTCGACCTCGTCGCGCGTCTCGCCCAGGCCGAGCATCAGCCCGGTCTTGGTGATCGCGCCCTGGCGGTGGGCGTGCTCGAGGATCGCGTAGCTGCGCGGGTAGCTCGCCTGGACGCGCACGGCGCGCGACAGCCGCGGCACCGTCTCGAGGTTGTGGGCGAACACGTCGGGGCGGGCCGCGAGGACGACGTCGACCAGCTCCGGCTTGCCCTTGAAGTCACCGGCGAGGATCTCGAGCGTCATGTCGGGGCACGCCGCCTTGACCCGGGTGATCGTCTCGGCCCAGTGCGCGGCGCCGAAGTCCGGCAGGTCGTCGCGATCGACGCACGTGATCACCGTGTGGACCAGCCCGAGCTGCGCCAGCGTCTCGGCGACGCGGCGCGGCTCGTCGGGATCCGGCGGCAGCGGCCGGCCGGTCGTGACGTCGCAGAACCGGCACGACCGGGTGCAGATGTCGCCGAGGATCATGATCGTCAGCGCGCGCCGGCTCCAGCACTCGCCGATGTTGGGGCAGCTCGCGCTCTCGCACACCGTGTTCAGCCGCTGGTCGCGGACCAGCCGCTGCGTCTCGAAGAACGTCGGCTTGGTCGGTAGCTGGACGCGGATCCAGTCCGGGTGGCGCCGACGGGGCGACGGCGCCTCGGCCGCAGCGGCGCCCGCTCCGGTCACGACAGGGAGGTGGACGCGCTCGGACATCGAGCCGTGCTTAGCACGTCGCGCGGGCAGATGAGAGAGAAGAGGCGGCGACGACGGGTCCGAACCGGCGGCGGCCGGCGCCGGAGACGGAGGCGGAGACGGAGACGGAGGCGGCGACGGCGACGGAGACGGAGGCGGAGACGGAGACGGAGACGGAGACGGAGGCGGAGGCGGAGACGGAGGCGGAGCCGGAGACGTAGGCGGAGACGCAGGTAGTGGTCGAGGTGGAGACAGCGGATAGCGGTCGATCCGGAGCCGTTCCGCTCATCCTGAGCAGGGCCGAGCGCCAGCGAGGCCCGTGTCGAAGGATGGTGACAGTCCTCTACGCTGGCGCTCGCCGCCACCGCCCACGCGCCAGCGCCTGGACGCGGGGCCAGTCGCGAGCGATGAGCGCCTCCTTCTTCGCATGACTCCAGCCCTTGAGTTGCCGCTCGCGCGCGAACGCTTCGTCTCGTGTCTGCAGCTCGGCAGCGAAGACGAGCTCGACCGGTCGCCGCAGCGCCGTGAACCCGTCGTACGTGCCGGCGTCGTGATGCGCGACGCGCGCCTCGAGGTCGTCGGTGTGTCCGACGTAGAGGGCGCCGTCGCGGCAGCGGAGCATGTACACGTAGAAGGGGCGCACGCCGTCCCACGGGGTAGCACGCGTGACGGGACTGTCAGCATCCTTCGACACGGGCCTCGCTGGCGCTCGGCCCTGCTCAGGATGAGCGGAGCGTCTCCGTCTCCGTCTCCGTCTCCGTCTCCGTCTCCGTCTCCGTCTCCGTCTCCGTCTCCGCGCCCGTCTCCGCCTTCGCGGCTACAGGTGGATCGCGTGGCCGAGGGCGTCCTCGGTGGCTTCCTTGATCGCCTCGGCGAACGTCGGGTGGGCGTGGATGGTGTACGCGAGGCTCTCGGCGTTGACCTCGGTCGCCTTGGCGAGCGTCAGCTCGGCGACCAGATCCGTCACCGCCGGCCCGATCATGTGCGCGCCCACCAGCGCGCCGGTCTCGGCGTGCCACATCACCTTGACGAAGCCGACGCTGTCGCCCGAGGCCATCGCCTTGCCGAGCGGGCGCCACGGGAACTTGCCGACCTTGTACGGCACGCCCTTGTCCTTGGCCTGCTCCTCGGTGAGCCCGACCTGCGCGACCTCGGGGTGGCAGTAGACGCACGCCGGGATCGTGTCGTAGTCGACGGGGATCGCGTGGTGGCCGGCGATCCGCTCGGCGACGTACACGCCCTCGGCGCTCGCGGTGTGCGCCAGGCCGCGGCCGATCACGTCGCCGATCGCCCACAGCCCGTCGCCGCAGCGCAGCTCCGCGTCGACCTGGATGAACCCGCGGTCGAGCTTGACCCCGTGCGCCTCGAGCCCGAGGTTCTCGGTGTTGGCCGAGATCCCGACCGACACCAGCACGACGTCGGCGATCAGCTTGGTGCCGGGGCCGCCGTCGCGCGGATCGACCAGCACCTCGGCGTGGGTGCCGGCGTTCTTCACGCCCGCGACCTTGTGCGACAGCATCAGCTGGAACCCGCGCTTCTCGAACGCGCGCTGCAGCTCCTTGCTGACCTCGGCGTCGGCCGCCGGGACCAGCCGCGGCAGGTACTCGACGATCGTCACCTCGGTGCCGAGCGCGCGGTAGAACGACGCGAACTCGACGCCGATCGCGCCGGCGCCGATCACGACCATGGTCTTTGGCTGCGCCGGCAGCGTCATCGCCTTGCGGTACTCGATGACGCGCTCGCCGTCGAGGGTGACGCCGGGCAGGCTCTTCGCCCGCGCGCCCGTCGCCAGGATCACGTGCTTGGTCGTCAGCGTCCGCGCGCTGCCGTCGGCGGCGGTGACCTCGACCTGGTGCGGCTGCCACGCGCCGGCGCGCGCGCCGAGCTTCGCGGTGCCCGCGACGTGCGTGATCTTGTTCTTCTTGAGCAGGAACGCCACGCCCTTGGAGATCTTGGACGCGACGTCGCGGCTGCGCTGGACGATCGCCGGCAGGTCGGCCTTGACCTCGCCCTCGACGACGATCCCGAACTCCCTGGCGCGGTGGAACTGCTCGAGCAGCTCGGCCGAGCGCAGCAGCGCCTTGGTCGGGATGCAGCCCCAGTTGAGGCAGATGCCGCCGAGGCTCTCGCGCTCGACGCACGCGACGCGCAGGCCGAGCTGGGCCGCGCGGATCGCGGCGACGTAGCCGCCCGGGCCCGAGCCGATCACGACGACGTCGAACGTGTCTTCCGATGGGGTCGTCTTTGCGTCGCTCACAGCGCCAGCGCCTCCGGATGCTCGAGCAGGTCGACCAGGATCTGCAGCCACCGCGCGCCGAGCGCGCCGTCGATGACGCGGTGGTCGCACGACATCGTCACGGTCATCCGCTTGCCGGCCACGACCTGGCCGTCCTTGACGACCGGCGTGTCGACGACCCCGCCGATCGCCAGGATCCCGGCCTCGGGCGGGTTGAGGATCGCGGTGAACCGCTCGATCCCGAACATCCCCAGGTTCGACACGGTGAACGTCGAGCCGGTGATCTCCGGCCCCTTGAGCTGCCGCGCCTTGGCGCGCGCCGCGAGGTCCTTGACCTCGGCCGCGATCGCGCCGATGCCCTTGAGATCCGCGTCGCGGACGACCGGCGTGACCAGGCCGTCCTCGATCGCGACGGCGACGCCGACGTGGACGCGGCTGAACCGGCGGATCGCGTCCCCCATCCACGCGGCGTTGCACTCGGGCAGCCGGCGCAGCGCCAGCGCGACGCCCTTGATCACCAGGTCGTTGACCGAGACCTTGCCGCGGTCGCCGAGCAGGTCGTTGAGCCGGGTGCGGAACTCGAGCAGCGGCGCGGCGTCGAGCTGCCGCATCAGGTAGAAGTGCGGGACGTCGCGCTTGGCCTCGGTGAGGCGCGCGGCGATCCGCCTGCGCATGTTGCTCGCGGGCACGTCGGCGTAGTCGGCGTGCTCGGTCGGCAACGTCGTCGCGTGCGCGCCGGGCTTGACCAGCGCGGTCCCGACGGCGGGCGCGTCGCCGGTGACGTCGCCGCGGTCCTCGCGCAGGTCGGCCGCGGCGATCACCGCCGCGACCGCGGGCGCCGCGCTGCCGCCGGCGGCCGCCGCGCGCACGTCGCGCTCGACGATCCGGCCGCCCGGGCCGGTCCCGACGACGGCGCGCAGGTCGATGCCGAGCTCGATCGCCAGCGTCTTGGCGAGCGGGGAGGCGAGGAGCTTGCCGCCGGCGGCGGGCGCGGCTGCGGGGGCGGCCGGCTGCGGTGCGGGCTTCGCGGCGGGCGCCGGCGCGGGCGCGGCGGGC
>WYBA01000354.1 GCA_011526095.1 Myxococcales bacterium | reverse complement strand
GTTCGCGGTCTCCCGGACGGTCGTGGGACGCGCGCCACGCCACGGCGCCTGGCACCGCCACGCCGCCGCCGTCTCGGCGCGTCCGCGGTGGGCTCGTCGGACTGGTGCTCGCAGCGCCGAACGCCCGCGCGCCTGGGGCCTCGACGGTGTGCGGCGACGCGAGCCACGACTGTCGCTCTCGTCGCGCGCGCCGTCCTCGTCGTCGACGCATTCTGCGCAGCCCTCTGAGCTGAGCCTGTCGAAGGAACTTGGCGATCCTGCGGGCTTGGGCGGCCGTTCGTCGGGAGCCGCCGCCCGTCGCTTCGCACCGTCCGCTGGCTCGGGCTGGCTCAGGGCGGATCGGTCAGGGCGCGACGCCGCCGGGCGCGTCCGGGGCGAACTCGCCGCGGCACACCGGCAGGCTGCGCAGCGTGAGCGTGAGCAGCGTGCCCGCCCCGCCTCCGAGGATGACCTTGGGCAGGAACAGGAAGTAGTTCTTCAGCTCGTCCTCGGGCGGCGGCTCGCCGTGGGCCTTGGTGCCCGGGTTGCCGGTGACCAGACGCATCTTCTCGCCCGGCTTGAGCAGGAACCCCGGGTCCATGATGCCGAGCTCCGAGCGCTTCTTGCTGCCCTTGCGCGACACGGTGATGCCGCAGCCGCGGGTGTTGAACGGCAGCGGCCCGGTGTTCTCCAGCACGAGCCACTCGCCGTTGAGCTGCTCGGGGTCGGACGAGGCGTGCATCTCGATGAACCGGATCGGCATGGCGCGCGGACATTGCCACCGGCCCGCCGGCGTTGCAATCGCGGGCGATCCGTCGATAATGCCGGCCCATGGCCAAGGAGGTCATCCGCGTCGTTGCCGCCGTGATCGAGCGCGAAGGGCGCTACCTGATCACGCAGCGCAACGCCGGCGCGGTGCTGCCGCTGCTGTGGGAGTTCCCCGGCGGTCGGGTCGAGCCCGACGAGACCGAGGAGGCGGCGCTGCAGCGCGAGGTCGAGGGGCGGATCGGCGTGAAGGTGCTCCTCGGCGACAAGCTCGGAGACCACGTCCACGAGTACGCGCACTACGACGTCCACATGACGATGTACCGGTGCACGCTGCACGTCGAGGCGCAGCCGTACCCGGCGACGGTCAACGACCTGCGGTGGGTGACTTCGAAGGAGTTCCTCGACTACGACTTCCCGCCCGCCGACGAGCAGACGATGAGCAAGCTGCTCGGCATGATGCGGAACTGACGCGCGGCGCCCGCGCGTGATCAGTAGAACCACCGCCGCCCCGAGGCGCGCTGCACGGTGAGCGCGGCGCGCGCGCCGACGCCCGCCGCGGGCGCGCCGCCGTCGAGCGCGGCGTAGAAGCTGTGGCCACCCTCGGCGTGAACGCCGACCGCGAACGGGCCGACGTCGCGGCGCGCGTCGAGCTCGACGCCACCGGTCCAGTCACCTCGCACCTCACCGTCGGCCTGCTGGCGCGAGGTGTGCGCGACGAACGCGCGGCCGACGAGGCGGGTGACGCCGACGTCGGTCCAGCCCTCGACGAACGCGCGGTCCTCGACCGCCGGCTCGCCCGCCATCGTCACGTACGGCGCGCGCACGTACTGGGCGCCCCAGCCGTGCGGGCGCGCCGGATCGCTGAACCAGCCGAGCCCGCCGACGTGCGCCTCGGTGCGGTGATCGACCTCGCGCGGCCGGCCGACCGGCGTGTCCTGGCCGACGACGACGCCCCACGCGATCGTGAACCCGGAGCCGGTCGCGGGGTTGGCGCCCTCGGCGCGCACGATCCAGAACGTGTGGGTCGACGCGACCTCGCCGTCGGGCAGCTCGGTGGCGCGGGCCTCGATCGCGAGGACGTCGCCCGCCATCGCGACCGGGAACCGCGCCTCGACGCCGAACAGCCCGACCGTGGCGCCGGCGTCGACGCGGGTGCCGTCCTGCCCGGTCCACTCGACGTCGGCGCGGACGGCGAGCAGGTCGAGCGCGCCGGCCTCGCGGTCCGCGATCGGCGCGTCGGGGCCGAGCCGCTCGTCGACGCCGTCCTCGGCGTACTCCATGCGCATCGCGCGGGTCGCGACGGCGACGCGCTGGCGCAGGTACGGCGCGCGCCGGACGTCGGCGCGATCGGCGAGCGACGGCAGCGCGGCGAGGTCGCCGTCGTGCGACAGCTCGAAGCTCAGCGGGAACGGCACCATGTGCGCGCGGTCCTCGTTGCCCGCGGGCAGCGGCGCCGGGCCGATCGCGAGGCGCGCGCGCGTGCCGAGGCCGGTCGCGCGCACGGTGCCCTCGCGCCGGCTCGCCGAGATCGCGGCGTCGGCGTCGACCTGGTACTCGTCGCGCGCCGCGCCGAACCGCGCGCCGTACGCGCCCTCGGCGCCGATCGCCGCGACCACGGTCGCGGCGCCGCCGGTGTCGGCGGCCGCGGTGACGGTCGTGTCGTAGCGCAGCGCGACCTCGTGGCCGACCTCGCCGAAGTCCATGTCGCGCTCGACCAGCTCGCACGGCTCGGGCTCGCCCTCGGCGCAGGCGGGGCGCCACGTGTCATCGGCCGCCGCGACCGTGGGCGGGAGCGTCAGGGCGGTGAACAGGAACAGGGTCGAGGTCCGCACGGCGCTGGGGAAAGCAACCCGCGTACCGGTCCGACCATTTCGCAAGATCCCGGAATCACGTCGCGAAAACTAACCCCGGAGCGCTGCGGCCTGGCCAATGTCCGGCAGCCGTCCGCTTTCCGGCGTCCCCCGGCGTCAGGTTCAGAACGCCCGGGACTGGCCGCCGTCGACCACGACGCACGCTCCGGACACCCAGCGGGCGCGGGGCGAGCACAGGAAGGTGACGACGTCGGCGACCTCGTCCGGCGCGCCGAACCGGCCGAACGGCAGCTCGCGGGCGACGAACGCTGCGATGCCCGCCGGGTCCGCGGCCTGGCGCCGCGCCCACCCGCCGCCGGGGAACAGGATCGAGCCGGGCGCCACGCTGTTGACCCGGATGCCGTCCTTCGCGAGGTCGAGCGCCATCGCCTTCGCGATCGCGATCTCGGCCGCCTTGGCCGCGTTGTAGCCGGGCGCGCCGCCCGCCTCGCGGCCCCAGATCGAGGAGATCATCACGATCGCGCCGCCGCCCCGCGCGCGCAGGTGCGGCACCGCGCGCTGCGCCACCCGCACCGCCGACCACAGGTTCAGGTCGAGCGACCGCTGCAGGTCCGCGTCGTCCATCTCGGCGACGCTCCGCGCGAACGACTTGCCGACGTTGCACACGACGACGTCGACGCCGCCGTGCGCCGCGACGCACGCGTCGACCGCCGCCTGCGCGCCCTCCGGCGTGACGACGTCGGCGACGCACGTCGCGTGCGGGCCGGCGCCCGCTGCGGCGAGCTCGCCGGCGAGCGACGCGAGATCGTCCGCGCCGCGCGCCACGCCGCACACCCGCGCGCCCTCGCGCGCGAGCCCCAGCGCGATCGCGCGCCCGATGCCGCGGCTCGCGCCGCTGACCAGGCACGCCTTGCCGTCGAGCTGCAGGTCCATGGCTAGAAGTAGTAGCGCGCGCCGGCGCCCGCGTTGATCGCCAGCCCGATCCCGCCCTCGTCGCCCTCGATGAAGCCGTACTCGAGCACGCCGGCGACCTCGACGAAGACGTCGAGCGGGATCTCCTTGAAGTCGAACACCAGCCCGCCGACGACGCGCGGGCCGAGCGCGACGAAGTCGTCGCCGTCGCGGCCCTTGTCGTAGTAGATCGCGCGCAGCCCCGGCCCGACGTAGACCGGCAGCGTGAAGCTGTCGCGATCCTCGAGGATCCACGGGTGCCACAGGTAGTCGGCGTGGACGTGGAGGCCGCCGCCGACGAACGCGCCGCCGACCGCGCCCTGGATCGCGTTGTCGTCGTCGAGGTAGAGCTTGGCGGCCAGGCCCGTCGGCTCGCCGATGATCAGGCCGAGCCCGAGGTTGCCCTTCTCGGCCGGCTGCGCCGCGGCGGTGACCGGCGCGGCGACCGTGACCAGCGCGCCGCCGACGAGCGCGGCAGCAAACGCGACGACGCGGGAGCAGGCGGTGTCCATCGCCGGCGACGGTACCGGACGCGCGGCGGGGTCGCAACGTCGCGGCGCGCGGCCTTCCCCCGTCGCGCCGGCTGCGCTATGACGAGCGCGGGGACCGTGAGCACCACGCGATCGAAGCCGGGCAAGATCAAGCCCGCCCGCGCCGGCAAGACGAAGGCGCCCGCGCGCGGCAAGGGCGCGCGCGCCGGCAAGGGCGCGCGCGCCGCGACCACGGGCGCCGGGGCCGACGCGGACGCGCGCGGCGATCGCAGCAAGCGCCTGCTCGATCTCGTCATGCTGCTGCTGCGCGCGCGCACGCCGGTCACGTACCGCGAGGTCCGCGAGCAGTTCCCCGGCTACCAGACCGCCAACGCCGAGGCCGGGCTGCGCGCGTTCGAGCGCGACAAGGCGGACCTGCTCGAGCTCGGCGTGCCGATCCGCTACATCACGCCCGAGGAGGACGACTCGCTCGAGGACGGCGGCTACGTCATCGACGTCAAGCGGTTCCGCATGCCCGAGGTCCGGCTCACCGCCGAGGAGGTCTCGGCGCTGGTGCTCGCTGCGTCGGTCGCGCGCGCGATCCCCGGCGGCACGTACCCCAAGATCGTCGACCTCGCGCTCAAGAAGCTCGCGTTCGACCTGCCCGAGCCACCGGACACACCGACGGAGTTCCCGCGCCAGGCGTCGCGCGTCGCCGGCGGCGCCGCGGGCGCGATCAACCCCGCGCCGGTGCTCGTCCACTTCCCGGCGGCGCGTAGCGCGGCGGCCAAGGACATCGGCGAGAGCTTCGCGACGCTCGAGCAGGCGATCCGGTTCCGCAAGCGCGTGACGATGACCTACCAGGCCGCCGGCAACGGCACGGTCACGCGCCGCGACGTCGACCCGTACGGCCTCGTCTACCGCGAGCAAGCGTGGCTGCTCGTCGGGTGGTGCCACCTGCGCAAGGAGGTCCGGTCGTTCCGCGTCGACCGGATGCGCGACGTCGTGATGGCGCCCAAGCCCAAGTCGGCGGACTTCGAGCGCCCGCTCGACTTCGACATCCGCGCCTACGCGCAGCGCTCGCCGTGGACGTTCACGACCGAGCCGCCCGAGCCGGTCGAGCTCGAGCTCCACCCCGAGGCGCGCGACGTCGCCAACGACGACTTCGGCCCCGGCGCGACACGCGACGCGCAAGGCGGCGTGATCCGCGTGCGGTTCGCCTGCACCAACCCGGACTTCGCCGTGTCGAAGATCCTCGCCGCCAAGGGCGCGATCGTCGTGCGCGAGGGCGAGCGCCTGCGCCGCCGCCTCGCCGCCGAGCTCGAGGCGATCGCGGGGAGGTACGCCTAGTGCGCGACGTCGCCCAGAAGCTGCGGCGCCTGCTGTTCATCGTGCCGTACGTCGCGCGGCGCGCCGAGGGCGTCACGGTCGACGACCTCGCCCGCCAGCTCAACGTCGACCGCGACGAGCTGCTGGCGGACCTCGACCTGCTCACCCAGGTCGGCCCGCCCGACGGCGATCCCGGCGAGTACCTGCTCGTCACCGTCGAGGACGGTCGCGTGTTCGTCGACCTCGCCCACCGCCTGACGCGCCCGCTGCGGCTGACGCCGGCCGAGGGCTGCTCGCTGCTGCTCGGCGTCCGCGCGCTGCGCGAGAGCGGGATCGCCCCGTTCGACTCGGCGATGCAGGCGGCGGAGAAGAAGCTGCTCGCGGCGCTCGGGCGCGACGCCAGCGAGGCCGAGACGCTCGCGCACGGCACGGTCGTCGCCGAGCCGGACCGCGTCGTCGCGGAGCACCTGCGCCGGCTCGTCACCGCGGCGCGCCGCCGCGTCACGACGGAGATCGAGTACGTCACCGCGTCGCGCCACCAGGCCGAGCGCCGCCGCGTCGACCCGTACGGCATCGTCCACCACGCGGGCGAGTGGTACGTCGTCGGCCACTGCCACAAGCGCGGCGACGTCCGCACGTTCCGGATCGACCGCATCGGCGCGATGACCGAGACCGCCGACCGCTTCGCCGCGCCCGAGGGCTTCGACCTCGAGGCGTACCGCCGCGAGCGCCTCTACGTCCCGTCGGCCGACGCGATCACGGTCCGCGTCCACCTCGACCCGCTCGCGGTCAACCGCGTCGGCGCGGCGTGGCCGGAGGGCGAGGTCACCGCCCACGACGACGGCTCGGCCGAGATCCTGATCGACTGCGAGGGCCTCGAGTGGGTCACCGGCTGGGTGCTCGGCCTCGGCCGTCACGCGTGGATCGTCGGCCCCGACGAGGCGCGCGCCGCGATGCGCGAGCGCATCGCCCGCGTCGACCAGATGCTGCGCGCGTAGCCGCCGGCGCGCGGCCGCCGGCGCCCGGCTGGCGTCGCCCGACCGCCGTCGCCCGGCCGGCGACATGGTCGCCGACGCGGCGACACCTTCGCGCCGCCGGCTGCCACGTCTTGCCAGGTGAGAACGCTGCTCGCGCCGCGGGTGTGAACGGCAGGCCGCGTGCGCGCGCCACGCGGCGCGCGTGTCGCGCAGTTGCACCTCGGCACGCGCGCTGCACTGCGCCCGTCCGCGCGAGACGTCCCCCGTCGCGTGCACCTCCTCCCCGTCACGTCCCCTCCCCGCCCGCCTCTCCCCGCACGCTCCCTCCTGCCTCCCGCCTCCCTCGTCGTCGCCGTCGCTCCGGTCCCGGAATTCCTCCCCCCCCCTCCCTCGTCCCTCCCGCGGACCGGCGACGGCGGCGACCTTCGTTCTGTCAGTAGCGCACCCCCACGATCGTGTACTCCGCGTCCCCCGCGGGCCGTCGCACGGTCACCTCGTCGCCGACGCGCTTGCCCATCAGCGCGCGCGCCACCGGCGAGTCCATGCTGATCCATCCCGCCTTCACGTCCGACTCGTCGGGCCCGACGATCCGCCACTCCGCCTCCTCGCCGTCCTCGTCCTCCACCTTCACCCACGCGCCGAAGAACACGCGATCGCGCCGCTCGGGCGGCTCGGCCACCACGGTGAGCGCCTCGAGCCGCTTGGTCAGGAACCGCACGCGGCGATCGATCTCGCGCAGCCGCCGCTTGCCGTAGATGTACTCGGCGTTCTCCGAGCGATCGCCCTGCGCCGCGGCGTCGGCGACCTCCTGGGTCACCCGCGGCCGCTCGACGTGCCACAGCTGCTCGAGCTCGTCGCGAAGCTTCTTCGCGCCGTCCGGGGTGATGTAGCCGCTGCTCGCCGGGCGTGGCTTGCGGTCACGCGTGGACATCGCCGCGGAGTCTACTGGGTTATGCTCCGCGCGCGCCGGGCGGCGCGGACGTGTTCGCGGACTTCCTGCTCATCTTCTTCCTGATCCTCGCGAACGGCCTGTTCGCCGGCGCGGAGATCTCGGTGCTGAGCGTGCGCAAGACGCGGCTGCGCGAGTTCGTGCGCCGCGGCGACAAGCGCGCGCTCGCGGTCAAGTCGCTGCGCGACAAGCCCGAGCACTTCCTCGCCACCGTCCAGATCGGCATCACCCTGGTCGGCACCGCCGCCGGCGCCGTCGGCGGCGCCGCGTTCGCCGCGTCGATGTCGGCCGCGCTCGGCGACGTCGAGTACGCGCAGGAGATCTCGCTCGTCACGGCGGTGCTGCTGATCTCGTTCCTCGAGCTCGTGCTCGGCGAGCTGGTGCCCAAGTCGCTCGCGCTGCGCTACTCCGACTCGTACTCGTTCCTGGTCGGGCGCCCGCTGCTGGGGCTGGCGTACCTGATGCGCCCGCTGGTGTGGTTCCTGACCGCGTGCTCGAACGTGTTCCTGCGGATGTTCGGCGACCAGACCACGTTCACCGAGGCGCGGCTGTCGCGCGACGAGCTGCAGCAGCTGGTCGAGGAGGCGGCCAAGACCGGCTCGGTCGACCCGCGCGCCTCGGAGATCGCCTCGCGCGCGCTCGGGTTCGGCGAGATCACCGTCGCCGAGGTCATGGTGCCGCGCACCCGCGTCGTCGCGCTCCGCCGCGGCGCGCCGCCGGAGGAGGTCCAGCGCGTGATCCTCGAGGAGGGCCACAGCCGGATGCCGGTCTACGACGGCAGCATCGACCACATCGTCGGCTACGTCGTCGCGCGCGACGTCCTCGCGCTGGCGTGGGAGCGCGGGCTGGTCGTGCTGGAGGACATCCTGCGCCCGCCCTACGTCGTGGCCGGCACGACGCCCGCGCTCGACCTGCTGCGCGAGATGCAGCGCCGCCGCGTCCAGATGGCGGTCGTCACCGACGAGCACGGCCTCGCCGGCCTGATCACGATCGAGGACCTGATCGAGGAGCTGGTCGGCGACATCTTCAGCGAGGACGACCAGCCGCAGAGCCTGGTGCTGCGCGAGCCCGAGGGCACCGCGATCGTCCAGGGCTGGGCGCCGGTGCGCAAGGTCAACCGCGAGCTGCACCTCGACCTGCCCGTCGGAGCTGACCGCACGACCATCGCCGGCCTGTGCATCGCGCTGGCCGAGATGATCCCGGAGGCGGGCACGACGCTCAAGACCGAGGACGGGACGGTGCTGGAGATCGTCGAGGCGTCGGCGCGCCGGGTCCGCAAGGTCCGGATCCACCCGGTCCCCCGCCAGGGCGAGGGCCCGCCGCCCGCGACGGACGGCCACGACGACGTGTGATCGGCGCCCCGTCGCTGCTACTATCCGTGGGCTCCGATGCCCGTGATCGTCAGGGACCAGGTCGCCTCCACCCACCTGGTGTACGCGTGGCCGTTCCCGATCGGACCGGAGCCGGTCGAGGTGTCGTGCGCCGACGACGAGATCGTCGTGATGTGCCCGGCCTGGGTGGTGGGCCAGCCGCTCGGCCCCGGGCGCCACAGCTGGCGGACGCCGGACCCGAGCAAGCCGACGCACGCGTACTTCGTGCTGACCGCGCCGGTCGAGACGCCGTTCGACGTCATGACCAGCTTCGTCATCCCGGCGACGCAGCAGCCGGTGCGGCTGCGCGCGCAGGGCAGCCTGCTGGTGCGCTGCGGGGATCCTGGCTCGCTGATCGCCCAGTTCGTCGGGCTGCCGTTCAACGACGTGAACACCGGCCTGATGCGCTCGGTGGCGAACAGCGTCGAGCGCCTGCTGTCGCGGGTGCTGGTCCGCCGCGTCGTCGCCGCGAGCAACCCCGCCGCCGTCACCGACCCGGCCGCGCTCGCGTCGATCATCGACGAGGTCACCGCGTACAACCCGACCGCCGGCGCCGTCACCGGCGTCCACTTCGTCCGGTTCAACCAGCTGCTGATCCACGCCGACGACGGCGGGCTCGGCGCCGGCGCGTGGCACGCCGGCGGCGGCTGGGCCGGCCAGCCCCACGCGGCCGCCGCGCCGAGCCCCGCGTACCCGACCGGCGGCTACGCCGTCGGCGGCTACCCGCACCACGACCCGAGCTACCAGCACGCGCCGTACGCCACCGGCGCCTTCGGCACCGCGCCGTCGCACGATCAGCCGACGGCCGAGCTGCCCGCGACGCCGGTCCCACCGCCGCCCGACTCGTCGCCGGGCGGGGCGATCTCGTCGGCCATGGTGTCGGGCGAGATCGGCGTCGTGTCGGGCGAGATCGGCGCGAACAAGAAGCGCGCGCCGATCGTGCCGTCGTCCGCGGCGGCGTCCGCGGGGTCGAGCCCGTCGGCCGCGCCGGTGCCGGTGCCGGTCGCCGTCGCGAACCAGCCGACGCAGCCGACCCCGGCGACCCCGGCGACCCCGGCGACGCCGCCATCGTCGCCCGCGGGGCCGCCGCTACTGCCGGTCGGCGCGCGCGTGCTCGTGTCGAGCCCGGACGGCAGCCTGCACAGCTCGACGATCCGCCAGCAACAGCAGGGCTACTACGAGGTCGAGGTCGGCGGGACGGGCCACACGGTGTGGATCCCGGTCGGCCAGGTCATCCCGGAAGGCCAGTAGGCGCCCCGCGGCGCTGCTACTTGTCCGCCGCCGGCGGCGCCTTCTTCTTCTTGCCCGGCAGGATGCCCATCAGCTTGGCGATGATGCCGAGCATGATCTCGTCGGCGCCGCCGCCGATCGACATCAGCCGCGTGTCGCGGTACGCGCGCGACGCGACGTTGTCCCACATGAAGCCCATGCCGCCCCAGTACTGCAGGCACGCGTCCGACAGCTCGCGCCCGAGGCGGCCGGCCTTGAGCTTCGCCATCGACGCCAGCATCGTCACGTCCTGGCCGCCGACGTAGCTCTCGATCGCGGACCACGTCAGCGCGCGCAGCGCCTCGACCTCGGTCTGCAGCTCGGCGAACCGGAAGTGGATCACCTGGTTGTCGATCAGCGGCTGGCCGAACGTGTGCCGCTCCTTGCAGTAGGCGATCGTCTCGTTGATCACGCGCTCCATGCCGCGGATCGACGACAGCGCGCCGAACAGCCGCTCCTCCTGGAACTGGACCATCTGCATCATGAAGCCGGTGCCCTCGGCGCCGATGCGGTAGCGCTGCGGCACGCGCACGTCCTCGAGGAACACCGGGCAGGTGTCCGAGGCGCGCATGCCGAGCTTGTCGAGCTTCTCGCCGATCGTCACGCCCTTGGTCTTCGTCGGGACGATGATCAGCGACTTGTTGAGGTGGACCGCGCCCTCGCTGGTGTTGGCGAGCAGGCACAGGTAGTCGGCCTGCGCGGCGTTGGTGATCCACATCTTCGAGCCGTTGATGACGTAGTCGCTGCCGTCCTTCTTCGCGACGGTCTTGATCGCCGCGACGTCGGAGCCGCCGGTGACCTCGCTGACCGCGATCGCGGCGACCTGCTCGCCGGCGATCGACGGGGCGAGGAACTCGGTGCGCAGCTCGTCGGAGCCCCACCGCGCCAGCGCCGGCGTCGCCATGTCGGTCTGCACGCCGATCGCCATCCCGACCGAGCCGGAGCCCGCGCCGAGCTCCTCGACGAACACCGCCTGGTACGAGTAGTCGAGGCCCATGCCGCCGAACTTCTCGGGCTTGTGGATCCCGAGCAGGCCGAGCTTGCCCATCTTGCGGAACACCTCGTGCGCCGGGAACGCGCCGGCGCGCTCCCACGCCTCGGCGTTCGGGACGATCTCTTTCTCGACGAACTCGCGCGTGGTCTTGCGCAGCTGCTGGTGCTCTTCGGTCAGGCGCATGGGTGGTCCTCCGCGCAGGACGGTAGCCGTGTCCGGGCGCAATGTCACCAGTGGTGACACTGCGGATCGTCAGGGTGTGACGAGCTGGCATGGCTGACCGGCTGGCCTGCGCCTGACGGGCACTGCGCAGGTGTTCATCCAGGTGCGAGGATGAACGGCGAGGTGGGATGGGCGAGGTCGGCGGGTCGACGCTCAACCTGCTGTCACGCATCGCATTTTCGCCCGAGACGGCGTTTCCTTCGCGCTCCCGGCGATCCTGGCACATGGCTGGCTATGGACCCGGCCCATGCTGTTCTCCCTCCTCCCGCTCCAGGTCGTGGCGCTGGTCGGCTCGCTGTCGATGAGCGCCCCGCTGCCTCCTCCGCTGGGGGCCCACGCCGACGTCGCCACCGCGGCGCTCGGCACGCTCGGCATGCTCGCCGAGCCGGTGGACGTCGTGCTGTTCGACGCCAACCACAAGGAGACGTACACGGTGCGCATCGGTCGCGACGGCTCGATCGACGCGACGACGCGCGAGACGCTCGAGCACGCGTTCCGCTGCCGCCGCAGCGAGCGCGAGCGCGGCATCGATCGCGGCCTGCTCGCGATGATCGCCGACGTCCAGGCGCGCTGGCCCGGCCACACGATCGAGTACATCTCCGCGTACCGGAACTGGAAGGGCGAGCGCAAGACGTCGCCGCACCGCGCCGGTCGCGCGTTCGACTTCCGCGTCCAGGGCGTGAAGCTCACCGACGTGCGCGACTACGTGTGGACGAGGTTCGAGCAGGTCGGCGTCGGCTGGTACCCCGACGAGGGCTTCGTCCACATGGACCACCGCCACGGCGAGGCCGACATCGCGTGGACCGAGATCCGCGGCAGCAACCGCTACCACCCGTCGTGGTCGACCCGCGCGCGCCGCGGCGACGCCCCGCGCGAGCGCGCCTCGCGCGTCGGGCTGTAGCGCGCGGTCACGCGCCGGGGCGCCACAGCACGCGGCCGCCGGTGCGGCGGTAGGCGAGCGTGGGGTCGTCGTCGTCGGAGACGTCGAGGGTGACGGTGTAGTCGCCCTCGGGGATCGCGGCGTCGGCGAGCGTCACGCCGGTGAAGTGGACGATGCGCTCGAACGGGACGAACTCGCCCGGGATCGTGCGCTCGTCGATCACCAGCTCGTCGCCGTCGACGGCGGTGTCGGGGTCGAGCGAGGTGACGATCCGGATCACGCGCTGGCTCACGGTCATGTACGTGAGGTCGACCTCGCCGTCGCTGGCGGCGATCTCGAGGTCGTGGTCGGGCGGCGGGTACGTGACGTAGGCGCCGTGCACCGACAGGTTGCGCAGCGCGCCGCCGACGAGCAGGCCGTCGACGTAGACCGACGCGACGATGTCGAAGACGTCGGGCAGGACGAGCTGGCCCTCGACGTCGCGCCCTGCCCACGGCCCGCCGCCCGGGCCCTCGGTGATCGTCTCGTCGACGATCGTGTAGGCGAGGTCGTCGCTCACCGACGACAGCTCGATCACCAGGTGCGCCTCGGCGGCGCCGGCCATGCTCCACGTGATCGGCACCTCGCCGCCGGGGAGCAGCTCGACGGTGGCGAGCGGCTGGGTCAGCGTGAAGTCGTACTCGGGCTGGCCGTCGTCGTCGGGGTCGGCGCCGCACGCGGCCAGGGCGAGGGTCACGGCGAAGAGCGGCGTGCGGGACATCAGGCGATCTCCAGGTGGTCGGTGAACGTGGCGACGCGGTCGTCGTTGGTGACGCGGTCCCACGCGAAAGTCGCGAGCAGCTCGCGCGGCGTGCAGAGCGCCGGCGCCGCGACCAGGCCGGCGGCCGCGGCGAGCAGCCCGCACAGCGACGCGGCGTCGTGGCGCGCGCGCAGCGCGCTCGCCGGGACCGAGCCGTGGAGCTTGGCGAGCTTGTCGCCGCGCGGCTCGAGCAGCAGGAAGTGGTGGCGGTACGCCGGCCGCGGCAGCCCGAGCAGCCGCTGCAGCATCACCTGCGTCGCGGTCGACGGCGCGATGTCGCGGCCGCGCACGACGCGGGTGACGCCGCTGGCGGCGTCGTCGACCACGACCACGAGCTGGTAGGCGAGCACGCCGTCGCGGCGCACGACGACCGGATCGCCCATCTCGACCGCGGGCGTCTGCGACAGGTCGAGCCCGCCCTCGTCGACGAGGTCGATGCGGTCGTCGTCGAGGCGGACGCGCACCGCCTCGGTCACGGCGCGCCAGCCGCCGTCGGGCAGCGCGCGGCCGCGGCAGGTGTTCGGGTAGGCCCAGCCGCCGTCGGGCGCGCGCCGGCCGCCCGCGCGATCGGCGCGGGTGCACGCGCACGGGTAGAGCCGCCCGGCGGCGGCGAGCGCGTCGAGCGCGGCCTCGTGGCGCGCGCGCGCGGGCGCCTGCGCCTGATCGACGAGCTCGTCCCAGTCGAGCCCGAGCCAGGTCAGGTCGGCGAGCAGCTGGTCGGCCCACGCCGGGCGGCACCGCGTGACGTCGAGGTTCTCGAGCCGGACGACGAACCGCCCGCCGAGGCTGCGCGCGTCGAGCCACGCCAGCAGCGCGGCGAGCAGCGTGCCGGGGTGCGCCTCGCCCGTCGTCGACGGGGCGAAGCGGCCACAGGGCCCGGCGGCGGTGCGCACGGCGCCAGTATGGCACCGCGCGCGCGACCGTCACCAGCGCAGGCCGACGCCGAACCCGAGCGTGGTCGTGCGCACGTCGGCCGTCGTGACCAGCGGCAGCTCGACGCGCGCGAGCACGCTCGCGCGCCCGAGCACGAGCTCGGCGGTCGCGACCGCGGCGAGCGCGGCGCCGGCGCGAGCGTCGTCCGCGCCAGGGCCCGCGATCCACGCGGCGCCCGGACCAGCCGCGACCGCGCCGCCGCGGCCGCCGGACAGCCAGGCCAGCTCGACCAGCGCCGCGCCGTGCACCTGCGCCAGCGTCCGCGCCTCGCCGGTCGCGTCCTCGGCGCGCGCGACGACGACCGCGACCTCGGGCGAGACCCGCACGCGCGGCCCGGGGCGCGCGACGCCGTACCCCGCGCGCGCCTCGACCATCACGCCGGTCGCGGTCGCGCCGCCCGCGCGCGCGAGCGCCACGCCGACCGCGGCGCGGTAGACCGCGCGCCGCCCGCCGACCGCGTCGCCGTCCCACGCGTCGGGCCGCTGCGCCAGACCCTGGCGGTAGCGCTCGGGCAAGAGGCTCGCGAACTCGACCTCCTCGGGCGTCCCGCTCTGCATCTCGCCCGCGGCCTCGTCGGAGAAGTCGACCTCGGACGTGCCGGGCGGCGGCGCCGCGCCCGGCCGCGTCAGCAGCGCCGCGGCGCGGTTGCCGTCCTTGACGATCACCAGGCTCGACGCCACCGGCGCGCCGTCGACGACGAGCACCAGCTCGTGCGTCCCCGGCGGCAGCCACAGCGACGCCGGCGCGACGAACGGCAGCTCCGTCGCGACGCTGGCGATCACCGTCTCGCCCGGCGGGTCCGACACGACCTCGACCGGCGAGTAGCCCGCCTGCTGCGCGCGCCGCGCGATCTCGCCCTCGAGCGCGCCGGCCGCCTCGGCGTCCGCGGCCGCGCACGCCCCGAGCGCCACGGACGCGCGCGCCAGGTCCTTCTTCGCCAGCGCGCCTCGCACCACCTCGCACGCCGCCACGTCGTCCGCGCGCGCCTCGGGCGCGCCGACGACGAGCACGACCAGCACGAGCGCGAGCACCCGCGCCCAGCCGCGCGCCGAGTCCAGCCCGCGCCCCCTCCGCTCGTCCGGAGAGGCTCGATCCAGCCCGCTCCCCCTCCGCTCGTCCTGAGCAGCGCCGAGCGCCAGCGAGGCGCGTGTCGAAGGACGCTGACAGTCGACGATGCGTGCCACCGTCCTCCGCCGGGCAAGCTCGCTGCCGCGCGCCCGCCGCTCGCCGCGATTCGCGTCCGCGCGCCCCCCGATCAACGGCTCGATCATCTCTCGACCATGACACGCCCCACCGCGCGCCGTTGCGCGGTACGCTGCGCACCTGCACCGCGCCGCCCACGCCCTCACGGTCCCCCCCGAGCTCGCCGCCGAGGCCGAGCGTCTGCTGTGGCGTTACGTCGTCGAGGTCGTCGAGGCGTTCGACCTGTGCCCGTGGTCGCGGCGCGCGCGCCTCGACGGTGAGGTCCGCGTCGAGGTGTGCACGCCCGCGACCGCGCTCGACGGCGCCGCGCGGATCATCGCCGACCCGCGCGCCGTGATGGGCATGGTCGTGCTGCCGCGCGCCGGCCTGTCGCCGCAGGCGCTGCGCCGCGTCCGCGACACCCTGCTCGCCTCGCCGCTCGCGCGCGTGCTCGCCGTCGCCGACTTCCACCCCGACGCCCAGGCGGATCTCACCACGCCCGCGCGCGCCGTCCCGTGGTTCCGCCGCAGCCCCGACCCGACGCTGCAGGTCGTGCGCCTGTCGCTGCTCGCCGACCTCCGCCGCCCGCCGGGCCCGCCCTCGCTCGCCGATCAGGCCGCCCTGCTCGCCGACCTCACCGCGCTCAAGCCCGCGCCGCGCACCGTCTCGGATCAGGTCGCCGCCCGCAACCTCGACACCGCGCGCGCCGCCCCCGACGCGATCGCCGCCGCCGTCGCCGCGATCCACGCCGACCGCGACCGCACCTACGCCCGCCTCGACGCCGCCGCGCGCGCCCCGGACGCCGCCGCTACGGCGTCGTCCCGGTGACCGACATGACCATGTGCACGGTCGCGAAGCCGAGCGAGTCGAGCGTGACCGGCTGGGTGATGTCGCAGCCCGTCGACGGCGCGCGGATGTAGCCCGGCGCCGACTGCCCGGCGGTGTTGCTGCCGATGTAGAACACGTTGCCCGCGGCGGTCCCGTCGGGGACGAACACCTCGAACACCAGCGAAAGCGCGCCGGACACTGCGGGCGCGCCGGTCAGCGTGACCGTCTGGATCGTTCCCGTGGTGTTGGGCACGGCGTGGTTCTGGCCGTGGACGAGCGTGAGCTGGTTGGTGTTGGTCAGCGTCGTGCCGGTCATCGAGTGCAGCCGCACCTGGATCGTGTGCGAGCCGGCGGTCGCGCTCGACTCCTCGACGCCGAACGCGACGCTCGTCGGCGTGAACGTCGAGGTGCCCGAGATCCCGGCCGCGGACAGCGGGAACACCCGGTAGTAGCTGTTCTCCGTCGTGTAGCCGGTGGTGCCGTTCGCGCACGCAACCGAGTTGGCCGCCGTGATCGTGGTCGCCGTGCTCTGCGTCAGCGTGACCGGCTGCACCGCCGCGTCGATCGGCGGCCCGTCGATCGGCGGCGCCGCGTCGATCGGCGGTGCATCGATGTCGCCGGGCTGACCGTCGGGTGTCTGACCGCTCGCGTCCGGCTGGTCATCGTCATCGTCGCCACCTCCGCCGCCGCCCGCAGATGCGCACGCCGCCAGCGCGGCCGCGAGCCAGGCGAGGGTCCCCCGGGAGAGCGCCGTCGTGGTCGAGGTGCGCCGCATGTCACCAATGGTGCACAAGTTCGGCCGGTTTCGACAACACCGGTGGGTTGTCGATGACTGACAGGCCAGTGAAGTCGCGGGGTTCCCTACACGCATCGAATCCCAGCTCCGGGCCGGGCGATGCAGCTACGGCGCGCGCAGCGCCCCTGTGGTAGCCATGCCGCGCGAGCGTCTGCGTGTCGTCGCACGCAGCCGCTCGGGTGCCGATGACCAGGGCCACTCCATCCGATGCGCGCGAGGGTCGCGCGCTTCCCGATCCGCGATCGTTCGGGATCGTGCGCAGCGATCACGGCAGCTCCTGGTACTGCGAGCTGGGCAACGAGTACGGGTGGATGTCGACCCTTGCCCTTCTCAGAAGCCCCCTGTGCCAGGGTAGTTGTCGCATCCCGCTGGCGGCCTGACGGCCGCCGCGACCGAGGCCAGGGGGCAGAGAGACCATCGTGACCGTGTACAGCGAGAAGTTCAGGACGAAGCTCGTGCAGAAG
>WYBA01000353.1 GCA_011526095.1 Myxococcales bacterium | reverse complement strand
GGCGGGGGCGTCATGGTTCGACCTGGATCCTGTCGAGGTGGGCGGGCCCGGTCAACGGCTCGTCGAGCGTGTCACCGAGCTCGCGCTCGGCCTCGCGGAGGAGCTGCTCGATTCCCTCCGCCACGGCACGTGACCAGCAGCGCGCTTGCTGTAGCACGCGCACGCGCTCGAGCGGCGCTGCGGGCGTGACCGCGAGCAAGGTGCTCGCGGTGCGCAGGTAGCGTCGCAGCTCGTCCGCCGTCACGGACGCGTCGGCGCTTGCGTGGTCGGGATTCATCGTCACGGCTGGGTAGTACGCCATCACGAGCAAGCTCTCGCCCGGCCGGCAAGGCGGTTGCGTCCGAGATGCAGATCACCTCTCCAGGCCCCTGGCGGACGAAGCCCCTGCCCCAGGACTTCCGACGGGAAGCGCCCCGGCCCGATGGCAAGGTGATCGGCGATCCGGGGCCGGCGGCCTCGCCACAAGGGATGTCGCGGCGACGCCTGTCGTAGGCTGAGCACGACGATGACGCACTCGAAGCCGCCCCGGCCGGGGAGCAGCAAGGACGGTCCCGCCGGCGCTCCCGCCGCCACGGCCAAGCCGCCGACGCTGCCCACCGACCCGATTCGCGAGTCGCGCGGCCTGCGTCTGCCGCCCGTGGACGAGGTCGTCTCGTTGCGCGTCGTCGGGACCGCGGTCGAGCTGCTGCTGCCCGAGAAGCAGACGTTCACGATCGGCTCCAAGCCCGAGCCGGACGTCGACCTCCGCGTCAGCTCGTCCATGCTCGGGGAACGCGCGCGGGGCGAGCACGTCTCGGGCGTCCACCTGCTCG
Source organism: Myxococcales bacterium (assembly GCA_011526095.1). GTDB lineage: Bacteria > Myxococcota_A > Polyangia > Haliangiales > Haliangiaceae > WYBA01. The sequence continues at coordinate 21,284 of WYBA01000353.1, read as the reverse complement.
TGCAGCGCAAGAGCAACCGGCTCTGGATCCGCGACCAGGGCTCGACGAACGGCACGCTGGTGAACGACGCCGAGGTGAGCGAGGCCGAGATCGTCGCGGGGCGGACCTTCCGCGTCGGCGACGTCACGCTCCTCGCGATGGACCAGCACATGCGCCGGCTTCGCCCGCACCTGCTCTGGACGCTCGGCCTGAGCGCCCACGACCACGTCGACCGCGCGCTCGGCGTCGTGGTCAGCGGCGACGCGCTCTTGCTCGTGGGCGAGCGCGGCTGCGATCAGCGCGCGCTGGCCGAGGAGATCCATCGGACCTCGTCGCGCCGCGACCGCGCGTTCGTGCCGGTCCAGGGGCCGCTCAAGGGCCGGCCCGAGCAGGTCGCGCAGCTCGCGCACTCGTCGCACGGCACGGCGTACCTCGACCTCGACGACTTCGGCGAGATGCCCGCGTTCTTCGCGGGCCACCTGTTCGGCGACGAGTACCACATCCGCCCGATCCTGGCGGCGCCCGACTTCGCGACGGCGGCCCGGCGTCTGGGCGAGCACTTCGCCCCGCGGCTACGCGTGATCACCGTGCCCACGATTCGCGACCGCCGGGGAGACGTGCCGCGCCTGCTCGACATCCTGTTTCGACGGATCATCAAGGAGCGGCTTCGCGCCGCCGGCACCGGCGCCGAGGAGACCGCCGAGGCGCGGCGCCAGGTCGCCGAGCTCGGCCCCGAGACCGTGGCGCGGCTCGTCGCGTTCGACTGGCCGGACAACTTCCCGGACCTCGAACGCAACGCCGCGCGCCTGCTGGCGCTGATCGAGAACCAGGGCAACCTCCGGGCAGCGGCTCGGTCGCTCGGCGTCTCGCACAAGGCGCTGGGCGACGCGCTCAAGCGGATCGGCGTGCGCGGATGAGCGGGAGCCGAACCAACGACGTCCTGGAGTCCCTCAGCCTCGCCATGCCCCTCCGGCTGCCGCGGCTGCGCCAGCTCTTTGGCGACCCCACCCAGCAGGTCGTCACGTTCGTCGCGTCGCTGCCGGTCACCGAGCGCGCGTCGCGAGAGCGGCCGCCGACGCCCTACATGGCGGCGCTGTGCGTGCTCGAAGAGCTGCGCACGTTCGGCGCGATCGGCTGCCTGTTGTCGTGCCTCGAATGGCGGTGCGAGGACGTCCACCGCATCGTGATCCGCGCGGTCATGTCCGCCGGCCCCGCCCTCGTCGAGCCGGTCGTCGCGCTGTGGCCGTCGCTCGGCTCGTACGCGCGCGTCCTCGCCGCGGAGGCGCTCGGCGCGCAGGGCCTCCGTGACCCTCGGGTGCTCGACCTGCTGGCGGAGTGGAGCGTGGACGACCCGCTCCTCGGCGCACTCGCCGTCGGATCCTACGGCGACCAGTCCGGCGTTCCGGCGCTGGCGCGGATCCTGGTCGGGTCGCTCGCGGCTGGAGAGCACCGCGTCACTGCCGAGATCCTCGCGGCGATGGAGGCGCTCGGCGTGAACACGGGGACGACGGCCAGCGAAGCCTGAGCGGTCCGCGCACTGTTCGCCACATCCGCGGCGACTGGCTCGCTACGGGCAGTCCGCGCCGTCGTTGAAGTGGTCAGCGGGGAAATTTTCGGCGCAGTAGGCGTCGCAGACGCCATCGCCCTGCCAGTTGCACGGATCGACGCTCGCGCAGCTACACGCGGAGTAGGTGAGGTTGGTGCAGTCGGTCGCGCACGCAGCGGCGCAATCGGTGAAGTCGTCGAAGTGATCCGCCGGGAACGTGGCGGTGCAGTAGGAGTCGCAGAGCCCGTCGCCCAGCCAGCCGCAGGGGTCGGCCGCACCGCAGGTGCACGCGGTGTACACGCCGCTCGCGCAGTCGCCGCCGCAGACTGGAGGCGGCGCAGACTCCGACACCGACAGGGTCACGTAGAGGATCTGGGTCGAGCCCTGGTCGTAGACGGGGATCCCGGCGACGCCACCTAGGTTGTACGCGGCGCGCAGGTCGGCCTCGTTCAGCTCGACCGTGCCGATCAAGTCGTCGTTCACGAGGTCCTCGTCCTGGAGCGTGAGCCTCACGCGGAGCGTCGGGCTCACCGGGACGTTGAGCCAGCCCGGGTACGGCGGTCCCGGCCATTGCGGGGTCACGGTGTCCTCGAAGTTGTTCTCGGTGGTCGCGACGTGCTGGGTCAGCGCGGCGTCGAACGGGCCGTTCCAGGCGATCTCGCCGACGCCGAACGGGTCCGGGGGCGACCACGCGTCGATCGCAAGGTTGGTGACGAACGCGGCGACGTCTCCGTACAAGGGGGGAACCCCGGCCAGCAGCGCGGTCAGATCCGCCATGGCGTCGATCTGCTCCGACGAGAGATCGGGGCCGTCCCAGGTTCGCCCATCGGCCATCGCGGGGCGGATGAGCGCGCCGACCAGCGTGATGTCGATCGTCGTCGGCAGGCAAGCCCCGCAGTCTTGCGCGCACGTCGAGCAGGTCTCGACGGTCGAGCAGAAGCCATCGTTGCAGACGGCGGGACAGTCGGGGCAGCTCTCGGCGGACTCGTCGTGCGTGCACGCAGAATCGCCGCAACTCGCCGCGCAGTCCGACGGGCAGCTGTCGGCGGACTCGCCGAAGCTACACATCGTGTCTCCGCAGACCGGCGGGCAGTCGGCGGGACAGGTGGCGACGCCCTCCCCGCCCGTGCACGCGTCGTCGCCGCAGACCGCCGGGCAGTCGGTCGAACAGTTGACCGCGGTCTCCTGGTGCGTGCACGCGCTGTCGCCGCACACCGCCGGGCAGTCCGCGGGGCAGGTCATCACCGACTCGGTATTCGAGCAGACGTCGTCGCCACACATCGCCGGGCAATCGACGCTGCACGTGCCAGCGTTCTCGCTGTCGCCGCAGGTCTGATCACCGCAGACGTCGTCGCAATCGGCCGGGCACGTCGCAGCGGACTCCCCACCGCCGCAAACGTTGTCGCCGCAGACGTCGTCGGGATCGTCGTCGTCATCGCCGGCCGGTGACGTGCCGCACGAGACCAGCATCGCCGCGAGCGCGAGCGCAATCCACCCCATCGTCGGCGCACGTCGCATAGGATCCCCCTCGTCGACCGAGGGTAGACGTCGGCACTCTGGCCGCGCAACGAGATCTCGCCGAACGTCGACCAGCAACCACGCGCGCTTCACCCCTCCGGGATGAGTCGGCAAGCCGCACATCGATCGCTGCCGCGGCGCGACCTGCCGCCGACGCGCCCGCCGCGCGGAGCCTTCCAGCCGCGGGCCAACGAAGGCCGAAGGCGACGGAAGCACCACGGCACCCTGCGGGCGGGTTAGGCTCGTCCGTCCATGGGAGCTGCGTCCCAGGACGAGTCCAGCTTCGCGTTCCTCGCACCGTACGGGCCGCTGTACCTGCGGCTCGCCACGGTGGCCGAGCGCGCGCTCGCGCTCGACCCGAGCCTGACGCTGGTGTCGCTGCGCCAGCTCGCCGAGGCGTTTGCCAGGCACGCCGCCGCTCGCGCGGGGCTCATCAGCCGCGACAACCAGGTCGCTCAGGTCGACCTGCTCCGCACGCTCGAACAGCGGGGCATCGTTCGCGACAAGATCGCCGAGTGCTTCCACATGCTGCGGCGCGCCGGCAACGCCGCGGTGCACGACTTCGTCGGATCTCGCCAGGAGGCGCTCGACGCGTTACTGATCGCGTTCCGCCTCGCGTGCTGGTTCCACAAGTCCTTCGGCGACAACCACGCCCGCAACGCCTGGCTGCCGCCGCGATACTCACCGCCGGCGGATCCGTCCACCGTGTTGCGTGCGCTCCAGGAAGACGCCGCCCGGGCACGCGCCGAGGCCACGGCCCATCTTGCCAGTGTCGCCGCCGCTCGCGCCGCGCTCGAAGCCGAGACGGCTCGGCGCGAGGAGGAAGCCCGGCTCCGCCAGCACGCCGAGGCAGAGCGGGCCGAGTGGGAGCGGCTCGCGGCTGTCTTCGAGGCGGACCTGGCCAAGGCCGCCAACGACCAGGCCAGGCTTGAAGCCGTCGTCGTTGCGGCAGCGGCCGCCGCGCCCGCCGAGCAAGCCCGCGTCGTCGCCGCCCAGGCCGCCGCCGCCACCGACGCCACGGAGCTCGACGAGGCCGAGACGCGCGTGCTGATCGACGCCCAGCTCCGCGCCGCCGGCTGGGAGGCGAACAGCAAGACCCTTCGTTGGTCGCAGGGCGCGCGCCCCGAGAAGGGCAAGGCGCGCGCGATCGCCGAGGTCCCCACGCACAGCGAGGCGGACGGCGATGGCCACGCCGACTACGTCCTGTTCGTCGGCCTCGAACCGCTCGCCGTCGTCGAGGCCAAGAAGAAGGCGAAGAAAGTCCCGTCGCACCTGGAACAGGCCAAGCGGTACGCCCGCGGCCTCGCGGCCGTGCGTCCCCTGGCCGAGCGCGCCAGTGAAGGCCCCGTCAGCGGCTGGGGCTACGTCACGTCGACGACAGCCAAGCCGACCGATCCGCGCTACGCGGTCCCGTTCCTCTACGCGACTAACGGGCGCCCGTACCTGCGCCAGGTCGAGACGGAGAGTGGGGTGTGGTTCCTCGATGTCCGCGCGCCGACCAACCACCCGCGCGCGCTCACCGGATGGCACACGCCCGAGGCGCTCGTCGCGATGCGCGCCGCCGACGTCGCCGCCGCGCAGGCCCAGCTGGCCGACGAGCCGCCGGACGTGATCCAGGAGGCGCTCCATCTCCGCGACTATCAGGTGCGGGCGATCCGAGCCGTCGAGGACGCGATTGGCCGCGGTCAACGCGAGCTGCTCGTGGCGATGGCGACCGGCACCGGCAAGACGCGCACGACGCTCGCGCTCGTCCACCGCCTGCTGAGAAGCCGCCGCTTCCGCCGTGTGCTGTTCCTCGTCGACCGCAGCGCCCTCGGCAAGCAAGCGCAAGACGCGTTCGCCGAGGTCCGCCTGGAGAACCTGCAAACCTTCGCGCAGAACTACGACGTCATGGGCCTCGAAGGCGTCACGCCGGCACGCGAGACGAAGGTCCACGTCGCCACGGTCCAGGGTATGGCCCAGCGGATCCTCTGGCCCGCGGCCGATGCGCCTCCCGTCGCGATCGATCACTACGACTGCGTCATCGTCGACGAGAGCCACCGCGGCTACACGCTCGATCGCGAGATGACCGAGGGCGAGCAGGAGCTGCGCGGGTTCGAGGACTACGTCTCCACCTACCGGCGCGTGCTCGACCACTTCGATGCAGTGAAGATCGGCCTCACCGCGACGCCGGCCGAGCACACTCGCCGGATCTTCGGCCCGCCCGTGTTCCTCTACAGCTACCCCGAAGCTGTCGCGGACGGTTGGCTCGTCGACCACGAACCGCCGATCCGGATCGTCACGCACCTAGCCACGGAGGGGATCAAGTTCGACAGGGGGGCCGAGGTCGCGACGCTGCTCGCGGGCGGCGAGGTCGAGCTGTCGCAGCTTCCGGACGAGCTGTCGTTCGACGTCGCCGAGTTCAACCGCACGGTGATCACGGACGGATTCAACCGCGCCGTCGCTGCGGAGCTGGCCCAGCACCTCGACCCCACCGGCGACGCCAAGACCATCATCTTCTGTGTCAACGACGACCACGCCGAGCGCCTCGTCCCGCGCCTGAAGGACGCCCTCTCCGCCGCATGGGGGCCGGTCGACGACGACGTGGTCCAGAAGATCACGGGCTCTGTAGACCGCCCGCTCGATCAGATCCGCCGCTTCAAGAACGAGGCGACCCCGAAGATCGCGGTTACGGTCGACCTGCTCTCCACCGGCGTCGACGTCCCCCGCGTGTCGAACATCGTGTTCCTGCGCCGGATCAAGAGCCGCATCCTCTACGAGCAGATGCTCGGCCGCGCGACGCGGCTCTGTCCCGAGATCGGCAAGCAGGTGTTCCGCATCTTCGACGCCGTCGGCCTCTACGACGGGCTCTCGCAGGTGTCGGACATGAAGCCCCTCGTCAAGGACGTCTCCCGCACCGTGGGAGAGCTGCTCGCCGAGCTGCTCGATCCACGCGCGCTTGTCGCCCCCGGCGCCGATGCCGGCCGCACCCAGGCCGACGAGGTGCTCCGCGAGCTGGTCGAACGCCTGCGCCGCGTGGTCCGCGGGCTGGCCAAGCCAGGCGCGCCGGGCAGCGAGGACAAGGCCAGCGCGATTGAGTCGCTCGAAGGGCTGCTCGGCGCGCCGCTCACCCGGCTACCCGATCACCTGCACGAAGCCGGCGCCTCCGGCGCGATCACGCTGCTGACCCGCTCGCCAGAGCTGGCCGTCCTGCTCGAACGGCTCGCCAAACCTGTTGGGCTCGGGCGAGCCGCCGTGATCGCGCCTCACGCCGACCACGTCATCGCGGTCGAGCGCGGCTACGGCGAGGGCAACACGCGCCCCGAAGACTACCTCGCCGCGTTCCAGCGCTTCATCGAGCAACATCGCAACGACCTCGCCGCGCTGGCCGTCGTCTGCACGCGTCCGCGCGACCTCACTCGAGCGCAGCTCCGCGAGCTGAAGCTCAAGCTCGACGCCGCCGGCTACGGCGAGGCCAAGCTCCGCACGGCGTTCCGCGACTGGACCAACCAGGACATCGCCGCCACGATCGTGGGCTTCATCCGCCAGCGCGCGATCGGCTCGCCGCTCGTCCCCTACGGCGACCGCGTCGACCGCGCCGTGGCCAAGGTGCTCGCCGCGGGTACGTTCTCGCCCCCGCAGCGCAAGTGGCTCGAGCGCATCGCCGAGCAGCTCAAGAAGGAGATCGTCGTCGACGAAGATGCGTTCAGCCAGGGCGCATTCGCCAACGTCGGCGGATGGAAAGGTGTAAACAAGGCGCTGGGCGGACGGCTCCGCACGATCCTTGACGACCTCGGCGACGCGGTCTGGAACGACGACAAGGCAACCGCGTGAACCACACCTCGGACATCGTCGACAAACTCTGGCTGCGCTGCCACATCCTCCGCGACGGCGGGATCACGTACCACCAGTACGCGACCGAGCTGACCCTGCTCCTGTTCCTCAAGATGGCCCAGGAGACCTCCAAGGAGCAGCGGCTTCCCAAGGGCTGCCGCTGGGGCGACCTCCTCGGCGCGCCACCGGGCGGTGACCGGCTCGAGCTCTACAAGGACGTGCTGCTGACGCTCGGGCGCGCGTCAGACCCGCTGGTCCGCGCGATCTACGCGGGCGCACAGACGGCGCTGCGCGAGGCACGCCACCTGGACCAGCTCGTCCTGGAGCTCGACGCGCTCGACTGGTTCTCGGCGAAGACCGACGGTCTCGGCGACCTCTACGAGGGCTTGCTCCAGAAGAACGCCAACGAGACGAAGTCAGGCGCCGGCCAGTACTTCACGCCACGCCCGCTGATCGAGGCGATGGTCGAGGTGATGAGGCCGCAGGCCGGCGAGGTGATCCAGGACCCCGCCGCCGGGACCGCGGGCTTCCTCATCGCGGCGGACACGTACATCAAGCGGCACACGGACCAGCTGTTCGACCTCGGCGCGAAGCAGCAGGAGTTCCAGAAGCGCGACGCGTTCGTCGGACTGGAGCTGGTGCCCGAGACGCGGCGACTCGCGTTGATGAACTGCATGCTCCACGACATCGAGGGCGTGGGCGAGGGCGCGGTGCGGCTCGGCGACACGCTGTCGAACGACGGGGCGTCACTGCCGAAGGCTCACCTCATCCTCACCAACCCGCCGTTCGGGACGAAGAAGGGCGCGGGCGGCGGGACCCGCGACGACCTCACGTTCCCGACGAGCAACAAGCAGCTCATGTTCCTCCAGCACATCTACCGGGGCCTGCTGCCCGGCGGACGTGCAGCCGTGGTGCTGCCTGACAACGTGCTGTTCGAGGAGGGGCGCGGACGCGAGGTCCGCGCCGACCTGATGGACAAGTGCAACCTCCACACGATCCTCCGGCTGCCGACGGGGATCTTCTACGCGCAGGGCGTGAAGACCAACGTGCTGTGCTTCACCCGCGGGGAGAAGGACAAGGGCAACACGAAGAGGGTCTGGGTCTACGACCTCCGCACCAACGCACCATCGTTCGGCAAGCGCACGCCGTTCACCCGCGAGTACCTCCAGCCGTTCGTCGCTGCGTTCGGCAACGACCCGACCGGAGAGAAGCACAAGCGGAAGGACGAGGGCGAGCAGGGACGGTTCCGCGCGTTCACGCGCGAGGACGTCGCGAAGCGCAATGACAACCTGGACATTTCGTGGCTCAAGGACGACAGCGCGCACGATGAAGCCACGGTCGGCGAGCCCGACGAGATCGCCGCGGAGATCCGCGTCGAGCTGCAGGCTGCGATGGAGGACCTATCCGCGCTGGAGAACTTGCTCGGTGGTGGGGAACTCATCGGAGCCGAGACCCCGATCGTGTATGGGATCATTCAGCCGGGGCGTGACGTCGCGAACGGTGTCCCGCACGTTCGGCCCGCGTTGCTCGACAGGCTCAAGCGCTCCATTCTCGCGGCAGCGTTCCGCGGCGATCTCACCGCGGATTGGCGCGCAGCCCATCCCGACGTCGAACCCGCCCGCGCCCTCCTCGACAGCATCCGCGTCGAGCGCGGCGCTCGCGTTGAGGTGACCACACGAGCGAACGGGAAGGCCCGTGCTCCCCGAGCGTTCCGCACACCGATTGGGGCCGGCGGCAAGTCCCTTGGCGATCTTCCACAAGGTTGGACCTGGGCGAGCGTCGACGAACTCGCTGAGCTTCAGCTTGGCCAGCAGCGCGCGCCTATCCACGCGAACGCCAAGAGGACACATCCCTACGTCCGTGCCGCAAACATCACGTGGGACGGCCTCGATCTCTCCGATATCAAGGAGATGGGGTTTCCCGACCCTGAACGGTATCGACTTCGCTATGGCGATGTGCTGCTGAGCGAGGCGTCGGGTAGCGCAAGCGAAGTCGGCAAACCCGCAATCTGGCGAGACGAGATTCAAGGGGCCTGCTACCAGAAGACGCTTCTCCGCGCGAGGCCCCGATCACCCAAGATCATGAGCGAATGGCTGCACGCGGCCTTCCTCGCGGACGCAATGCTCGGTCGCTTCGCCCACATGGCGCCGGGCGTTGGAATCCTCCACCTTACCGCTGAACGAATGCTCGGTTGGCCGGTGCCGCTCGCACCTTTGCAGGAGCAGCAGGTCCTCGTCGAGCGCCTCCGTGGCGCGATGGGCGCCATCGCGCGATTGGAGCACGCGGTTACCAGCGTGCTTCGCAGCGTCGAGAGGACTGAGCAGTCCGCGCTTGCGCGCGCATTCCGAGGCGAACTGGTGGACCAGGATCCGAACGACGAACCCGCCACGGTGTTGCTGGACAGCGTCCGCGCAGCGCAACCAGCCGTCATCACCGCGTCGCGAACCGGACCGAAGCACCGCGGCAGCGAGCCAGGTGCTGCGCGACGTACAAGGCCGCAGCAACGTAAGCCGAGGCGATGAGCACATCGATCGCGTGCGCCCCGCGTTAAGGATCGCGAAGCCGAGAGAGCCCGACGATGGACGACGACGCGAACACGAAGCGTGATCGCCTGGACGAGTACCGTCGCATGCAGGCCCGGCTCGTCTCGTTGATGGACACCGATCCGTCCGCAGCGGTCGCGGCGGCTCGGAACGTTGACGATGACGGCAAGGCCTGGAGCCTACTGCGGGCTGCGACCCTCTGCGACGCAGGTGTATTGGCGGATGATCTCAAAGCCGTCGAGGAAGCGTCGACGATCTTTGCCCGCCTCATGGAGACCCGTCCGGACGAGGCTAGTCTGAAGTACAACCTTTCCAACGCCCTTGTGGGTCGGGCACGGCTTGACCGAACGTCGCAACCCGATTGGCACCTAGCTACTGCGCCGCTACGACGTCAGGCGAGGTCGCTCCTCGGGGAGGCGGCGCGGCTCGCTGTGTCGTCTAGTGACTTCGAGCTCGCGTCGCAGATGCAGACCAACCTCGGGAACGCACTCGACGACGCGCACCGCTGGGTCGAGGCGTACGACTGCTACCAGGAGGCCCTCGCACTCCACACGAACAACGGCGTTGCGGCCGGCTGCGCAGCTAGAATGCTCCTGCGCGTGGAGCGACTGGGACTGCTCGGCCACGAACATCACCTTCACGACGTAGCATTGCGCCTCGCTCATCGGGCGAAGACCCACCGGAACGCAGTCATCAAGTTCGCAGGGCCGAGAGCAGCGGATACATTCGACGCGCTGCCCAGTGCGCCGGGCGATCTCATGACGGTGCGGCCGCCGGAAGGTGCATCGGAGTACGAGCGGTTCGTCGCGCACAACCGCCTCGCGCTATCGCCCGTGCTCGAAGGCATAGGCCACGATCCCCGACGATGGGACGACGCGCACATCTCCACGTTAAGCGAACCGATAGGGACCGGAGCGACCGTCCCGCCGCTGTTCGCGATGTTCAACGTCATGAAGGCCGACTACCTCGTCGCGCGCGAACTGCTCTTCGAGGCGACGCGCGCACTCGAGCACGACCTTATTGCTGCGCGCGACACCGGGCTTTACATGGACACCCTCGACTACGCCCTCTACGGGACGACGCCGTCCCGGCTCGTCCTCGCGCAGCGCGCTGCGCTCGACCTTTTGGACAAGATCGCGGTCGCGCTCAACGAGCACCTGTCAGTCGGAATCAAGGTGAAGAAGGCCGACTTCCACGGGTTCTGGCGGGAGAAGCAAGACTCCGCCAAATGGAGGCGGGCGCTCGCAACGAACGTTGGGCAGGGAAACCACGCGCTCATTGCGCTCTCTGAAATCGCGGCGGACCTGACAGACGGCTCGCAAGAAGGAGCGGACGCTGGCTTGCTCCATCCGGCCAAGGCCGCTCGGAATGCCGGCACGCACCGCTTCGTCGTGCTTCACGACGCAAGCGTGGGCGACAGCCGCGAGACCGAGGCCATCGAACACCATCCTATTGCCGAATTCCAGCGTATCGTCATGCGGACAGCCCGGCTAGCGCGTGCCGCGTTGCTTCACTTCCTCGAGGCCGTCGCATACAGCGAGCGCGCCGGACACGAGGACGGAGCACTGTCGGCCGACATGCTCGTGCGGCCTCACCATGAGATTCGCGGAGAGCATTGACTGGAAAGCATCGACTCCAAGAACCAACTAGTTCTTGGCCGTCGGCTCAACGTCATCGTCGTGGTCGACCTCGTCCTCGCCCATAAGTGAGAAGCCGAACTCCGAGGGATCAACGCCCAGTCGCCTGCAAATGCTGCGCAGGACGGTCGGTGCCACTCCAGCATCGGCTGCAACGTCTGGCAGCGTGGCAATGTGGGTCGTGCCCTTGTCGGTGCGCACCAACGCGTTCGCGACTTCAGGCCCCCGCGGCCCGTGAAGCGTGAGCTTCTTGCACTCGCAGGCGAACTCCTTCTCTAGCTTCGCGATGAGGTCGCGCAGACAGATATTTGGCGAGAAGGGATAGGCCACGACCCGATTCTACGCCGCTACGCGAAGATGCGCATCTCCGGCTGGACTGGAAGACGCGCACGAACATGGCCGTCGTCCCGCGCCACCATTTCCGGCAGCGGGGACGATGGGTGCAGCACGGCAGCACGCCGGTAGAGCTTCCAGTAGTGCTCAGGCGCTGGGTCGACCGCGAACGGATCCGCCCCAAGCTCGTGGCAGAATGCAAGGTGAGAAACGATGGTCCGCGAGATCTCGTGGTAGAGGTCTTCAAGCCTCTTGGCCTGCGTCGCGACATCGATCTCCAGGCACTGCGCCACGAACCACTGCCCTTCGCGGGTGATGAGAACGCTGATGCCCTTGATGGTCGGGGTCGACATGGCTTCGCTCGCTGCCGCGCACGGCGGCTCAATGATCCGCCCGGATGGCCAGCACGACATCGTGCCGATCCGCCGGGCTCATGTTCGCTAACGTGGCATCGAGGGCAACTTTTTGCAAGGTCCAGCCGAGATGCAAGATCCGGAAATCCCCTCACTTTGCGTGATTGGGGTGGTGTCCGAGGCCCCCATTGAGGCGCCTCGCGATCAGTCCGGTGTGGTAGATCGCGCGACTTTTCGCGGGGATCTATCCGCGGACTAGCACTCAGTACCGCGGTCTGCTGAGCCCACTGTGCCAACACGTCGCGGGCTGCCGCACGCGTGCTTCTTGACTGCTGTCCGGCCTTGCGGCCGCGGGGCTGGGCGCGAAGTGCGGAACGGTTCTCACGTGATTCCGCGTTCCAGCCGTTCCCCAGCCATCAACCAAGTGGCGCGGCAACCTTCTCCGGGATCCACACCAGCGACAGCACGCCATCAATCCCGGGGATCGCAAGCGAGTCCTCCCAGACCTCCACGCTCGTGGCGGCGGAGTGGTCGAGCCACGCGTCGCCGGGGACGGGCTGGCAGCCCTCGTACATGCGCCTGCCCTTGAACCAGTCCGCGGCGACGCTCTGCGGATCGAGCCGGCGGCCGCGCGGGATCTCGGGCACGAAGTTCGCGCTCCGCAACGCCCATGCGACGCTGCCCTGGCGCGAGAACACCAGCGCGCACCGCTCGCTGGTCAGCTCGACGAAGCGCAACGCGGCAGCCATCAGCGAGACCTTGAACTCGGCCGAGATCGCGCGCGCCGGGTCGAGGCTCACCGGCGAGACCTCACAGCGGCGCCGCAGCAGGCGCGCGGGCATCAGCAGCTCCGCGGCGAACGCGTTGGCGGTGGACTCGACGCCGCGATCGACTCGATCGCGGGCCTTCGGCGCCGAGCACAGCGCGGCGACGGAGCCGGTGGGATGCCCAAGCTGGCGGTGACCCAGCTCGTGCGCCACGGAGAAGTTGCGGGCCCCCTCGTGCTCGACGCGCTCGGCGACGCGGATGATCCCCCAGCGGTGATCCCCGACGAGCCGGGCGGTCGCGCCGGCGATGCCGCCGTCGCGGACCTCGACACCGAGCAGGGCCGCGATCCCGCGGACGTCGATGTCCTGGGCGTCGCGGATGAAGAACCGATCGTGCAGCTCGGTCGCCGCGCGCCAGGCGCGGCGGATCTCCAGCGGCGGCGTCATGCCGGGAGATCGCGGCGTTCGGCCAGCTCCTCCAGATCGGCGAGCATGGTCCGCAGGTCGTCGTCGGGGACGTGGGCGAGGTCGCGGTGGGCGAGCTGCAGGCTCGGCCCGAGGCGCTCCTGCCACGCGTGGATGCGCGCGATGATCGCGTCGCGCGCCAGCGCGAGCAGGTCGTCGCGGCGCCGCGCGCGCGACATGGCCTGCTGCTTGGCGTGCTCGCGCGCGGCCCGCCAGGCGAGGTCGAAGGCCCGGTCGACGCCGACCTGGATGCGCGCGAGCGCGGCGGGATCCGCGGACACGTCCGCATCGACGTCCTCGGGCTGACCGTGGAGCGCCTCGAGGAGGCGGAGGGCCTGTTCGTCAGGACTTGAGGGGCAGCGTTCCGTCATAGGAGCTCTCCAGGGCGTCGAGCGCCCGGTCGTGAAGGTCATCGGGGAGCGCGGCGAGCATCCGGTCCAGGATGCGCCGCGCGTTGCGGTACTCGTCCTCGGTCATGCCGGTGAGGTCGAGAACGTCGCGTCGGTCCTCGCAGCCGGCCTCGTACGCGTCGATGAGCTGGGTGACGGTGGCCGGCTTGCCGACCGCTTGCTCGCGCAGCCGCTGGCAGACGCGGCGTGCGGCGTCGCCGAGCGACACGACACGGCCCGGCTGGGCGACGCTGACCGGCGCGCGCCGCGTGATCTTGGCGTGTAGCTTCGCGGAGCCGTCGGTGCTCTCGTCCAGCCGCTGGTCGTGCATGTACAGGTGGCGGTTCCGGTCCGCGTGCCGCACGCGGTTGCTGGCCTGCGACCGGATCACGCGACACAGGTGGTCGTAGAGAGGCAGCGAGGGATCCCAGCGACGGTGCCCGAGGATCGTGGCGGACACCGCTTCGATCACGAGCAGCTCGGCTTCCTTGCTGGGGTCGACCGCCGCAGCGACCTGGGCCTTCTGGAGGACGGCGGCCCGCGTCTTGGCGAACGCGAGCAGCCTGGCGCGGAGCGGCTTGTCGAACTCGCGCCGGATCTGTTCGAGCTGGGCGGGGGGAAGGGGGATCGGTTCGTCGGTCTCATTCATCGATCGGCCTCGGGGGCAGGCGTGGCGAGCTCTGGGGACGTCGACTCTGCCGCCCGGCCATGACACTGAGCATGCGTTCCGTGCCCCGTTGCGGGCCGATCCTGGGCGCCTGCCGCGCTCTGCCACGTGGGCTGACCGCGCGGAATGCCAGCGGATCACGCCGCCTCGACCGCGCACGGTGCAGAAACGCGCGGTCCTGGAGCGCCCCGCGCTCGCAGCGATCACGCGGTCGAGCTGGTGCGCGCGGCGGTCGTGACCGTGGTCGTGGCCGTGGTCGCGGAGGTCGGCGCGGCGGTCGTGGTCGCGGTCCACCAGTGGCCAGACGAAGTCGTGGGTGCGGTAGGTCGCGCGGCCTCGGTGGTCCTATTGCTTCCGCGGGGGTGGGGAAGGCGGTGTCTGAGGTGGAGGCGGTGGTGGCGGTGGTGGCGGTGGTGGAACCTCTCTCAGCTTCGCCCGCAGGCGTTCGAATTCCAGCCACCTCCCACGCACCCTAACCGCCGCAATGCCGACGAGGCCGATGAGACCGGCTGCGGCGAGCAACCCAAGGAGTGTCTTCACAGCGTCCATCTTCTGCTCTGCGGTCTCGTGATGAATATCGCCACCTCCCAACGCCGCCGCTGCGATGATCACGAAGCCGGCCAAGAGGACCGCGATGGCGATCAAGATGTAGCCAATGAATCGGTTCTCACTCACGTAGTTCGCGAACAGCCCCTTCGGCTGGGCGCGCGAGATCTGCGATTGGAGGTCTTGAACGCGTTGCCGTTCCTCAGAGACTCGTTGCAGGTGCAGACGCTCTGCAGCGGCATCCATCGCGTTCCACCCTGCCTGCAGCTTCGCCAAGGAATCTCGGAACTGCGCCGACAGGGTCTGCTGCTCTTCACGTTCTTCGGCGCTGAGGGGCCGCTTCTCCTCGAGTTCCTCAAGACGTCGCAGACGAGCAACCATTGGCAACTGATCGACAGTCTCCAGTCGCTGCTTGTCGCGCTCAAGACGGGCAAGCTCAGCTGCGTCTTGTAGTGCAGCCTCGCCTCGTGTGGCGACCCACTTCTCGCGCTCAACGGCAAGTCGCTCGACCTCGACGAGCACTTCCTTGATCTCCCGGTGTGCCTGACGAGCCGCCATGCCCTCCTGTCGGCGGGCCTCATTTGCAGCAGAGGCTTCGTGTTGGCACCTCGCCGAGCAGTAGTCGAGCGCGAGCGCCCCTGTTTCCTTATCACACCAATCACATCGAAAGAGCCCCATTGGTAGGTCTAGCTTTCCCCCACCTTGCGGCGGGTTTCCACAAGACCCCCGTCAGAACCGTGCGTGCGGATTTCCCGCACACGGCTCCCCGGTGGTCGTTCAGGACGCAGCATTACGCGGCTTCTTTCCAGAAGGGCTGCTCCGGGTAGCGGATGGTCCCGCGCAGGCGATAGAGGCCGAGGTTCTCGAAGGACTCGCGCGTCCAGCCTGCCGCCTCGCCGGGCCGCAGGTTCCGACCCTTGCGCTGGATGCGCAGGGCACGGAGGCGATCCACGACGTAGCGATCGATCTGGACGAACTGCTTCGCGGCGTTCCCGGTGCGGAAGTACTGCCCCCACCCGCGAACGACAGGGTTCAGCTCGGCGATGACCTCGCGGAGATCCGCGTGGCATCTCGAGCGCGGGGTCAGCTCCTTCACGCGCTGCCGGATCCGCTGCATCGAGCGCACGGACGGCCACCGCTGCAGGAAGTAGAGGCGCTTGCGCTTCTGTTCCCACAGCGTCCCGCTCATGCGCTTGTGCAGGTGGCAGCCGAGGAAGTCGAAGCCCTCCTTGCCGTCGGTGAGCTCGACCCTCCTCGTCTTGTCCGGGTGCAGCTCGAGCCCGAGGCGCGCCAGGATCACCCTGACGCGCGCCTCGGCCTGCTCGCAGTCTCGTCGCGTTCGGCACATCACGACGAAGTCGTCCGCGTAGCGCACCAGCGTCCCCAGCGGGGCGCTGTGGCGCGTCCACAAGACGTCGAGCACGTGCAGGTAGATGTTGGACAGCAAGGGCGAGATCACTCCCCCTTGCGGCGTGCCGGCCTCCGTCGACAAGACGACGCCGTCCTCCATCACACCCGCTTCGAGCCACTTGCGCACCAGTTTGAGCATCCGCCGATCCGAGACGCGTCGCTCGACGAGCTTCATCAGCTTGTCGTGGTCGATGCTCCCGAAGTAGTCGCGGATGTCGGCGTCAAGCACGTGTTGTCCGCCCTTGGCCCCGAGCTTCCTCAGGGTCTCCAGCGCCATCGTCGCGCTCCGCTTCGGCCGGAACCCGTACGAGCACGGCTCGAAGTCCGCCTCGTAGATCGGCTCCAGCACCAGCTTCGCCGCCATCTGCGCCACCCGGTCCCGGACCGTCGGGATCCCCAGCGGTCGCTGCCTCCCATCGGCCTTCGGAATGTACCGGCGTCTCACCACGTCCGGCCGGTACGTGCCTGCGCGCAGCTCGGCTCCCAACGCTTCGAGAAAGCGCTCGACTCCGTGCTGCTCGACGTCGCGGATCGACTGGCCATCGACCCCCGCGGCGCCGCGGTTTCTCCGCACTCGCTCCCACGCTTCGCGGAGGACGTCACTCCTCCACACGTGATCGTACAGCGCGTGGAAGCGCCTCCCCGGTGCCCGCTTGGCTGCGGCCCAGAGCCTCCGTTGCAGTTCTCGCACTTTGTCGCGCGGCCTACGGCCGCGGGGGTGGTTAGGTCCGGTCGGGCCGGCCATTCCCTCGCGCTTACCTGCTCGGCAGGCGTGACCACCGTCGGGACCCTTCCCTCCCGCCGCGTTGTTCGCCACGGCGTTCGTTCCCGAGGCTCGCACCTCGGTCTGCGGTACTACGATCCCATCGGACTCCCGCTGCGCGGCGCTCGACTTCGTTCTCGACTTATACGAGCCACCTTGCCGCGACGACGGCGGCGCAGACGGGTCTCTCGCGTTCCGTGTCGATCCTTGCACGCGTGCTGCGCCCCGTACCCCGCCGGGACCTTCGGCGCGCTCCGGTGCTGGCGCCGTCGGTGTTGCCTTCGCCGTGACATGAGCGGCTCGGCCCCCGGATTGTTCATGTGTCGAGGCTGCAGGCTTCACTTCATGTTGCGGCCCGCGTGCTTGCTCCGCGCTGCACAGCTCTCGCTGCCTGACGCGCTTTCGACGCCCCGCTCGGGCATCGAGCCTCTCCGCTCGAGCCTGGGGCCTGCTACCCGGCGCTCCGGCGCTTACCGGGACGGGACTCTCACCCGCTGGATCTCCACAGCGTGACGCCGGTTTCCCGCCCCTCACGGGCTCGGGGTCTCCGTCGTCGTCGCGACGCACCATGCCATTGGATACTACTTTGGGCAGAGCAGGAGTGGAGACGCAGGCGGTCATGAATTTTCGTAGCGTTAGAGAATCGAGTGAACAAAGTGATCGACCGATGGGATCAAACGGCCGGGTCGTGAGCTTCAGCCAGTAGAAGGCGACGGCAACGAAGGCGACCGATGGACGGTCGCGGAGCGCCGCTCGCGGAAAGGCTACTGGGCTGATGTACGAGCTGGCGTTCAACAACAACGGCGAGCGGTTCGAGCTGCCGAGCACCGCCGAGTTCTGGCGACCGCGCCGCGTGCGCGACCGCGGGCTCGAGGTCGTCTACAAGAAGGACGGGATCGTCCCGCTGATCCTGTCGATCGACTCGACGGCGGACGAGTTCCGCGCGCAGGTGAGCAACGCGCCCGGGAAGTACCGGCTCGACGCGCTCGACGCGCACCACCAGCCACTCGATGGCGTGCCGGCGGCGTACGTGGTGATCCCGCGCGGCGAGCCGGCGGCGCAGCCGGCGAACGAGGCGAGCGGGCCGGCGGCGACGACCGTGACCGCACCCGAGCCGGGACCGGCGCGCGAACGCGGCATGTCGGAGACGGCGATGCTGCTGTCCGAGGTCGTCCGTGTGAACGCGGAGATGACGCGGACGATGGCGGAGCGGTTCTCGAGCGTCATGGACGCGGCCGCGCACCTGCTGCGCGCCGCGGATGGCGCGGGCCTGCCGGCGCGCACGCCGCCGGAGCCGCGCAACAGCGGCGCGCCCACCGAGCCCAAGGAGGACGACGACGCCGACCACGACGGCGAGGAGGACGAGGGCGACGAGCGGCAGATGGTCGACAAGATCGCGAACGTCACGCGCAACGTCGCCAGCGCGGCGCAGGCGCTGTCCCCGATCGCGATGATGCTGCTGGGCAAGGCGCCGCTGCGCAACGCCGGCGCGCGCACGAAGGAGGCGCGGCCGGCTGCGCAAGTGCGGCCTGGCGGAGCCAGGCGTCCGGCCACGGAGCAGTCCCGCGCGACGCCGATTCCCGCACCCGCGCCCGCGCCGGAGCCCGACATCGACGACGCCTCAACCAACGCCGACGTCGGCCGCGTGGACGACGACGCCGACGACACCACGCTGACGCCCGAGATGATGGGCCACATGGCCGCGATCCGGATGCAGTTGAACCCGGACGAGATCGCGTTCCTCACCGAGGTCTACGGCGAGCTGACGCCGCCGGAGGTCGCGCGCTGGCTGCGCGAGCTGTCGGCGCTGAGCGTCGACGAGGCGATCGAACGCATCCGCGCGCAGATCGCCGGCACGCGCGACGAGGACGACCCCGACGAGCCGGAAGGCAGCCTCGACGGCGAGGAGGTGACGTCGTGATCGGCGCCCCCGTGAACGATCACGACTGCCTCGACGGAATCACCGCGGTGATCGGCGAGCTGGTCGAGCACGACGACACCGCGCTGCGCGACCTCGCGGAGCGCCACGGCACGACGAAGTCGCTCGTCACGTGGATCCGCTCGCTGCCGCAGCGTGACGACGACGGCGATCCCGCCGATGGCCCCAAGGTCGCGGCGTGCAGCCCGCCCCAGCGGCTCCGCATCCCCGCGCCGGATCCGAACTGCGTCGAGCGCGCCGCGCTGTACCTCGCGGTGGCCGAGATGATCGATCCGACGCCGGTGCGCCAGCTCGCGACGGTGGACACCAAGACGGGCCCGCACACGTTCCCGGTCGAGGACGGCCAGCCGGTCGTGCTCGATCCGAAGGTGTCGCGCAACGCGCTCCGCGGCGGCCTGTACCGCAACGCACCCGCCCCGGTCCGGCTGTCGCCGACCGAGGCCATCGACTGGATCGTCGAGCTCGCCGCCGAGGCGGCCGCCGAGATCCGGGGCGGGTGCGCGATGGTCGGGCGCGCCCACGCCGCGATGCTCGCACTACTCGACGGTGACGCGATCGACGACGACGAGGTGCTCGATGTCGCGACCGTGCTGGCGCTCGCCGAGCGCGAAGCACGGGCGTTCGGCCCGGCGGGGCTGACGGTGGTGCTCACCACAGCCGAGGTCCTCGCCGACCTGGACGCCGAGACGTACCGCAACGCGCGGCGCCGCAAGGGCGTGAAGGTCGGGCGCTGGCGCGTGCGGCCGCACCCGGCCACGGTCGCGGTCGCGAAGGCGACGAGCCGCATCGGCGAGCGCGCGGCGGCGGCGGCGGCCCGTGCCTACCTCGCCAGCCTCGGGGTCCCGCCGACCCTGCTGGAGGAGCTGGAGCGCGAACTGCGCGTCGAGGGCTTCACGCTCGGCGCGCTGGGACGAGCGCCGCAGCCGGGGGCCGAGACCCTGGCGACGGAGGTGATCGAGCACCTCGACTGACGCGCGACGACGGCGGCGGGTCGGTGGGCGGTGACGGGCGGGCGCGAGCGATGGGGCTCGCGAGCAAGCGGCGGTCGCGATGGTCGCGATCGCCACACCACGGGTGCGCCCGCGCGACGCGCGGCGCCCTCCACGGCCGGGGTCTGCCCGGCGGAACGGATTCCCATGCACAGCCAGAACGACAAGCGGAAGCACGAGCACAAGCACAAGAGCCAGCGGGCCAAGGGCGAGAAGGCGCCGCGGCGGCGCGCGGCGCCGCGGCGCGCGCGAGACACCGCCGCGCTCGCCGAGCACGACCTCGCCGAGGCGGCGCTGCCGGTCGGCGCGCTGCTCGAGATCGCGGACTGGGTCCTCGACCTCGCGCGCGGCGCCGCGTACGACGACGCTGGCGATCTCCAGATCGTCGAGCGCGTGCGCGCCTACATCCACGCGAGGGCGCACGGCCTCCCCGCCCGCGCCCCGGCGGAGAGCGAGCTGCTCACGGCGGTCGCGCTCGCCGTCGCGGCGATGGAGCAGCGCCACGGCGTCGTCGGTCTCGGCGAACTGGTGGCGCAGAGCCTCGACGCCGACGTCCGCGTGGTCCCGCGCGCGGTGTCGCCCTGCCGGATCGCGCGCCGGGCACCGCGCCTGTCCCCCCACCTCTACTGCGTCCCCTGAAAGGAGCCACGTCATGGCGAAGCACAAGAAGAAGCACTCCCCCTCGAAGCACCGCAACGGCAACGGCGGCAACGGTGGCGGCGGCGGCCCGCGGCCCGGCACGAGCGGACCGCCGCGGCGCCGCCGCCGCATCCCCCGCGGCGCCAAGCCGTCGTTCTGGACCGCGGCCTCGGCGATCGCCGGCGGCGTCGGCGGCGCCGCGCTGAACGGCTGGGCCGCGCGTAAGGGCTACGACCCGCGCTGGGTCGGTGCGGCGCTTGCCGGCGTCGGCGGCCTCGGCGCGTGGAAGCTCGACGGCAACATGCGCCTGGCCTCGTACGGCCTCGCCGCGTCGGGCGCCGGCGCCTCGGTGCTGGAGTTCCTCGACAACGACGAGGACCGCCCGGCGAAGAAGGCCGCGGACAAGAGCGCTCGCGACGACAAGCCGAACGCGCCCAAGGAGGCGGTCGCCGAGGCGGCGCCCGAGGGCGCGGGCAACGGCCTGCGCCAGGCGCGCGCCGGCGGCGGCGGCCTCGACCGCGCCTTCAACAAGGTCCGCGAGCGGCTCCACCGCATCTACGAGGACGACGACGACGACGCCCGCGTCGACGACGCGGCCTGAACCCGGACGGCAGATCGATCGGTGCCCCGGGCCGCGCGCGATGCCGGCCTGCGGAAAAGGACTGACACCATGGACGACAACTACGAGATCACCTTCATCGAAGACGAGCGCAACGCGCGCGGCGATCGCGATCACCGCAGCGACACGCAGGTCGTGCGCACCCCGTTCGGCACGAAGCGGCCCCGCCGCATCGTGATCCAGGGCGGCGGCGGCGCCGGCTCGGGCGAGCCGCTGGGGGGCCGCCCGGGCGCCCCTCCGCCAGCGCGCGGGGCCGGCCCGCGACCGGGGGGACGCCCCCCGGCGCGCGCGTGCCGGCGCCGCCGCCGCCCTGGATCACGATGCGGCGGGGCCGCTTCGTGCCGAACGGGGTGCGCACGACCTGCGTGT
>WYBA01000352.1 GCA_011526095.1 Myxococcales bacterium | reverse complement strand
GGCGCGGCTCGAGGTCCGGATCGGCCGGGTCGTCGGGGTGATCGCCCTCGGCGCGCCCGGCGAGCGCGTGCTCGATCTCGCGCATCGTCCGGCCGCGGACCGAGGCGACCAGGCTTCCTCGGTGTCGGGCGTCGCCACGCGGGTGAGCTCGCGGACCGCGGAGTAGCTCACTTCGCCGGCGGCGAGCGCCGCCCGCGTCGCCGGCAGCTCTTCCAGGCGCTCGGCCACGCGCAGGCGCTCCTGCGCGGTGCGCGGCCGGTACCCCAGCACGCGCTCGACGTACTCGACGAACGTGCCGTAGCCGAGCGGGACGTGGACGTCGAGCCGGCGCGCGAGCAGCAGCAGTCGCGCCTCCTCGACGTCGAGCGCCGCGCGGCGCTGCGCGAGCGACCGGAGCTGGCGGTCGACCGACCGCCAGTCGTGGCCGTCCGCGCGTGCGCCGCGCTCACGCTCGATGCCACTCACCACCTCGTGTGCGCCCACGTGGACGCTCGAACGTTCGAACACGGCCCACTCCTCGTCAGTGAGCCTCACGTCTATCACGACATTTTCGGCGTCACGGTTTGCGTCAGGTGCCCGCGAACGCACCCTCGACCGCGATTCCTGGATCGCGCCTCGCTTCGCCGCGCCACGGGCCACACAACGCGCCTGGCGCGCGATCTCGCGCCGATATTCGACGAGGCGCTCACGCGCCCCCGTACACCCCGTCAAGCACAAAGTGCATCTTCGCGCGCGAATCGACGCGCGCGGTCATCCGCGCTGTCCGGTTCTCGGACCTTGCGCGGGGATCGCTCGAGCACCGAGGTGCCGGGCCCCACCTGGCCCGGCGCTGGGGTTCGCGGTCTCCCGGACGGTCGTGTGGGGCGCGCCACGCCACGGCGCCTGGCACCGCCACGCCGCCGCCGTCTCGCGCGTCCGTGATCGGCTCGGCCGGCGCGCGCTCGCAGCGCCGGACGCCAGCGCACTTCGGGCCTCGACGGCGTGCGGCGACGCGAGCCATGACGGTCACCATCGTCGCGCGCCTTCCTCGCCGTCGACGCATGCCGAGCAACCCTCTGAGCGGCGCGCGGCGACCGCAGAGGGGCGACTATGCCCGGATCGCCTCGACGTCGAGCAGCACCGCCCGGCCGGCGTGCCGCGCCAGCTTCGCCACGGCCGCGATCGCCGCGGCGTCGGCGACGACGTCGTCGGCGCGGGTGACGCGCAGCCCGACGGCCGCGAGCGCGGCGGTGATCGCGGCGGCGTCGTGCGCGGCGCTGGTGAACCGCAGCTCGTCCGCGCCGTCGCGGAAGTGGGCGCGGGTGCCGGCGCGCACCAGGTCGGCGTGGATGTCGACGATGCGGAGCCGGCCGCCGGGGCGCAGGATGCGCGCGGCCTCCTCGGCGAGCGGCGCCAGCGTCGGCAGGTGCTCGAGCACGAGCACGACCAGCACGAGGTCGGCGGACGCGGCGTCGACCGGCAGCGGGCCGGGCGCGAGCAGGTCGCCGCGGCGCCACCGCACCCGCGGGTCGTCGCCCGCGGCGCGCGCGAGCATGCCGGGCGAGCCGTCGACGCCGACGTAGGCGCGCGCGCCCTCGGCGAGCACGCGCGGCGCGTTGCGCCCGGTGCCGCAGCCGAGCTCGACGACGTCGAGGCCGGCGCACGCCAGCGGCCGCGCGTCGAGCACCCTCTCGCCCAGCGCGACCAGCGGGTTGCCGTGGTCGTACGAGGCGGCCCAGCGGTCGTAGCCGTCGAGCGTGCGATCGGCCGGCAGATCGATGACGGACGGGGAGGGGCGGACGTCGGACATGGCAGGCTCCAGGAGGCAGCGGCGACCCGCGCTGCGATGGGAGCAAGTAACGTCCGCCAGACGTGCGTGCACGATAGCCGAGGCGCCGCGCGCAGGCCAGCCCGCCGTCGCCCGGCGTGGTCAGCCCCACCGGATCGCGCGCATCGACAGCGAGCCGGCGTCGAACCCGTCGATCGGGAAGCTCACCGCGTCGCCGTCGTCGGCGGCGCCGGCGGCGTAGAGCAGCGGCAGGTAATGGTCCGGGCTGGGGTGCGACATCCGACCGTCGTCGGTCGCGCCGGCGCGGGCGAGGAAATCGGTGTCGTGCTGCTGCACCGCGCGCGCGATGTCGGCGTCGAACCGCGACGCCCACGCCGGCGTCGGCGCGTCGGGATCGCCGAGGTGGCGGAACGCCTCGCGCAGGTTGTGCGTGACGTTGCCGCTGCCCAGGATCATCACGCCCTCGTCGCGCAGCGGGCGCAGCGCGCGGCCGATGGCCACGTGCTCCGCCGGGGGCGAGCGCAGGTCGATGCTGACCTGCACCACCGGGACGTCGGCGGCGGGGTGCGTGTGGACGAGCACCGACCACGTGCCGTGGTCGAGGCCCCAGTCGTCGCGCAGCCCGCTGCGGCGCGCGGGCACGCCCTCGCGCGGCTCGGCCGGGACGAGCAGCTCGGTGATCCGCTTCGCCAGCGCGGCGTCGCCGCGCGCCGGGTACTGGACCTCGAACAGCGCGCGCGGGAACCCGCCGAAGTCGTGGATCGTTTCGGGCTGCGCGTTGCCGGTGACGTAGGTGCCGCGGATGTACCAGTGGGCGGACACCGCGACGATCGCCTTCGGCCTCGGCAAGCTCGCGCCGAGCCGGCCAAACGCCTGGCTCCACCGGTTGTCCTCGATCGCGTTCATCGGCGAGCCGTGGCCGACGAACACGACCGGCATGCGGCCGGCGGGGGACGAGGTGGTGGTCGACGCGGACATGGGGCCTCCGGTGGGCTCGTCGTGGCGCGATCGCTGGCACGCCGCCAGCGCCAGCCAGCCGAGGCCGGCGCCGAGCACGGTGCGTCGATCGATCCCGCGAGCCATGCCAGGCAGGGTAGCGCCGGCGCCGGCGCCGCGCGCGGGGGGCGTTCGGAACGCTGTGTTCGCGCAGGTGGGACGGCGACGGTCTCGCCGCCGGGGCGTATGCTCGCCGCCGCATGGACGGGTTGATCGCCTTCGGCGGCGTGATGGCGCTGATCACCGGCGGACTGTTCGTCGCCGCGCGCCGGGATCCCGCGCCGCGGCTGATCCAGCGCTACGCCCGCGCCCGCGGGCTGCCGATGGCGCGGCCGTGGGAGCTCCAGCTCGTGCGCCATGGCGTTGTCGTCCGCGCGCAGGCGATCATCCGACACAAGGTCGAGCGGACCACCGACGTCACGGCGACGGTCGTCGTCCCGTCCGGCCTGACGCTGCCGAAGATCGAGCGGGAGGCTCTGTCGATCCCGATCGCCGGCACACCCGAGGCGTGGGCGGTGATCCGGGAGGCGCACCGGCGCGCGACCGTCTCGTGCGAGGCCAACGCCATCCTCGTCCGCGTCCACGACGCGGCGGCGAACGAGCAGGTCCTCGACGCGATGATCGAGCTGGCGGCCCGGCTGGCGCGGTGGGACGACGGCCTGTCCGAGGCGCTCCACGCGCTGCCCGGCGCTGCGCCGCTGGAGGAGCACGAGCTCGATCCGGCGGTGGTGCTCGCGCCGGACGATCTGATGATCGGCGTCCGCGGCGGGCGCCAGCTCGTCGCGCAGCTCGCGGTCCCCGGCGAGTCGCGCGCGACCGCGCGCATCATCGGGATCGGGGGGGGCGGCGGAGTCGGCGGTGACGGCGAAGCCTGCGACGTCGTCGTCGACGGCGAGCTACCGGCGCCCGCGATCGCGCTGCTGCGTCGCGTCGGCGCCGCCGAGCTGCTCGTCACCCCCGCCGGCGCGCGGCTGACCTGGGCGGAGGTCGAGCGCGACCCGGCGTGCCTGCGCGCCGGCGTCGACGCGCTGCGCGCGATCCGCCCGGCGGCCGGGCCCTACCGCTGACCGCTCAGATCTCCTGCTTCGCGAGCTGCGCGAGCACCGGCTTCGACAGGCCCTTGAGCGTCTCGAACACGCCGACGCCGGCCTTCGCCGCGGCCTCGAACTCGGGGACCTTGAGCGGGTTGAGCGCCTCGCGCAGCTCCTCGACCGAGGCGACGTCGGGCAGGTCGCGCTTGTTGTACTGGATGACGTAGGGGATCTGCGCGAGCTTGACGTTGTACGCGGCGAGGTTGTGCTCGAGGTTCTCGACGCTCTCGATGTTCGCCTCGATCCGGCTCGGCTGGCTGTCGGCGACGAAGATGACGCCGTCGGCGCCCTTCAAGATCAGCTTGCGGCTGGCGTCGTAGAACACCTGGCCCGGCACCGTGTAGAGGTGGAACCGGATCTTGAAGCCGCGCACCATGCCGAGGTCGATCGGCAGGAAGTCGAAGAACAGCGTGCGCTCGGTCTCGGTCGCGAGCGAGATCATCTTGCCCTTCGACTCGGGCCGGGTCTTGCCGAAGACGTGCTGCAGGTTCGCCGTCTTCCCGCACAGGCCGGGCCCGTAGTAGACGATCTTGCAGTTGATCTCCTTCGACATGTGGTTGACGTAGCTCATCGCGCACCTCCGCCCGCGGCGGTCACCCGCGCCGCGGCGTCGTCGACGAGCTCGCGCACGCGCGCCGCGTCCCACGCGAAGTACGCGCCGGCCTCGACCAGCACCGCGAGCTCTGGCGCGTGGAGCCGGCCGTCGGCCATCGCGACCAGCGCCGCGAACCGGATCGCGTCGGCGCGCGCGGCTTCGTCCTCGAGGTCGGCGGTGGTGCGCGCCAGGCGCTCGCGCCGGCCGAAGATCTCGACCGCCTGGTCGAGGTCGGCGAAGTGGAGCTCGAACGCGTGGTGGTCGTAGAACTCGCCGGTCGCCGCCTCGAGCAGGCTCGCCAGCGTGTCGCGCTCCGACGCGTCGAGCCCGTCGGCCGACGCCGCGAGGTAGCCGAGCTCCAGGACCGCCTGCAGGCGCGCGCTGTCGTCCGTCGGGGTCAACGCCTGCACGGCGGCCGCCAGCCTCGACGAGGCCCCCGCCGGCAGCTCCACGATCGGTGAGGAGTTGCTCATGTGCCCGATCGTACACGGGTCCGACCGCCCGCGGGGCCCTTGTCCGCCCGGGCCGGCGGGGCCTAAGGTCCCCCCGTGGTGAACCGCATCGCGCCGACCGCCTCCTACAAGCCCCGCCACCACGTGCGGATCGTGACCGCCGCGTCGCTGTTCGATGGCCACGACGCCGCGATCAACGTGATGCGCCGGATCATGCAGGCGTCCGGCGCCGAGGTGATCCACCTCGGCCACAACCGCTCGGTCGCCGAGATCGTCGACTGCGCGATCCAGGAGGACGTCCAGGGCATCGCGATCACCTCCTACCAGGGCGGGCACGTCGAGTACTTCAAGTACATGATCGACCTGCTGCGCGAGCGCGGCGCGAACATCAAGGTGTTCGGCGGCGGCGGCGGGACGATCCTGCCGGCGGAGATCGAGGAGCTGCACGCCTACGGCGTCGCGCGGATCTACTCGCCCGATGACGGCCGCGCGATGGGCCTGCAGGGGATGATCGACGACCTGCTGCGCCAGTGCGACTTCGAGAAGCGGCCGCCCGAGTCGGCCGCGGTCGAGCGCGCGGTCGAGGCGCTGCCGGCGCGCGCGCCCGACACGATCGCGCAGCTCATCACGGTGGCCGAGAACTTCCCCGAGGCCGGCGACGCGCTGCGCGAGCGGCTGCGGGCGCGCCTCGCCGACGCGCCGCGCGTCCCGGTGCTCGGCGTCACCGGCACCGGCGGCGCCGGCAAGTCGAGCCTGGTCGACGAGCTGGTGCGGCGGTTCCTCGCCGACTTCCCGGACAAGACGATCGCCGTGATCTCGGTCGACCCGTCGAAGCGCAAGACCGGCGGCGCGCTGCTCGGCGACCGCATCCGCATGAACGCGATCGACGACCCGCGCGTGTACATGCGGTCGCTGGCGACGCGGCAGTCGAACCTGGCGCTGTCCAAGCACGTCCGCGAGTCGATCGAGGTGTGCAAGGCGGCGCGGTTCGACCTGATCATCGTCGAGACCTCCGGCATCGGCCAGAGCGACACGGAGATCACCGAGCACGCCGACGTCGCGCTCTACGTCATGACCGCGGAGTACGGCGCGGCGACGCAGCTCGAGAAGATCGACATGCTCGACTTCGCCGACGCGATCGCGATCAACAAGTTCGACAAGCGCGGCTCGCTCGACGCGCTGCGCGACGTCCGCAAGCAGTACAAGCGCAACCACAACGCGTTCGCGACGCCCGACGACGAGCTGCCGGTGTTCGGCACGATGGCGTCGCAGTTCAACGACCCGGGGATGAACCGGCTGTACCGCGCGGTGATCGCGCTGGTGTCGAAGAAGACCGGCGCGCCGCTGGCGTCGCAGCTCCCGGTCGGCGAGGGCGCGCCCGAGAAGCGGTGGATCATCCCGCCCGATCGCACGCGCTACCTCGCCGAGATCGCCGAGAGCTCGGACGCCTACGACCGGTTCGTCCGCGCCCAGGCGGCGATCGCGCGGCGGATGTACCAGCTCCACGGCACGATCGAGGCGCTGCGCGCCAACGTCGGCAAGAAGCGGCTCGACATCGTCGAGCCCGAGGGCCCGGCCGACATCGTCCGCGTCACCGAGCAGGTCGCGGGCGAGCCGGCGTTCGTCGCCGAGCTGGTCGCGCTGTACGCCGACCTCGAGGCGCGGCTCGATCCCGGCTGCCGGAAGCTGCTCGCCGAGTGGCCGGCGATGAAGAAGCGCTACGCCGCCGCCAAGTACCAGTTCCAGGTCCGCGACAAGATCATCGAGCTCGACCTCACGACCGAGACGCTGTCGCACCTGCGCGTGCCCAAGGTCGCGCTGCCGCGCTACGAGGACTGGGGCGACGTGCTGACGTGGCTGCTCCACGAGAACGCGCCCGGGCACTTCCCGTTCGCCGCCGGCGTGTTCCCGCTCAAGCGCGAGAACGAGGACCCGGCGCGGATGTTCGCCGGCGAGGGCGGCCCGGAGCGGACCAACAAGCGCTTCCACTACGTCTCGCGCGGGCTGCCGGCCAAGCGGCTGTCGACCGCGTTCGACTCGGTGACGCTGTACGGCGAGGACCCCGACGCGCGGCCGGACATCTACGGCAAGGTCGGCAACTCCGGCGTGTCGATCGCGTCGGTCGACGACGCCAAGAAGCTGTACTCCGGGTTCGACCTCGCCGACCCGGCGACCAGCGTGTCGATGACGATCAACGGCCCGGCGCCGATGCTGCTCGGGTTCTTCCTCAACGCCGCGGTCGACCAGCAGTGCGAGAAGCACATCCGCGCGCACGGCCTGCAGGCCGAGGTCGAGCGCAAGATCGACGCGCTCTACGCCGCCCGGGGCCTGCCGCGCCCGCGCTACCAGGGCGCGATCCCCGACGGCAACGACGGCCTCGGGCTGATGCTGCTCGGCGTCTCCGGCGACGAGGTGCTGCCGCGCGAGACGTACGAGAAGCTCCGCGCGGCGACGCTGCAGCAGGTCCGCGGCACGGTGCAGGCCGACATCCTGAAGGAGGATCAGGCGCAGAACACCTGCATCTTCTCGACCGAGTTCGCCCTGCGGATGATGGGCGACATTCAGCAGTACTTCATCGACCAGAAGGTTCGGAATTTCTATTCAGTCTCGATCTCCGGCTACCACATCGCCGAAGCTGGAGCGAACCCGATCTCCCAGCTGGCCTTCACGCTCGCGAACGGCTTCACGTTCGTTGAGTACTACCTGTCGCGCGGGATGCACATCGACGACTTCGCCCCGAACCTGTCGTTCTTCTTCTCGAACGGCATGGACCCCGAGTACGCGGTGCTCGGGCGCGTGGCGCGTCGGATCTGGGCCAAGGCGATCCGCGACAAGTACGGCGGCAACGACCGCTCGCAGAAGCTCAAGTACCACATCCAGACGTCGGGCCGGTCGCTGCACGCCCAGGAGATCGCGTTCAACGACATCCGCACGACGCTGCAGGCGCTGCTCGCGCTCAACGACAACTGCAACTCGCTCCACACCAACGCCTACGACGAGGCGATCACGACGCCGACCGAGGAGAGCGTGCGCCGCGCGCTCGCGATCCAGCTCGTGATCAACAAGGAGTTCGGGCTGGCGAAGAACGAGAACCCGAGCCAGGGCGCGTTCATCATCGAGGCGCTGACCGACCTGGTCGAGCAGGCCGTGCTCGCCGAGTTCCGCGCGATCTCCGAGCGCGGCGGCGTGCTCGGCGCGATGGAGCGGATGTACCAGCGGTCGAAGATCCAGGAAGAGTCGCTCTACTACGAGACGCTCAAGCACGACGGCACGCTGCCGATCATCGGGGTCAACACGTTCCTCGATCCCAAGGGCTCGCCGACGGTCCAGCCGCCCGAGGTGATCCGCGCGACCCAGGCCGAGAAGGACTACGCGATCGCCTCGCGCGACGCGTTCTGGGCGCGCAACGCCGCGGTCGCGCCGGGCGCGCTCGCCGCGGTCAAGCGCGCCGCGCTCGCCGGCGACAACGTGTTCGCCGCGCTGATGGACGCGTGCAAGGTGTGCACGCTGGGCCAGCTGTCGCGCGCGCTCTACGACGTGGGCGGTCAGTACCGACGCAACATGTGAGGTGTCCCCGATGTCCGAGCAGCCTTCCGACGTCCGATCGCCTGGGCTCGCCGCGTGGCGCGCCGCCGTCGAGCGCGAGCTCGCCGGCGCCCCGTTCGACAAGCTGGTCCACACGACCGCGGAGGGCCTGAAGGTCCAGCCGCTGTACACCGAGCCGGCGGCGGAGGTCGGCGCGCCGGCGATGCCGGCCGCGCCGTTCCGGATCTGCCTGCGCGAGGAGGTCGACGACGACGAGGTCGCGGCCGAGGTCGAGGCGCGGTGGGTCGACAGCGACGACGGGCGCGCGGCGGTGGCGGCGGGCGGGGCGGCGCCGGTGGTCGTCGTGACGACCGCGGGGCCGGCGGCGGTGCTCGACGCCTGGCTCGCGGCGCGGCCCGCGGCGCGGCTGGTGCTCGGCGCGGATCCGGTCGCGGCGGCGGCGCGCGGCGCGCTGGCCGTGACGCAGCTCGACGCGGCGGTGGCCGAGGCCGGGCGGCTCGCGGCGCGGTTCGCCGCGGCGGGGCTCGACGGCCACGCGGTCGTCGTCTCGACGCTGCCGGTGCACGACGCCGGCGCCGACGCGGCCGACGAGCTGGCGATCGCGCTGGCCACGGCGGCGGCCTACCTGCGGACGATGGTCGACGCGGGCATGGAGGTCGACGCGGCGGCGCGCCAGCTCGGCGTGCAGGTCGCGGTCGGGCGCGACACGTTCGGCGAGCTGTGCAAGCTGCGCGCGCTGCGGCGCGTGTGGAGCAAGCTGCTGGTCGCGGCGGGCGCGTCCGCGCTCGCGCCGGCGAGCGTCCACGCGGTGTGCAGCGCGCGCACGCTGAGCGAGCGCGATCCGTGGGTGAACCTGCTGCGCGTGACGACGCAGGTGTTCGCCGCGGTGCTCGGCGGCGCTGAGCTGGTGACGCCGCGGCCGTTCGACGCCGCGCTCGGGGCGGCCTCGGCGCTCGGCCGCCGCGCCGCGCGCAACACCGCGCTGGTCTTGCGCGAGGAGAGCCACCTCGGGCGCGTCGTCGATCCGGCGGCGGGCTCGTACTACCTCGAGGCGCACACCGACGCGCTGGCGCGCGAGGCGTGGCGGCGGTTCACCGCGCTCGAGCGGGGCGGCGGCGTCGTCGCGGCGCTACGGTCGGGCGCGCTGACCGAGCGCCTCGCCGCGGCGTGGTCGAAGCGGCGCGACGCGATCGCCCGGCGCAAGGAGCCGGTGCTCGGCGTGTCCGAGTTCGCCAACCTCGACGAGCAGGTCCCGGCGCGCGGGCCGGCGCGCGGCGCGGCGCCCTCGCCGCTGCTCGCGCCGCACCGCGACGCCGAGCCGTTCGAGGCGCTGCGCGCTCAGGCCGAGGCGCTCGGCGCCGCGGCGCCGGCGGTCCTGCTGTCGACGCTCGGTCCGCCCGCCGAGCACCGCGCGCGCGCCGGGTTCTCGACGGCGCTGCTCGCGACCGGCGGGCTGCGCACGCGCGAGGCCGCCGCCGCGGAGGCCGCGCCGGTCGCGGTGATCTGCGGCAGCGACGAGCGCTACGCCGCCGAGGCGGCCGACCGCGCCCGCGCGCTCAAGGCCGCGGGCTGCCGGCGCGTGCTGCTCGCCGGGCGCCCCGGCGCGCTCGAGGCCTCGCTGCGCGAGGCCGGCGTCGACGGCTTCATCTTCCTCGGCTGCGACGTGGTGGCCGCGCTCGCAGATGTCCTGGCCGCGGCCTCCGGAGGTGCGTCGTGACCCGCCTGCCCGATTTCGGCTCCCTCGACTACGACGCGATCCGCGTGCCCGGCGAGCCCGCGGCCTCCGCCATGGGCGCCGCGCCCGGCTGGGACACGCCCGAGGGCATCCCGCACCGCGCGCGCTACGGCGCCGCCGACCTCGCCGGGCTCGACCACCTCGGCACGCTGCCCGGGCTGCCGCCGTTCGTGCGCGGCCCGTACCCGACGATGTACGTGCAGAAGCCGTGGACCGTGCGCCAGTACGCCGGGTTCTCCACCGCCGAGGACTCCAACGCGTTCTACCGGCGCAACCTCGCCGCCGGCCAGATGGGCCTGTCGATCGCCTTCGACCTCGCGACCCACCGCGGCTACGACAGCGATCACCCGCGCGTCGTCGGCGACGTCGGCATGGCGGGCGTCGCGATCGACTCGATCCTCGACATGCGGATCCTGTTCGACCGGATCCCGCTCGACAAGATGAGCGTGTCGATGACGATGAACGGCGCGGTCCTGCCGGTGCTCGCGCTCTACGTCGTCGCCGCCGAGGAGCAGGGCGTCCCGACCGACAAGCTCGCGGGGACGATCCAGAACGACATCCTCAAAGAGTTCATGGTGCGGAACACGTACATCTATCCGCCCGCGCCCTCGATGAAGATCATCGCCGACATCTTCGCGTTCACGTCGCAGAAGATGCCGAAGTTCAACTCGATCTCGATCTCCGGCTACCACATGCAGGAGGCCGGCGCGACGGCGGATCTCGAGCTCGGCTACACGCTCGCCGACGGGCTCGAGTACGTGCGCACCGGCGTCGCGTCCGGGATGGACGTCGACGCGTTCGCGCCGCGGCTGTCGTTCTTCTTCGCGATCGGCATGAACTTCTTCATGGAGGTGGCGAAGCTGCGCGCGGCGCGCCTGCTGTGGGCGCGGCTGATGCAGCGGTTCGCGCCGAAGAGCAGCAAGAGCCTGGCCCTGCGCACGCACTGCCAGACCTCGGGCTGGTCGCTGACCGCGCAGGACGTCTACAACAACGTCGTCCGCACCGGGATCGAGGCGATGGCGGCGTCGCAGGGCCACACCCAGAGCCTGCACACCAACTCGCTCGACGAGGCGCTCGCGCTGCCGACGGACTTCTCGGCGCGGATCGCGCGCAACACCCAGCTCCAGCTCCAGCTCGAGTCGGGGACGACGCGGCCGGTCGATCCGTGGGGCGGCAGCCACTACGTCGAGTGGCTGACCGGCGCGCTCGCGGCGCGCGCGCAGGCGCACATCGACGAGATCGAGGGGCTCGGCGGCATGGTCAAGGCGATCGAGGCCGGCGTGCCCAAGCTGCGGATCGAGGAGGCGGCGGCGCGGACCCAGGCGCGGATCGACAGCGGGCGGCAGACGATCGTCGGCGTCAACAAGTACCGGGCGGCGCGCGAGGAGGCGGTGCCGGTGCTCAAGGTCGACAACGCCGCCGTGCGCAAGAACCAGATCGAGCGGCTGGAGAAGCTGCGGGCCGAGCGCGACGGCGCGGCGTGCCAGCGGGCGCTCGACGCGCTGACCGCGTGCGCCGAGGGCCAGGGCGGCAACCTGCTCGCGCTCGCGATCGACGCGGCGCGGGCGCGCGCCTCGGTCGGCGAGATCTCGTGGGCGCTGGAGAAGGTGTGGGGCCGGCACCGCGCCGAGATCCGCGCCATCTCCGGCGTGTACAGTGGCGAGGTGGGCGAGACCTCCGACGCGGTGACGACGGTGCGCGGCCGGACGGCCGCGTTCCTCGCGCGCGAGGGCCGGCGCCCGCGGATCCTGATCGCGAAGATGGGCCAGGACGGCCACGATCGCGGCCAGAAGGTGATCGCCTCGGCGTTCGCCGACCTGGGGTTCGACGTCGACATCGGCCCGCTGTTCCAGACGCCGGAGGAGACGGCGCGCGCCGCGGTCGAGAACGACGTCCACGTCATCGGCGCCAGCTCGCTCGCCGCCGGCCACCTCACGCTGGTCCCGGCCCTGCGCCAGGCGCTCGCCGACCTCGGCCGGCCCGACATCCTCGTCGTCGTCGGCGGCGTGATCCCGCCCGACGACTACGCGACGCTGCGCGAGATGGGCGCGGCGGACATCTACGGGCCGGGCACGGTGATCGCGGACGCGGCGTGCGCGCTGCTCGACAAGCTGGAGGCGTGATGGCCGCGCGGCGGCGGCTCTCCCTCGATCAGTACGCGCTCGGCGTCCGCGCCGCGGACCGCGCGGTGCTGGCGCAGGCGGTGACGCTGGTGGAGAGCCGCAACCCCGACGACGCCGCGCTGGCGCAGGCGCTGCTCGCGCGGCTGCTCCCCGCGACCGGCGGCGCGCGGCGGATCGGCGTGACCGGCGTGCCCGGGGTCGGCAAGAGCACGTTCATCGACGAGCTGGGGATGCGGCTCGTCGCGCGCGGGCTGAAGGTGGCCGTGCTCGCGATCGACCCGACGAGCCAGCTCACCGGCGGCTCGATCCTCGGCGACAAGACGCGGATGGCGCGGCTGTCGGTCGAGCCGGCGGCGTTCATCCGGCCGTCGCCCAGCGGGCTGTCGCCCGGCGGCGTGGCGCGGCGGACGCGCGAGACGATGCTGCTGTGCGAGGCGGCCGGGTTCGACGTGGTGATCGTCGAGACCGTCGGGGTGGGGCAGGGCGAGACCGCGGTGGCCGACATGGTCGATCTGTTCCTGGTGCTCGCGCTGCCCGGCAGCGGCGACGAGCTGCAGGGGATCAAGAAGGGCGTGTTCGAGCTGGCCGACGTGATCGCCGTGAACAAGGCCGACGGCGACGGCGCGACCCGCGCGAAGCTGGCGCTGTCGGAGCTGCGCAGCGCGCTGCGCTACCTGCCGCGCAAGCGCCCCGGGTGGAGCACGCGCGCGCTCGCGATCTCGGGGATGACCGGCGCCGGGCTCGACGAGCTGTGGGAGGTGATCGAGGAGCACCGCGCGACGCTCGCCGCCTCGGGCGAGCTCGCGGCGCTGCGCGCCGACCAGCAGCGCGCGTGGATGTGGTCGCTGATCCGCGAGCGGCTCGAGGGCGCGTTCCGCGCCGACCCCGCGGTCGCGGCGCGGCTGCCGGCGCTCGAGGCCGACGTCCACGACGGCAAGGTCACCGCCGCGGCCGCGGCCGACGAGCTGCTGGCGCTGTTCGGTCACGGCCGCGCCTGATCGCGGCCGCCAGACCGCTCACCGCACGCGGTCCGCGGCCTGGTAGCCGGTGTACGCGCCGGTGTACGTGATCGTCCGCATCAGCTGGCACAGGTCGTTGCCGGACCGCGGCTGGTAGTTCACGCCGACGCAGTCCGTCCGCTGCTTGCAGACCTGCGCGCAGACGTTGCGGTTCTCGTCGGGCAGGAACACGTTCTGCAACGCCGTGCCGAAGTGGCGCTGGGAGCCGCCGCGCCAGCTCATGCGGTCGGCCGGATCGGCGTACAGCCGGTCGACGAGGAACGACAGGTGATGGCGCGTGCTCGTGTACTTGTTGCGGTACGCCCACTCCCACACCTTGCCGTAGAGCACGCCCTGCACCTCGTACGCGAAGCCCGCGCCGTTGTCGCGCCACAGGTAGAACGGGCCGCCCGAGTCGCCGCCATCGGTGTCGGCCTCCTCGAGCAGGAAGTGCCCGTCGTTGATGTGGTCCGAGTAGGTCTTGCCGTTGTCGTAGTGCATCGTGCGCGTGGGGTTGTCGCCGCCGTGCATGCCGGTGCCGACGCGGAAGCCCTGGATGTTGTTGCCGGGGTAGATCAGCGGAAGTCGGGCGGCGCGTGTACCCGACGGGATGTCGCCATCGATCCGGAGATACGCGATGTCCGCGAACTTGCCGCTGGTGTCGGTGTAGTCCTGGGTCGACGGGTTGACGCCGGGCCGGAGCGACACCGACGTGATGCGCCGCGTGTCGCCGGTCGGCTCGGCGCCGTCGTAGAACCACACCGACTGCCCGACGAGGGGGTTGCAGTGGGCCGCGGTGATGACGTCGCGCTTGCCGATGATGACGCCGGTGCAGTTGTAGAGGGCGACCGTCGACAGCGCGAGCGGGTTGCCCTCGGGGACCGGCCAGCCGCTCTGCAGCTCGGCGGTGGTCTCGCCGTAGTCGAGCTCGTCGTCGGCCATGCCGGCGTCGACGTCGGCGGTCGTGTCGTCGAACGGCGCGTCGTCGTCGCCGAGCTCGGGATCGACGCAGGCGGCGAGCGGGACGGTGGCGGTGAGCAGGAGGGCGAGGTGGCGGAGGTGGTGGGTCAGGTGCATGGGTAGGTCCTTGTTGGAGGCTTCGTCGTGAAGCGACGCCGCGTAGTGCAACGGGGGGACCAGGCGCCGGGCGCGCCGGCGGCCGTCGCGGCGGGCGCGTCGTGCACGCGCGGCACAACCGGCGCGGCGTGGTGCGCACGACGGGCGCTTCGCGCGCGGAGTATCCTGCGCGCACCGTGGACGACCGCGCCTCACGCAGCACCCGGCCGACCGGTCACGGCGACGCGGGCGACGCCGCGGGCGATCCCGAGCGTGGGCGCTACGAGCTCGTGCGCGAGCTCGGTCGCGGAGCGATGGGAACCGTGTGGTTGGCCCGCGATCGCGCGCTCGATCGCGAGGTCGCGGTCAAGCTGCTCCACGATCGCTTCCTGTCGGACGTGCACCAGCAGCGGCTCGCCGCCGAGGCGCGCGCGATGGCGCGGCTGTCGCACCCCAACGTCGTCGCGGTCTATGACGTGGGCGAGCGCGACGGACGCACGTTCGTCGCGATGGAGCTGGTGCGCGGCGAGCCGCTGTCGCGGTGGCTCGCCACGCCGCGGACGTGGCGTGAGGTCGTCGAGGTGTTCCGCGCGGTCGGCGAGGGGCTCGCCGCCGCGCACGCCGCCGGCCTCGTCCACCGCGACGTCAAGCCGAGCAACATCCTGCTCGGCGACGACGGTCGCCCGCGGCTCGCCGACTTCGGCGTCGCGCACGCCAGCCGGGCGCCCGGCGAGCCCGCGACGACGGCGACCGCGACCGCGGGGCCGATCGGCTCGCCCGCGTACATGCCGCCGGAGCGGCTGATCGGCGACGCCGGTGGTGCTCGCGGCGACCAGTTCGGGTTCTGTGCGTCGCTCTACGAGGCGCTGCACGGACGGCGCCCGTTCCTTGGCGATCGCGAGGACGAGATCGTCGAGGCCGTCCTCCGCGGGCCGCCGCCGCCGGTGCGGCCGGTGCCGCGATGGTTGCACGCGGTGGTCGCGCGCGGCCTGGCGGCGGACGCGTCCGTACGGTTCCCGTCGATGGACGCGGTGGTGGCGGCGCTTCGCGCGGGCCCGCGTCGCCGCGCGAGGGTGCTCGGCCTGGTCGTGGCGGGCGGGCTCGCCACCGCGGGCGTCGTCGGCGTCGCGACGGCGAACGGTCGTGGCGGCGCGGCCCACCCGCCGGCGGACGCGGCCGTGGTTGCGGCGGCGCCGTCGGTTCCGCCGCCGG
>WYBA01000351.1 GCA_011526095.1 Myxococcales bacterium | reverse complement strand
CGGCGCGGCGCGGGCGCGCGGCCTGCGGCGGCGTGGTGGCGTCGCGCGCGTGCGCCGCGCCGCCGAGCGTCGTCGGCGCGCCCGGCGCGGCCGCCGTCGGTGAGGGCGTGGGTGTCGTCGGTGCGGGCGACGGTCCCGTCGGCGCGGGCGCCACCGCCGTGAACGCCGCGGGCGTCGGCGCGGCGGCGGTCGCCGCGAACGGGCCGGCGCTCGGGGACGCGGCGCTGCCGAGCGTGGCGGCGACCTGCGCGAGCTCCTGGGCGGCGTGGTCGGCGCTCGCCGGCCGGTCGTCCGGGCGCTTGGCGAGCAGACGCGCGATCATCGCCTCGACCTGCGGCGGCACGTCCGGCGCGAGCTCGCGCAGCGGCGGGACCGGCGTCATCAGGTGCGCGGCGATGATGTCGCCCGCGCCCTCGCCGACGAACGGCACGCGCCCGCCGATCATCTCGTAGAGCATGCACCCCAGCGAGTAGAGGTCGCTGCGGTGGTCGACCTGGCCGGCGCCGCGGCACTGCTCGGGCGACATGTAGTAGGGCGTGCCCATGATCGCGCCGGTCGACGTGCGCGCCATCCGGGCCGCCGGGCCGCCGCCGCCGCCGTCGCCGGCGAGCTTGGCGATGCCGAAGTCGAGCAGCTTGATCCGCTCGCCGAGCGCGATCTCGGCGTCGGGGACGAGGAACACGTTGTCCGGCTTGAGGTCGCGGTGGACGATGCCGGCGCGGTGCGCGGCGCCGAGCGCGCCGGCGACCTGCCGGCCGATCGCGAGCGCGAACGCGGGCGCGACGCGCCCGAACCGCCGCAGCCGCGACGTCAGCGCCTCGCCCTCGAGGAACTCCATCACGATGAACGCGCTGCCGTCGTGGGAGTAGCCGAAGTCGTAGATCTCCACGATGCCCGGGTGCTTCACCGCGGTCGCGGCGCGCGCCTCGTTGAAGAAGCGCTGGACGATGTCGTGGTGGCGCGACAGCTCCGGCAGCAGCACCTTCACCGCCGCCTGGCGCCCGAGCAGCGCGTGGGTGCCGACGAACACCGCCCCCATCCCGCCGCGCCCCAGCTCGCGCTGGATCGTGTAGCTCCCGAGCGTCTGGCCGATCACCCGCGGTATTCTAGCCGCGTCCACGGCGAGGTGGGCGCGGCCGGCGGTGGAGCCGGCGGCGTCCTTCGACACGATCGACCGCTCGACCTGAGCCTGTCGAAGGGCGCTCGCGCTCGGCGCTGCTCCTGACGAACAGCTCGTCCAAGTCCGCGCGATCTCGAAGTTCCGCTCATCCTGAGCCCGGGCGAGCGACAGCGAGCCCGGAGTCGAAGGATGGTGACAGCCGTGGCTCGCGCCGTCGCATGAAGGACTGTCAACACCCTTCGACCAGCGCCTCGCTGGCGCTCGGCGCCGCTCAGGGTGAGCGGGACATGGCTGTTCGTCTGACGGCGATTTCCGACGACGTCGGTATGAAGCTCAGGACGAGCGGAGGGGCACGATGGAACTCTGATCGACCGTCTCAGGACGAGCGGAGTGGCACGATGGAGCTCTGATCGACCCTTTCAGGACGAGCGGAGGGGCACGCTTGAATTCTGATCGACCCTCTCAGGATGAGTGGGGAGACGAAGACGGCGGCGGCCCGCGTCGCCGCGGCGCCGTGCGACACTGGCGGCGATGACGCGCGACCCGGCGATCACCGTGACCGCCCCGGTGGCGGCGACGGCGGACGCCGGGGCGGCGGCCGTCCCGTCCGTGCCGGTGCCGGGCGCGTGGTTCGGCCGTTACCGGATCGAGCGGTTGCTCGGCGAGGGCGGGATGGGGGTGGTGTTCGCCGCCGAGGACACGGAGCTGCACCGGCGGGTCGCGCTGAAGTTCCTGCGCGCCGACGACGACGCGGCGCGCGACCGGCTGGTGCGCGAGGCGCGCGCGATGGCCCGCGTCCGGCACCCGCACGTCATCACGGTGTACGAGGTCGACCACCTCGGCGGGCGCGAGGTCGTCGCGATGGAGCTGATCGAGGGCGAGACGCTGCAGCGCTGGCTGACGACGCCCCGGTCGGTCGACGAGATCCTCGGCGTGTTCGTCCAGGCGGGGCGCGGCCTCGCCGCCGCGCACGACGGCGGGCTCGTCCACTGCGACTTCAAGCCGCACAACGTGCTGGTGACCCGCGGCGGCCACGCGGTGGTCACGGACTTCGGCCTGGCGCAGGTGGTCGGCACGGTGGCCGAAGCCGTGCGCGCGCCGGAGGCGGGACCGGTGGCGCGCGCGCCGACGGTGACCGCGACCGTCGCCGTGGTCGGCACGCCGGCGTACATGCCGCCAGAGCAGTGGGCGGGCGCGCCGCCCGATCCGCGCGCCGATCAGTTCGCGTTCTGCGTGTCGCTGTGGGAGGCGCTCGCCGGCGCGCGGCCATTTCCCGGCGCGAGCGGCGACGAGCTGCGCGCGGCGATCGCGGCAGGGCCTCCGCCGCGACCGGCGCGGATCCCGCGGTGGCTGCAGCCGATCCTGCGCCGCGGGCTCGCGGCGCGCGCGGAGGACCGCTGGCCGTCGATGGCCGCGCTGGTCGTGGAGCTCACCCGCGCGGCCGCGGCGCGCCGCCGCCGCCACCGCGTCATCGCCGCCGCGCTCGCGGTCGCGGCGGTCGCGGCGGTCGCGGCGATCGTCGCGGTGCGCGCGTCGCGCGGTGGTCCCGTCGCGGTCCCGCGCGGACCGGCGATCGCCGCGGAGGCCGCGGCGTGCGGGCCGGCCGACGATCCGACCGCCGAGCTGTGGACCGCGGCGCGGCGCGAGCGCTTCGCGCGCCGGCTCGCCGACGCGCCCGAGCTCGCGGCGTTCGTCGACGGGTTCTTCACCCGCCGCACCGAGCGCTGGCGGGCCGCGTACGCGGCCGCCTGCGCGGCGCGCGAGGATCGCCAGCGCCTGGCCCGGATCGCGTGCCTCGTCGCGTGGCGCGACCGCACCGCGACGGACCTCGACGCGCTCGAGCGCGTGCCGGCCGAGACCCTCGCGGCGACGCCGCTGCCGGATCTCGTCACCGGGCTCGAGCCGTGCACCGCGCCGACGCCCGTCGTCGCGCCGATCGCGCCGACCGAGGCGGTGCGGCGCGAGCACCGCGCGCTGCGTGTCGACGCGTTCAACCTCCGGCTCGGCGACCAGGTGAACGACGACGCGGCGTGGGCGGCGCTGCTGCGCCGCGCCGAGGCGCTCGCGTTCCCGCCCGCCGTGGTCGAGCTGCAGTTGATCCACGCGAGCCTGCGCCACGCGCGCGGCGAGCTGGCCGAGGCGCGGGCCGCGTACGAGGCGCTCGCGCTGTCCGCGGAGGAGGCGGCGACGCCCGCGGCCCGCGCGGCGGCGAGCCTCGGGGTCGTCGAGATCCTCACCCGTCTCGGCGCGCCGGAGGCCGACGTCGACGCGGCGATGCGCCGCGCCGACGCCGCGCTCCACGCCGCGGGGCGCCCGTCGGGCCTGGCGCTGATGCTCGAGCTGCTCGAGGTGGATCGCCTCGCGGCGCGGGGCGGGCTCGACGAGCTGATCGAGCGGCTGGCGGGGGTGTACCTCGCGCTCGTCGCCGAGGACGATCTCCGGCGCGCGGCGCGGGTCACGGCGCAGCTCGCGGACGCGCTGCGCGCCCGCGGCCACGACGGGGACGCCGCGCGCGCGACGGCGGCGGTGGCGGCGGAGGTGGCGCGCCAGCGCGCGCTGCTCGGCCGGCACGCGGTCCACGCCGCGTGGCTCGAGCGCGTGACGGCGCCGTAGCGATCACGGCGCGGGCTCGGCGGGCGTCTCCGTCGGCCCGGGGTAGTCGGTGATGATCGTCCCCGGCGTGCCGCGGAACGTCGGGCGCCCGGTCGGCCGGCCGGCATCCTGTGGCGACGCCGGCGCCGGCGCGTCGTCGTCCGGCGGCGGTGCCGTCGACGTGGCGCGCCGTCCGGACCGCGGCGTGGCGCGCACGGGTGGCGGCGCGGTCGAGGCCGCCGTGTCCGCGTCGCGGACGCTTGCGTCGATGGGCGAGGCCCCCGCGTCGGGCACGGCCGCGGCGCGCGCGGACGGCGCGGCGTCCGTCGCGCTGGCGCCGGCGTCGACTGGCGGCGCGGCGGCCTCGCCGCGGG
>WYBA01000350.1 GCA_011526095.1 Myxococcales bacterium | reverse complement strand
GCGCGGCGGCCGAGGCGCCCGAGCCAGGCGAGCCGCCGGTGGCGACGACCCGCGCCGACGGGACGTTCGCGCTCGAGCTGGCCGCCGGTGACCACGACCTGACCGCCGCCGCGCCGGGACACGCCCCGGCCCACGCCCGCGCCGCGGTCCGCGCCGGCGCGCGCGCCCGGGTCGAGCTGCGGCTCGGCGCCGGCGGCGTCGTCGTGCGCGGCGTCGTGTCCGACGCGACCGGCGGGACGGTCGACGGCGCGCTCGTCGTGCTCGCGCCCGAGGCGGGCATCCTGCGCGCCGACGAGCGCGCCGCGGTCGCGGCGGTCAGCGGCGCCGACGGCGCGTTCACGGTCGGCGCCGTGCCCGGGCGCTACCGCGTCACGACCACGCACCCCGAGTACGTCCCCGACGATCGCGCGGTGGACGTCGGGCCCGGCGGCGCGACCGTCGACGTCGCGCTCGTCCCCGGCGGCGTCGTCGAGGGCACGGTGCGCGATCGCGCGACCGGCGCGCCGGTCGGCGGCGCGCGGGTGGCGTACAGCCGCCAGGTCGTGCGCGAGGGGCCGATGGGCGGCGCCTCGGTGGAGCAGCGCGGGCGCGGCGGGGTCACCGCCGGCCCCGACGGACGGTTCCGCGTCGCGGGGCTCGGCGCCGGCCGGATCGAGCTGACCGCGACCGCCCCCGACGATCGCGCCAGCGCCGAGCCGGCCGAGGTCCTGCTCGGCGTCGCCGAGACCGCGACCGACGTCGACGTGTTCGTCGCGCCGGCGCTGGCGATCGCCGGGCGGGTCGTCGACGACGCGGGCGCGCCGGTCGCCGGGGCGCGGGTGATGGTCGCGTCGCGCGGCGAGGCCGGCGGCCACCTCACCGACGCCGACGGCCGGTTCCGCGCCCAGGGGCTCCAGCCGGGGCGCTACCTGGTGCTCGCCGAGCCCGACGACGCGCTGGCCTCGGCGCCGGTCGACGTCGAGCTGGTCGATCGCGTCGTCGACGACGTGACGCTGACGGTGCGGCGCGGCGCCTACGTCACCGGCCGGGTCGAGCCGGCGGGCGTCGCCGAGGTGTTCGTCCGGCCGCCGGACGAGGCGTCGATCGGCCTCGGGCCGGAGCCGATGATGATGGTGCAGTCCCTCGGCGGCGGCCCGCGCGTGCGCGCCGCGGCCGACGGCAGCTTCCGCATCGGCCCGTTCGAGCCGGGCGCGGTGCGGCTCGGCGCGCGCGCAGCCGACGGCCGGCGCGGCGAGCTCGACCTCGACGTTCCGTCCGCCGGCGTCGCCGGCGCGGTGATCCCGCTGGCCGCGCGCGGCTCGATCGCCGGGCGCGTCGTCGGCTCCGACGGCGCGCCGGTGCCCGGCGCGGTGGTGTCGCTCAAGCGCCGCGCCTCCGGCGGCTCGCGCACCGTGATCGTCAACGGCGTCGACGTCGGCGCCGACCGCGCGCCGTGCGACGCCGAGGGCCGGTTCGCGATCGCCGGGCTCGATCCCGGGACGTGGGAGCTGTCCGTGCTCGACGGCCGCGGCGGGCCGATGGCGTACGCGCGCGCGGGCAAGGGCGTGGACGCGGCGGCGCCCGAGCGCGTCGCGCTCGCGGCCGACGAGCAGAAGCAGGGCGTGACGCTGACGGTGCAGGTCAACGACGGCGTGATCACCGGCGTGGTCGTGGGGCCGGACGGCAGGCCCGTGCCCGACGCCTGGGTGACGGTGACCGCGGCGCCGGTGGTGCCGGGGCTGCCCGACGGGCTGGCGGGCCGCCGCGGGCCGCGAGACGGAGACGGAGACGGAGACGGAGACGGAGACGGAGACGGAGACGGAGACGGAGACGGAGACGGAGACGGAGACGGAGACGGAGCCGGCCCGCGCTCGACGATGGTCGCGGAGGTCGTGATGTCCGACGGCGGCGAGCTGCGCGCGGGCGAGGTCCCGCCGGTGCTCACCGACGCCGCCGGTCGGTTCACCGTGCGCGGGCTGCGCCGCGGCCGCTACAGCGTCGCCGCCGAGGGGCTGCGCGGCGGCGCGCGCGGGGCGGTGCCCGACGTCGAGACCGGCAGCGAGGTCACGGTGAAGCTGCACACGCTGTCCGTCCTGCGCGGCACGGTCACGCGCGCGGGCCGCCCGGTCGCCGACTTCCGCGTCGCGCTCGACGGCCCGACGCGGACCGGTCGCGTCGTTCACGACGACGCCGGCGCGTTCACGCTGCGCGGGCTCGATCCCGGCGTCTACCAGGTCGAGGTCAAGGCGAAGGACGCCACCGGCCGCGTCGCCGCGACGATCGAGGCGGGCAAGGAGTCGACCGTCGCGATCGAGCTGGCCGGCGATGGCACGGTGACCGGCAAGGTGGTCGACGCGGCCGGCGCGCCGATCGCCGGCGCGATGGTCATCGTCACCGCGCGCCAGCCGCCGGGGCAGCTCATGCTCTCGCTCGACGAGGTCCCACCGACCACCGGCGCCGACGGCGCGTTCCGCACCGCCGCCGAGCCGGGGCCACGCATGCTGCTGGTGCTCGGCGAGCAGGGCCCGCTCGTCCGCAAGGACATCGACGTCGTCGACGGCCAGGTGCTCGACCTCGGCACGATCACCGCCGATCCGCCGCGGCCGCCTGGCCCTTGACCCACGGCGACGGCGACGGAGGCGGAGACGGAGACGGAGACGGAGACGGAGACGGAGGCCGAGACGGAGCAAGCTCCGCTCATCCTGAGCAGGGCCGAGCGACAGCGAGGCCCGTGTCGAAGGATGGTGACAGTCCTGGCTGGCGGTGGACCGCGCACGCCGCGCGCGTCCTCTCCGCGCGTGCCACATCCGCCGGCACGAGCACTGACTTGCTCGGCGATGCGCGGGCCGGATGGGCCCCTCGGCCCGGGGGGCGCCCCCGGATCGCGCACGCGCCGCGCCGACCCGTCCGAGGGGAGGGCGTGGGTGGAGGGGATGGCACGTCCCCTCGAACGGGTCGTCACGGCGCCTGGGCGCTCCATCACCCACGTCAGCCACGCGCACGGTCGGAGGCGCAGCGGACTGTCAGCGTCCTTCGACACGGGCCTCGCTGGCGCTCGGCCCTGCTCAGGACGAGCGGGGGCTCCCAGACGGAGACGGAGACGGAGACGGAGACGGAGACGGAGACGGAGACGGAGACGGAGACGGAGACGGAGGGCTCAGCTCGCAATCGGCCGCGCGTCGAGCGCGCGGATCAGCGCGGGGCGGACGCCGAACCGGTCGAGCACGGCGTCGAGGCGCGCCTGGGCGGCGCGATCGAACCGCTGGACGCGCCGGCCGAGGATCAGCTCGTTCTTGAGCGAGTGCTCCCACCCGGCGAGCTCGGTCACCGTGACCTGGTAGCCGCGCGCCTCGAGCGCGAGCGCGCGCACGACGTTGGTGAGGTGCGAGCCGAGCTCGCGGCGGTGCCACGGGTGCGCGCACAGCGCCGCCGCCGCCGGGTCGGCCGGCTTGTGGTCGGCGAGCTGGCGCGCGACCTCGGCCTGGCAGCACGGCACGACGGCGACGTGGTCGGCGCCGCGGTCGATCGCGAGCACGAGCGCGTCGTCAGTGGCCGTATCGCACGCGTGGAGCGCGGTGACGACGTGGACGCGCTCGGGCACCGCCGCGGTCGCGATGTCGCCGGACACGAACCGCATCCGCGCGTGGCCGAGCGCGCGCGCCCGCTCCTCGGCGGCGGCGACCAGCTCGGGCCGGCTCTCGATCGACCACATCGTGCCGCGCCCGGCCGGCGCCAGCACCGTCTCGTAGGCGACGAACCCGAGCGCGCTCTTGCCCGCGCCGCAGTCGACGATCACCGGATCCTTGTGGCGGGCGAGGGCGTCGTCGAACGCCGGCGCGAGCAGGCCGAGCAGGTGGCGGATCT
The DNA here is from genome assembly GCA_011526095.1 of Myxococcales bacterium. Classification (GTDB taxonomy): domain Bacteria; phylum Myxococcota_A; class Polyangia; order Haliangiales; family Haliangiaceae; genus WYBA01. The sequence continues at coordinate 19,748 of WYBA01000350.1, read as the reverse complement.
GCTTCACCTTGCGGCGCGCGTCGGCGTTGAGGTCGCCGTCGCGCGTCACCAGGTGCAGGGCCTGGAGCAGCCCCAGCGACACCCCGGGCCACAGCTCGGCGGCGACGTCCTTGCGATCGACCTTCTTGCGCACGGCGGGACCTTACCCGACGTCGAGCGCCTCCGCGGCGTCCAGCGGGCGGATCACGAGGCGCGCGCCGTCGACGACCAGCGTCACCTCGCCGTCCTCGACGACCACGCCGTCGAGCGCGCCGGCCTCCATCAGCGCGGCGAGCGCGTCGTCGGTGTCCCAGGCGTCGACGCCGCTGGGTGCGCCGATCGACCACAGCGCCGCGCCGCGGACGTGGCCGCGCCGGTCGGTGTCGAGCCGCAGCTCGTAGCGCTCGCCGGCGAGGTCGAGGTCGATCACGACGCCGCCGTCGAGCGCGAGCACGTCGACGACCGCGTCGGCGTCGACGAGCACCTCGGCCGCCAGCCGGCGCGCGTCGTCGGCGACGACGGCGAGCTCGAGCCGCGGCGGCTCGGCCCCGCGCGCGCCATCGGTGGCGGGCGGCGCGGCGGTGGCGAGCGCGGCGAGGTGAGCGCAGCGGACGACGAGCGGCAGCAGGAACGACAGCATGCCCGCGGGTACTGCGACCGCGATGCCAGCCGCGAGCCCAGGTGCCGCGGGCACTTGCGGCGCGCGTGGGCGGCGCGCCACGCCCGGCGGGTCAGGCCGCCCGCGCCAGCGTGTCGCCCGCGGGCGGCTGCTCGAGGCACGCGCGCGCCGCCAGCCGGGCGCGGTGGGCGCGGGTCTTGACCGTCGCCAGGGTCAGCCCGAGGCGCTCGGCGATCTCGGTCTCGGTGTAGCCCTCCAGGTACCGCATCCAGAAGATCGGCACGTACTTGTCGCCGAGCGCGGCGACGCCCTCGCGGACGCGCGCCATCAGCTCGCACTCGCACGCGCAGCCCTCCGGCGAGGGCCCCGGATCGGCGCGGCGGTCGAGCACGCACTCGCCGTCCTCGTCGTCGACGCGGCCGCTCGACGGCAGCTCGCGCCCGAGGCGCCGCTGGCGGCGCAGGTACATCAGCGCGGTCGTCGCGGCGACGCGGTACAGCCAGGTGGAGAACCGGGCGTCGCCGCGGAACGAGTCGCGGTGGCGGTGCGCCAGGAGCAGGGCCTCCTGCGTCACGTCCGCCGCGGCCTCCTCGTCCTTGACGTACTTCATCGCGATCGAGAAGACGTAGCCGCGGATCTGCGGGCTGCCGAGATCGGTGCCGAGGCCGTTGCCAGAGTCCGCACGCTCAGACGCGACTGCGAGGGCCATGGATTCCTCCGGTTGGATGCTCCTTCCCTTAGGCAACGGCCATTCCAGGTGGCTGTTCGTGTGATTTCAATGGATTGCATCAACCTCGGCGCGTCCAGGCGTCCAGGACGGTGGAAGCTGTCCAGAGCTGTGGACACACCGCCATGACCGCCGCTGCGCAAAGTTTTCGTGAAATCGGCATGTTGTGGGACGTCCACGCTGCTGGACGGGCGCTGCCCAGAGGTGTAGACGAGATCCATGGCGCGCGTCCTGGTGGTCGAAGACGACCCCGTGGTGGTGCGATCCCTCCAGTCGGCGCTGGAGGAGCATGGGGGGTTCGAGACGATCGGCACGACCTCGACCACGGAGGCCGCGGCGCGCGCGGCCGAGGCCGACGTCGTGATCGCGGGTGTGCGGTCGATCGGCACGCGGGGCGGCGGCACCCGCGGCGGCGCGGCAGGAGCCGAGGACGGGCTGGCGTTCATCGCACAGCTCGTGGCCGCGGATCCGACGACGGAGGCCCTGCTCACCACCGCGACCGCCGACGCCGACGCGACGGCGCGCGCGCTCGCCGCGGTCGGCCCGCTGCGCCACGTCGCGCGGCCGCTGGAGGCCGACGAGCTGGTGCCGCGCGTCCACGCCGCGCTCGAGCGGCGCGGGCTGCGCCGCACGGTGCGCGAGCTGCAGGGCCAGCTCGCGTCGCACACCGCCGAGCTCGCCGCGACCCACGGCTCGCTCGCGACCGCGACCGAGCGGCTGGTCCAGGCCGAGCAGCTCGCCGCGGTCGGACGCGTCGTCTCGGGCATCGCCCACGCGCTGACCGAGCAGCTCGCGCTCGTCGGCTACGCCGAGGCGCTCAAGAGCCGGGTCGCGGCCGACCCCGAGCTGGTCGAGCTCGCCGACGTGATCGTCGCGGCGCAGAAGCGGCTCGCCGCGATGGTCGACGAGATCCGCGACTTCGCCTCGGCCGGCGACGACCGGCGCAGCCTGGCCCGCCAGCCGGCCGACCTCGCCGCGGTCGTCGACGAGGCGCTGACCATCCTCGGCTTCGATCGCGAGGTGCGGCGGCGCCGGCTGGTGCGCCAGTGGGCGGCGCACCCGATCGTCGAGCTCGACCACGACAAGTTCTCGCAGGTGATCGTCAACCTGGTGTCCAACGCCGCGCTCGCGACGCGCCCGGGCGACGCGATCACGCTGCGGATCGCGGTCGACGGCGAGCACGCCGTGCTCACCGTCGAGGATCGCGGCGACGGGATGCCGCCCGAGGTCCTGGCGCGGCTGGGCGAGCCGTTCTTCACCACGCGCGGCGATCGCGGCTCGGGGCTCGGCGTCGGCATCTGCATGCGGATCGTCGAGGCGCACGGCGGGCGGCTGACGTTCTGCTCGGCGGTCGGCGAGGGCACGACCGCGCAGGTGCGGCTGCCGGTGGTGCCGTGGCGCGCGGGAGCCGGCGGCTGATGCTCGCGACGCCGCAGGGGCCGGTGCGCCAGGTGCTCGTCGTCGACGGCGAGCCGCACATCCCGCGGCTGGTCCAGCTGCTGCTCGGCGACGGCTACGTCGTCGACGGCGCGGGCACGTCCGAGGCCGCGTTCGAGCGCGTCCACGCCACGCCGTACGACGCCGTGCTGCTCGAGATCGAGCCGCGCTCGGTCGACGCCGCGACCGACGCGGCCGCCGCCGGGCCGGGGCTGGCGGTGCTGCGCCGGCTGCGCAAGCAGTCGCCCGAGCTCGCGGTGCTGGTGTTCACCGCGCAGCCGACGGTCCAGGCGACGGTCGCGGCGATGCGCGCCGGCGCGTTCGACGTGCTGCGCAAGACCGCGGGCGCCGACGAGCTGCGCGCCGCGGTCAACCGCGCGGTCGAGCACGGCAACCTCGCGCGCGAGGTCCGCCGGCTGCGCGGCGAGGTCGAGCGCGCGCGCGGCCTGGGCGAGATCGTCGGCGAGTCGGCGCCGATGCGCCAGCTGCTCGGGCTGGTCGAGCGCGTCGCCGCGTCGGACGCGACCGTGCTGATCGTCGGCGAGAGCGGCACCGGCAAGGAGCTGCTGGCGCGCACGCTGCACCGGATCGGGCCGCGCGCCGACGGGCCGTTCGTCGCGTTCGACTGCTCGGCGCTGGCGCCGTCGCTGCTCGAGGCCGAGCTGTTCGGCCACGAGAAGGGCGCGTTCACCGGCGCCGGCAAGGCGCGGCGCGGGCTGTTCCGCGAGGCCCACAAGGGGACGATCTTCCTCGACGAGATCGGCGACATCGGCCCGCAGGTGCAGAACAAGCTGCTGCGCGTGCTGCAGGAGCGCGAGATCAAGCCGGTCGGCGCCGATCGCCCGGTGCAGATCGACGTCCGCGTGATCGCCGCGACCAACAAGGACCTCAAGGCGCTGGTCCAGCGCGGCGAGTTCCGCGAGGACCTGTACTGGCGGCTCGCGGTGGTGCCGGTGCAGGTGCCGCCGCTGCGCGAGCGCCGGGAGGACATCCCGCTGCTGGCCGCGCACATCCTGGCGCGACGGCGCGGCGCGGCCAAGACGTTCGCCGGGGTCGAGGCGCGCTACCCGACCGCGGTGACGCCGGGCGCGATGGAGCGCCTGCTGCGCTACGGCTGGCCGGGCAACATCCGCGAGCTGGAGAACGTGCTGTCGCGCGCGGCGATCCTGTGCGACGGCGAGAAGATCCGCGCCGACGACCTCGACCTGGTCGGGCTGCCCGGCGGCGACGGCGCGGCCGCCGCGGCGCCGGCGGCGAGCGGGCCCGAGCGGATCGGGCTGCGCGGGCTCGACGAGGGCAAGACGCTCAAGGACGTCCTCGACGACCACGTCCGCGCGGTCGAGCGCGCGGCGATCGAGCACGCGCTGGCGCGCGAGGGCGGCTCGCCGGCGCGGGCGGCGCGGCGACTGGGGATCAGCCGCGCCAGCATCTACGCCAAGATCAAGGAGCTGGGGCTGCGCGGGGCGGGCGGGGCGGGCGAGGCGGGCGCGCCGGCCGGCGAGGGCGGCGAGGCGTGAGCGCGCCGCGGTGGTTCGCCGTCGCGCGCGCCGGCGAGCTGGCGCGCGGCGAGGTCCGCGCGATCGATCCCGGCGGCGTGCCGGCCGTGCTCTACCGCGACGGCGATCGCTACTTCGCGGCGCAGCGCCGCTGCCCCCACGCCGGGTTCGACCTCGCGGAGGGCTTCGTGTCGCGCGGCGCGCTCGTCTGCCCGCTACACTCGTGGCGGTTCGCGGTCGACACGGGGATCCACGAGCTGTCGCCGGGCGTGTGCCTCGCGATGTTCGCCGTGCGCATCGAAGCCGACGTCATCCTGGTCGACCCGACCCCGCGCCGTCACTGCACGCCGATCGACCCGTTCGGCGACCCGTTCGGCGACCCGTCCGGCGACCCGTCCGGCGACCCGTCCGCCGACCCGTCCGCCGACCCATCCGCCGACCCATCCGCCGACCCGTCTGCCGACCCGTCCGCCGACCCACTGCCCGAAGGAGATCCGCCGTGACCCAGACCTACCCCGCCGAGCCCACCGTCGCCTTGATCGAGGGCGACGGCATCGGCCCCGAGATCAGCGCCGCCACCCGCCGCGTCATCGCCGCCGCCGGCGGCAAGCTCGCGTGGGAGCCGGTGCTCGCCGGCATGACCGCCGCGGAGAAGCTGGGCGATCCGCTGCCCGCTGCGACGCTCGACGCGATCAAGAAGCACCAGCTCGCGCTCAAGGGCCCGCTCGGCACGCCGATCGGCGGCGGGTTCCGCTCGGTCAACGTCACGCTGCGCCAGACGTTCGACCTGTTCGCCAACGTCCGGCCGACCCAGACGATCCCCGGCGTGCCGACGCGGTTCTCCGGCGTCGACATCGTCATGGTGCGCGAGAACACCGAGGACCTCTACGCCGGCGTCGAGCACTACGTCGATCCGCGCCGCACCGCCGCCGAGTCGATCTGCATCATCACGCGGTTCGGCTCGGAGCGCGTGATCGTCTACGCGTTCGAGTACGCGCGCAGCCACGGCCGCAAGAAGATCACGCTGGTCCACAAGGCGAACATCCTCAAGATGACCAACGGGCTGTTCCTCGACGTCGGGCGCGAGGTCGCGGCGCGCTACCCTGACATCGCGTTCGACGACATGATCGTCGACGCCACCGCGATGAAGCTGGTCGTCCAGCCCGAGCGGTTCGACATGATCGTCACGATGAACCTGTTCGGCGACATCCTCAGCGACCTCACGGCCGGGCTGATCGGTGGGCTCGGCGTCGCGCCGGCCGCCAACATCGGCGACGGCGGCTGCGCGATCTTCGAGGCGGTGCACGGCACCGCGCCCGACATCGCCGGCAAGGGCATCGCCAACCCGACCGGGTTGATGCTGTCCGCGGTGATGCTGCTCGAGCACGTCGGGCAGCGCGAGGCCGCGGCGCGGATGAAGGCCGGCATCCACGCGGCGCTGGCCAGCCCCGAGACCCGCACCGGCGATCTCGGCGGCAAGACGAACACGGCGGGCTACGCCGACGCGATCATCCGCGCGATGGGCGCGTAGCCCGCGGAGGGGTCAGGCGACCAGGACGGTCTGCAGCGAGGCGAACTCGCGGTAGGCGCGCTCGATCTGCTGGATCGGCGCGTAGCCGAGGGCGGCGGCGCACTCGCCGAGGCGGGCGCCGGGCGTGCGGTCCTGCATCTGCAGCGCGCGCAGCAGCTGGAACCGGTCGAGGATGTCGCGCTCGACCAGGTACTCGCCGAAGTGCAGCTCGGGGAGGCCGTCCTGCAGCACCTCGACCCCGGAGCTCGAGTACTCGAAGTAGTGGTTGATGTCCCGCTGGTTGGTCGTCTTGGGGTTCGGCGACATGGTCCCTCCGGCCCGGGCCAAGAGCAGCTTCCGTACCACCGGTCAGCCAGCGGTGCGGCGCGTCGAATCGCGCACTTGGGTGCGGGGGTGGCTGGCCGGTTGCCGGACAGTGGCTGCAACGGTTGCCGCCAGGGGATCTCGTGCGCGGGTGCAACCTGCCGTGTTCACTGCCATGTTTGTGGCCATGCGCACGGGATCTGGCGGGCTCGCCGTTGCCATCGTCATCACCACGACCATGACCGCGGCCGCGTCCGCGTGCGGGCGCGACGCGCGCCGCGAGCCGCGGCCGGAGTCGCCCGGGCCCGAGGCGAGCGTCGCGGCCGCGCCGGGCGACGCGGGGGCGGCGCGCCCGGCCGACGCGAGCGTCGCGGCGGCGGGGATCGCCCCGGACGCGCGCGCGGCGCCGGAGCTGCCGCCGCCGTCCGAGGAGCTGTCGCCCGCGCCGGAGGCCGCCGCCGGCGGCGCGCGGCTGGTCGAGCTGACCGACGCGCTGTCGCGCCCGGTGCTGGTGACGTTCGCGCCGGGCGATCCGCGGCGGCGGCTGTTCGTGGTCGAGCAGGTCGGGCGGATCCGCTGGTTCGAGGACGGCAAGCTGGCCGGCGGCGTGATGCTCGATCTGAGCAAGCAGGTGTCGCGCGACAACGAGCAGGGGCTGCTCGGCCTGGCGTTCCACCCGCGGTTCGTCGAGAACCGCCGGCTGTTCGTCTACTACACCGACAAGCGCGACGACGTACGCATCGTCGAGTACCAGGTCGCGGCGGACGACCCGGACCGCGTCGACGTCGCGAGCGCGCGCGAGCTGATCAAGATCGACCAGCCGTACGCCAACCACAACGGCGGGCACCTGCAGTTCGGGCCCGACGGCAAGCTCTACGCCGGCGTCGGTGACGGCGGCGCGGCGGGCGATCCGCTGAAGGCGGGGCAGGACCCGGCGCAGCTGCTGGCGAAGCTGCTGCGGTTCGACGTCGACGCGGCGGCGCCGAAGGCCGAGATCGTGGCGATGGGGCTGCGCAACCCGTGGCGGTTCGACTTCGATCCGGCGACGGGCGATCTCTACATCGGCGACGTCGGGCAGAACCGGTGGGAGATGCTGTACGCGGTCGAGGCCGGGACGATCGACGGGCGCAACTTCGGGTGGAGCGTGGGCGAGGGGCGGCACTGCTACGAGCAGAAGACGTGCGAGCTGTCCGCGTTCACGCCGCCGGTGACGGACTACCCGCACCCCGACGGGTGCTCGGTGACCGGCGGCGTGGTGTACCGCGGCGCGGCGCTGCCCGCGCTCGACGGCGTGTACTTCTACGCCGACTACTGCATGGGCTGGATCCGCAGCTTTCGCTGGCGCCCCGACGGGATCCGCCAGCACTGGGACTGGCGCCCGGCGCTCGATCCCGACGCGAAGCTGACGCGGATCAGCTCGTTCGGTCGCGACGCCGACGGCGAGATCTACGTCGTGTCGCTCGGCGGCTCGGTCTACAAGCTCGCGGCGAAGTAGGGCGGGCGTGGCGTGGCGTGGCGAGACGTGGCGAGGCGTAGCGGGGCGAGGCGAGGCGAGGCGAGGTGAGGCCAGAGCAAGCTCCGCTCATCCTGAGCCCGGGCGAGCGACAGCGAGCCCGGAGTCGAAGGATGGTGCTCAGGATTCATCACAACTCAGATCGTCGTCTGAGAACCACCGCTCGTCCTGAGCAGCGCCGAGCGTCAGCGAGGCGCGTGTCGAAGGACGGTGACAGTCATCGACGCGGTGGCGCGAGTCATGACTGTCACCATCCTTCGACTCCGGCCTCGCTTTCGCTCGGCCGGGCTCAGGATGAGCGGAACTGCTTGATCCCTCGGACCGGCTGTCCTCCGACGACGACCCAACTTGTGATGAATCCTGAGGATGGTGACAGTCGTGGCTCGCGCCGTCGCGTGAAGGACTGTCAGCACCCTTCGACACGGGCCTCGCTGGCGCTCGGCCCAGCTCAGGGTGAGCGGAACATGGCTGTTCGTCGGACGGCGATTTCCGACGACGTCGGGTGAGAGGCTCAGGACGAGCGGGGGCTTCTCGTCACAGGCGGAGCCGGAGCCGGAGCCGGAGCCGGAGCCGGAGCCGGAGCCGGAGCCGGAGCCGGAGCCGGAGCCGGAGCCGGAGCCGGAGACGGAGACGGAGACGGAGGCGGCGACGGCGACGGCGACGGCGACGGCGACGGAGGCGGAGACGGAGCCGTCAGCTCGGCAGGCGGGCGGGCTGGGACGCGACGGCGGTCGGCGGCGGCGGGATCGGCGGCACCGACTCGCCCCGGGGCGGCGCCTCGCCGAGCGCGACGTCGATGACGTCGTCGACGCGGCTCATGAACCGCAGCTCGATGTCTGCCTTGATGTCCGCCGGGATGTCGAGCGTGTCCTTCTCGTTGCGCTCCGGCATGAACACGATCTTGATGCCGGCGCGGTGCGCGCCGAGCACCTTCTCCTTGATCCCGCCGACCGGCATCGCCCGGCCGCGCAGGTTGACCTCGCCGGTGATCGCGACGTCGTTGCGGATCGGCCGGCCGGTCAGCGCCGAGACGATCGCGCACGTCAGCGCGACGCCGGCGGACGGGCCGTCCTTCTTGATCGCGCCCTGCGGCAGGTGGACGTGGATGTCCGAGGTCAGGATCTTGTCGTGGTCGATGCCGAGCCGCGCCGCGTTCGACCGCACCCAGGTCAGCGCCGCCATCGCGCTCTCGCGCATGACCTCGCCCATCTGGCCGGTGAGCCGCAGGTCGCCGCCGCCGCCCTTGCTCACGGCCGGCAGGACGCGGACCTCGATGAACATCACGTCGCCGCCGACCGGCGTCCACGCCAGGCCGGTGACCACGCCGACCTGCGGCCGGCGCTCCGCCGCGTCGTGCTCGAACTTCTGCGGCCCGAGGATGTCGGACAGCTTGTCCGGCGTGATCGCCACCGGCGGGGCCTCCGCGGCGCCGCCCGGCCCCGACGCCAGCTCGACCGCGGCCGACCGGCACAGGCCGGCGATCTCGCGCTCGAGGTTGCGGACGCCGGCCTCGCGGGTCCAGCCGTCGATCACCGCCGACAGCGTCGCGTCGGGGATCTCCAGCTTGTCCTTCTCGATGCCGTGCTCGGCGGTCTGCTTGGGCAGCAGGTGGTTCTTCGCGATCGCCAGCTTCTCGTTCGCCGTGTAGCCGGGGATCTCGATCAGCTCCATGCGGTCGAACAGCGGGCCGGGGATCGAGTCGAGCTGGTTGGCGGTGGCGATGAACATCACCTTCGTCAGGTCGACCGGGACCTCGATGTAGTGGTCGACGAACTCCTTGTTCTGCTCGGGGTCGAGCACCTCGAGCAGCGCCGCCGCGGGGTCGCCGCGCATGTCGGACGCGAGCTTGTCGATCTCGTCGAGGACGAACACCGGGTTCATCGAGCCGGCCTTCTTCAGGCTCGAGATGATCCGGCCGGGCAGGGCGCCGATGTACGTGCGGCGGTGGCCGCGGATCTCGGCCTCGTCGCGCACGCCGCCGAGCGAGGCGCGGACGTACTTGCGGCCGAGCGCCGCGGCGATCGACCGGCCGAGCGAGGTCTTGCCGACGCCGGGCGGGCCCGCGAGCAGCAGGATCGGCCCGTGCTTGTCCGGCGCGAGCTTGCGCACCGCGAGGAACTCGAGGATGCGCTTCTTGACCTTGTCGAGGCCCGAGTGCTCCGCCTCGAGGATCGCGCGCGCCGCGGACACGTCGATCTGGTCCTCGGTGAACACGCCGAACGGCAGGTCGATCAGGTTCTCGACGTAGGTCCGGGCGATCGTGTACTCCGGCGACGACGGCTGCATCTGCGACATGCGCGACAGCTGCTTGCGCGCCGCGGCGCGCACCTCGTCGGGCATCTTCGAGTCGTCGACCTTGGTCCGCAGCTCGTCGAGCTCGGCGTTGTCGTCGGCCTCGCCCAGCTCCTCCTGGATCTGGCGCATCCGGTCGCGCAGGACCTTCTCGCGGTGGGTGCGCGCGCTCGAGCCCTCGAGCTCGGCGCCGATGTCGGCGCGCAGCCGCAGCACGGTGGCGCGGCGCTCGAGCTGCGGCACGACCCGCTCGAGCCGGCGCGCTGGATCGGTCTCGACCAGCAGCGCGACGAGGTCGTCGCGCTCGAGCTCGACGTACGGCACCGCCGCCTCGACGATCTGGTCGGGGTCCGTCATCGCGAGGATCTGCGCCGCCGACGGCGCCTGCTCGCGCATCCGGGACTTCTCGTCCTTGGGCTTGGCCGGGGGCTTCTTGCCCTTGTCCTCCCCCTCGTCCTTGCCCGCGGGCGCGGTCGCCGCGGTCTGCGCGTCGGCCGCGACGGCGGCGAGGTACTCGCGCGCCGTGCGCGTCAGCGCCGCCAGCTTGTCCGCCGGGACGCTGTGAGTCGGCACGACCGGCGACACCGTCGCGACCAGGAACGGATCCGACGAGACGATCGCCTCGACCCGGACGCGCTCCTTGAACTTCATCACCGCCGTGAACCGGCCGGGCGAGTGCTTGACCACCTGGACCAGCTCGGCGAGGACGCCGATCTCGACGAGGTCCCGCTGCTGCGGGTCCCGGATCGACGGGTTGGTCTGCGGCACGACGACCAGCAGGTTGTCGTCCCGCGACGCGGCCTCGATCGCGCGCACCGACGCCTCGCGCCCGATCTCGAGCGGGGCGGTGTGCCCCGGCAGCTGCACCTCCGTGCGCAGGGGCAGGACCGGATACTGGCCGGAGGGCGGGGACGCGGTGTGCTGGCTCATGGCGTTCTCTTCGTTCTTAGTACGGGGGCATGACGCGGCCAAGGGCCCCCACGGACTTAGGAAGCGGCGCTCACCGCCGCTTGCCGGTACGGCTCAGGTGCTGGGTCAGCTCGACCAGCTTGCGCCGCGCCTCGTCATCCAGCTCCGTCGGGACGTCGATGTGGATCGTGACGTAGTGGTCTCCCGTCGCCCCCTCCGGAGTGGTGAGGCCCTTGCCGCGCAGCCGCAGCTTGCGGCCGCTCGAGGTGCCCGGGGGCACCTTGACCGCGGTGGCGCCGGTCAGCGTGGTCACGTCGCGCACGGTGCCGAGGATCGCGTCGCCGAACGGCAGGCGCAGGTCGCTGTGGACGTCGGCGCCCTCGACCGTGAGCCAGGTCCCGTCGGGCGCCTGCATCTTGACCGGCTGGGCCGAGCGGGCGGGCGCGTCGTCGTGGCCGCCGCGCCGGCGGTGGCCGCCGCGCCGCCGCGACCGGCCCCCGGCGGCGCCCGCGCCGAACGGCACCCCGCCGAACCCACCGAAGTCAGGGTCGTCGGGGTCGATCTCGATGTGCTCGACCCGGAAGCCGCCCGGGCCTCCCGGCCCCCCTGCGCCCCCGGCTCCCGAGAAGAACTGGCCGAACAGGTCGGACAGGTCCCACACCTGCGGCCCGCCGCCCCGCGGCCCCGCCCCGGCGCCCCCGGGGTGGAACCGGCCCGACTTGAGCTGCTCGCGGATCTGGTCGTACCGGGCGCGCTTCTTGGCGTCCCCGAGGATCTCGTAGGCCGCGCTGATCTCCTTGAACCGCGCCTCCTTGGCCTTGTCGCCGCCGGTCGAGTCGGGGTGGTTGGCCTTGGCGAGCTTGCGGTAGGCCTTCTTGATCTCGTCCGCGGTCGCGCCGGTGGCCACCCCGAGGACCTTGTAGTGGTCGATCGTCGGGTCGAAGTCGATCGTGCCCGCGTCGCGCGCGCTCATGCGGCGGCTCCGTCAGCGACGGCCTCGTCCTTGTGGAAGGTGATCGCGCCGGTCGCGGGGTCGAGGTCGGCCACGATCCTGTCGCCGGCGGCGTAGGCCCCCGTCAAAAGGGTCGTGGCGAGCGGGTCGATGACCATCTTCTGGATCGCGCGCTTGAGCGGGCGCGCGCCGTACACCGGATCGTAGCCCTCCTCGGCGATCTTCGCGACTGCCCGATCGGTGAGCCGCAGCCCGAGGCCGCGCTCGGCGAGCAGCTCGTCGTAGCGGCGCAGCTGGATGTGGACGATCGCGTCGAGCTGCTCCCGGCCGAGGGGCTCGAAGAAGATGATCTCGTCGATCCGGTTGAGCAGCTCGGGGCGGAACGTCGCGCGCAGCTCGGCCATCGCCTGGCCCTCGACCGCGTCGCGGTTGGCGGCGGTCATCCGCACCAGGTGCTGCGAGCCGACGTTGGACGTCATGATCACGACCGCGTTGCGGAAGTCGACCGTGCGGCCCTGGCCGTCGGTGAGGCGGCCGTCGTCGAGGATCTGGAGCAGCACGCTCCACACGTCGGGGTGCGCCTTCTCGATCTCGTCGAGCAGCACGACGGCGTAGGGGTGGCGGCGGACGGCCTCGGTGAGCTGGCCGCCCTCGTCGTAGCCGACGTAGCCCGGCGGGGCGCCGACCAGGCGCGACACCGTGTGCTTCTCCTGGTACTCGCTCATGTCGATCCGCACCATCGCGGTCTCGTCGTCGAACAGGAAGTCGGCGAGGGTGCGCGCCAGCTCGGTCTTGCCGACGCCGGTCGGGCCGAGGAACAGGAACGAGCCGATCGGCCGCTTCGGATCCTGCAGGCCGGCGCGGGCGCGGCGGATCGCGCGGGCGATCGCGCCCACCGCCTCGTCCTGGCCGACGACGCGGCGGCGCAGCCGGCCCTCCATCTCGCCGAGCCGCTCGAGCTCGCCCTCGAGCATCCGCTCGACCGGGATCCCGGTCCACCGCGCGACGACGCCGGCGATGTCCTCCTCGGTGACCTCCTCGCGGAGGAACCCGCCGCCGGTCTGGAACTTCGCCAGCTCGGCCGCCTGGGCGGCGAGCTCGCGCTCGAGCTGCGGGATCGCGCCGAACCGCAACTCCGAGGCGCGCGCGAAGTCGCCCTGGCGGGTGAGCTTCTCCAGCTCGCCGCGCGCGGCCTCGAGCTTCTCCTTGATCGCGCGGCTGCCGGTGATCAGGTCGCGCTCGCGCTGCCACTGGGTCTTGAGCGTCGCGATCTGCTCGCGCAGCTCGGCGATCTCGCGCTCGGCCTCGGGCAGCCGCTGCTTGGAGCGGCGATCGTTCTCGCGCTCGAGCGCGGCCTTCTCGATCTCGAGCGTGACGGCGCGGCGCTCGAGGTTGTCGATCGGCGTCGGGACGCTCTCGATCTCCATCTTGAGCCGCGACGCCGCCTCGTCGATCAGGTCGATCGCCTTGTCGGGGAGCTGGCGGGCGGGCAGGTAGCGGTGCGACAGCCGCGCCGCGGCGACGAGCGCGCCGTCGCGGATGCGGATGCCGTGGTGGACCTCGTACTTGTCCTTGAGCCCGCGCAGGATCGCGATCGTGTCGGGCACGCTGGGCTGCTCGATCATGACCGGCTGGAACCGCCGCTCGAGCGCCTTGTCCTTCTCGATGTGCTTGCGGTACTCGTCGAGCGTCGTCGCGCCGATGCAGCGCAGCTCGCCGCGCGCGAGCGCCGGCTTCAACAGATTTGCGGCGTCGACCGCGCCCTCGGCGGCGCCGGCGCCGACGAGCGTGTGCAGCTCGTCGATGAACAGCACGACCTTGCCCTCGGTCGCGGCGATCTCCTTGAGCACCGCCTTGAGCCGGTCCTCGAACTCGCCGCGGTACTTGGCGCCGGCGATCAGCGCGCCGAGGTCGAGCGACAGCACGCGCTTGTCGCGCAGCGACTCGGGGACGTCGCCCGCGACGATGCGCTGGGCGATGCCCTCGACCACCGCGGTCTTGCCGACGCCGGCCTCGCCGACCAGCACCGGGTTGTTCTTGGTCCGGCGGGCCAGGATCTGGATCGTGCGGCGGATCTCCTCGTCGCGCCCGATCACCGGGTCGAGCTTGCCCTGCTGGGCCAGCTTGCCGAGGTCGCGGGTGTAGCGGTCGAGCGCCTCGTACTTGGCCTCGGGGTCGCGGTCGGTGACCTGCTGGTTGCCGCGGACGGCGACCAGGGCCTCCATGATCGCGTCGTGGCGCGCCCCGGCGTTGCGCAGGGCGTCGCCCGCCGCGCCCCGGGCCTCCGCCAGCGCGAGCAGGAAGTGCTCGGTGGAGAGGAACTCGTCCTTGAACTTGCCGGCCTCCTTGGCCGCGACCTCCCACAGCTCCTTGAGCGCGCGCGAGATGCCGACGTCGAGGGCCGCGCCCTGGACCTTCGGCAGCTTCTCCAGCGCCCGGTTGACGTCGGCGATGACGACACGGGCGTCGGCGCCGAGCCGGCCGAGCACGCGGGGCACGAGGCCACCGTCCTGCTCGATCAGAGAGACGAGGAGGTGCTCCGGAGCGATCTCGGCGTGGTGCCGCGAGATGGCGACATCCCGAGCGCCGGCGAGAGCTTCCTGGGCTTTGACGGTGAGGTTGTCGGAGCGCATGACGGCCCCGAACGTAGTCATCGCTACAGAACCGTCAACGGGGCGAGGCCCCGGCCGCCCGGATCCCGCGGCGCCCCTGGCTCCCGGGAACGATCAGTCGAACGGGAACTCGCCGGCCTCGCGGCGCTTGACCAGCAGCTCGGCCTTGCGCTTCTCGACCGCGAACTCGGGCTCGAGGCCGGGGATCGCGTCCATCGGCGTGTCCATCACCGTCTTGATCATCTGATCGAACAGCGCGCCGTCGCTCTTCTTGGGCGCGTAGTTCTCGGCGATCAGGTTGTAGGTCGCGACGTACTTCGGCTCGAGCTTGATCGACGCCTGGAAGTGGTCCCAGCTCTTGGCGAGGTCGCCGCCGGCGAACGACGGCGCGATCGCGTAGAACGCGCCCCAGTAGCGGTCCGGCGCGCCGTAGAAGTACGCCGGGTCGAGCTCGGTGACGCGGCTCATGATCGCGACGATCCGGTCCTTGTACTCGAGCACGACCGTGATGTCCTGGGCGTTGCCCCACTTGCCGAGGTTGGTGGCGTACCAGTACATCAGGCCGACGCCGTCGCGGCCGATCAGCGCGACCGCGTCCTTCATGTCGACGCCGGTCGACAGCCGCTGCTCGAAGTCCTTCGACAGCGCGGCCAGGCCGCGCGCGGCGTAGTCGAACCCCTTCTTGTGGGTGGCGAGGAACAGGTCGAGCTTCTCCTCCTTCTCGAAGGAGAGCCAGCCGTCGGCGAGCAGGTAGAGCCCGCGCGACAGCTTGTCGTACGTGGAGATGTCGTCGTCCTTGATCTGGACGGCGGCCTCCCACTTCTGGATCGCCAGCTCGAGCTGGGCGCGGTCCGCGCGGTTGGCCCACGCCGCGTCGCCCTCGGCGACCAGACCCTGGTGCTGCGCCGCCGCGGTGGCGTCGAGCGGGGCGCGGCGGATGCCGCCGGACAGCCCGCCGGTCTGCGCCTTCGGGCAGCCTGCGAGCAGCGCGGAGGACGTGACGATCGCCAGCGGCGCGGCAGCCGCGGCGAGGGTCAGGACGAGGGCGGACAGGCGGTTCCCGAGTCGAGCGAGCATGGTGGCGGCATGGGAACATCGGCCCGGGCGGGCGTCAAGCGACTGACCGCCGCCCGCGCTCAGGATCCGGTCAGCGCGGTCGCGATCGCGTCGGCGACGTCGTCGCCGACCAGCTCCTGGACCTCGGCGACGACGGCGGCGACGCGCGGGCCGTGGCCCTTCTTCGCCAGCTCGCGCAGCGCCGACGCCGCGGTGTCGAGCGGCAGCTCGCGGTGGCGCGGGCCCAGATCGATCAGCGCGCGCGCGACCGCCGCGGCCGCGGCGCCGCCCAGGCGGGTCGCGATCGCCGCGGCCAGGTTCATCGCCGCGGACGCCGCGGCGGCGATCATCGCGCGCGCCAGGGTCGCCGGCTCGGTGTCGCCGACCAGCAGGTCCCCGCGCGCGGCGAGGTCGTTGGCGACCTCGAGCAGCAGGTCGGGCTCGTCGGCGCGCCAGTAGACGTCGATCAGCCGGCGCAGGGTGGGGACGTGGGTCGGATCGAGGTCCGAGGCGCGCAGGAACTCGTCGTCGGCGGACTCGACCTCGCCCTGCGCGAGGTGCAGCTCGCCCAGCCGCCACACCAGCTCGGCCTTGCGCGCGGGCGCGTCGGCCAGGCCGGCCAGCGCGCGCAGCGCCCGCGCCGCGGCCGCGGGCGATCCGCCCGAGGTGTGATGATCGGCGAGCGCCGCGAGCGCGCGGAGGTTCTTCGGATCGTCGGCGACGACCTGCTCGTACAGCGCGGCGGCCGCGGCGGGATCGCCGGCCATGCGGTGCAGGTCGGCGAGGTCGAGCCGCGCCTCGCACAGCGCGACGGTGTCGTCGGGGGGGATCCGGTCGATCGCGGCGCGCGCGGCGAGCACCGCGGCGCCGTAGTCGCCGGTGCGCACGCCGAGCTTGACCACCGCGGCGAGCGCGTCGCGGGTCGCGCCGTCGCCGATCGCCTGGCGGGCGTGGGCGATCGCCTCGTCGTCGTGGCCGAGCGCCTCGGCGATCTGGGCGCGGCGCATCGCGAGGGTCTCGCGCGGCAGCTCCGACCGGGGCGGGACGACCCGCGCGTACAGCGCCCCGGCCCGCTCCCAGTCGCGCTGGTCGAACGCCAGCTGGGCGCGCGCCTCGAGCGCGCCGGGGTGATCGCGGTCGGCGTCGAGGGCGCGGTCGTAGGCGGCGGCGGCGGCGACGAGGTCGCCGCGGTGCAGCGCGTGGACGCGGCCGATCTCGAACCACAGGGTCGCGCGCTCGTCGGCCTCGGTGATCGCCAGCGCCCGGCCGCCGAGCAGCGCGGTCACCATCGGCCAGTCGCCCGCGGCCTCGGCGCGCGCCGACAGGTGGCGGAACGCCAGGCCGCTCGCCGGGTCGAGGTCGAGCAGCGCGCTGGCGTGGCGGTCGGCGGCGTCGTGCTCGCCGCGGCTCTGCGCGTCGATCAGCGCCGCCTCGAGCGCGGCGATCCGCGCGTCCTCGGAGTCCGCCTCGAGCGCCGCCGCGGCGTCGCCCGGCGGAGCGAGCCGCGCGGCCTCGGCGCGCGCGTCGCGCGCGGCCTCCTCGTCGCCGGCGGCGTCGGCGGCGAGCGCGGCCGTCTCGACCAGGTGGCGGGCGGCGTCGCGGTCCCCGGTGCGCTCGGCGGCGGCGGCGGCGCGCAGCAGGTGGCGCGCACGGTCCTCCGGGCGGCCGAGCGCCGCGGCGCGCTCCCACTGGCGCGCGGCGTCCGCGTGGCGCCCGGCGCGCTCGTACAGGCGGGCGAGCGGCGGCGGCGCGGCGGGGATGTCCGGATCGAGCGCGAGCGCCTGCTCGAGGTTGACCCGCGCCTGGTCGGGCTCGAGCAGCTTCTCCTCGAACACGAGCGCGAGCTCGAGGTGGAGCGCGCCGCGGTCGCGCGGCGTGCGGCTGGCGGCGATCTCGCGGTACAAGAGCTGCGCGGCGAGCGCCCACTCGCCGCGCGCCATCGCGATCGCGCGCAGCGCGTGGGCGATCTCGGCGTCGTCGGGGGCGCAGGCGTGGGCCTCGCGCAGGCAGCGGTAGGTCTCGGCCTCGCGGTGCAGGACGTCGCGGTACAGCCGCGCGCGGCGGTGCCACAGGGCGGCGCGCACGTGCGGATCCTCGGTGGCGACGATCTTGCGGCCGAGCAGCTCGCTGAGCGCGTCGTGGTCGCCGGCGGCCTCGAGCTCGGCCTCCTCGTCGACGGGGGCGGGGGCGGGCTCGGGGGCGGGGGCGGGTGCGGGCTCGGGCTCGGGCTCGGGCGCCGCGACGGCCATGACGTCAGTCGGGCGCGTCGACGCTTCGTCCTCGGGCGCCGCGGCCTCGGCCAGGGCCGTGGCGACGCCCTCGGCGACGCCGATGACCATGCCGGTGAGCGTCTCGGCGACCGCGGCAAGGACGTCCTCGGTCGACGGAGCCGGTTCCGGAGCCGGAGACGGAGCCGGTTCCGGAGACGGTTCCGGAGACGGAGACGGAGACGGAGACGGAGCCGGAGACGGAGACGGAGACGGAGACAGAGACGGAGCCGGAGACGGAGCCGGAGCGCCGATCACCCCCGAGATCACCCCGGGGTCGCGCTCGAGCGCCTCGAGCCGGCTCGTCACCCAGGCGCGGTCCGCGTCCGGCAGCAGGCCGCTGGCGACCGCGCGGGTCCACAGCGCGCGCGCGCCGGCGAGGTCGTCGTCGGCGACCAGCGCGTTGGCCAGCGGCAGCCACACGTCGGGCAGGTCGCTGTCGGCGGCGTGGGCGGCGGCGAAGCACTCGCTCGAGCGCCGCGCGTCCTTGAGCACGTCGCGATGGAGCACGCCGAGCTGGAACCACGCGCGGGCCGAGGTGCGCCCGGTCGCGGCGCGCGCGGTCCGCTCGAGCGCGTCCGCCAGCCGGACGTGATCGCCGGCGCGGATCAGCACCTCGGCCAGCTCGTCGAGGACGCCGCCGTCGGTCGGCGCCAGGCCGTGGGCGCGGACCAGCGCGTCGGCGGCGATGTCGTCGCCGAGGTGGACGCGGGCGGCGAGCGCGGCGTCGCGGTACAGCGCGACCGCGATCGGCGCGGGCGCGCGCGCGGCCGCGGCGAACAGCGCGGTGACGAAGTCGTCGGGGGCGTCGGCGGTGGCGTCGCGCAGCGCGCGCACCGCGGCGGCGATGTCGTCGGCGGTGGCGCCGGCGGCGGCGCGCACGGCGAGCGCCTCGCCCCATAGCTCCGCGGCGTCGCGGTGGCGACCTTCGGCGAGCGCGGCGCGCGCGGCCGCTTCGAGCGCGGCGACGCGGTCCGGCTCCGGCGCGCTCGCGGAGGCGACCGCGGCGGCGGCGAGCGCGGCGGTCGCGGCGGCGGTGGCGGTCGGATCGCCGACGTCCGCCTCCCACGCGTCGTCCACCGCGAGCGCGGCGGCGGCGGCGGCGGTGGCGCGGGCCGAGGCGCGGGTCGCCGCGACCGCGAGGTCCGCGGCGTCGCGCGACTGCACCGTCACGGTGTGATCGACCTCGGGGCTGATCGCGGGAGGCGCCGTCGGCGCGGCGACCGCGACCGCCACCTCGACGGCCTCGCCGCGCGGCGCGTCCGCGCTGCCGTCGAGCGCGCGCAGCCGGGCGGCGACGCGCGCGGCGCCGTCGGCGTCCGCGACCTCGTCGCGGTACAGCGCGAGCGCCTCGTTCAGGCGGGCGCGCGCCTCGGCCGCCGGCGCGCTGGCCGCGGCGTGCTCGAGCGCGGCCGCCAGCTCGGCCTTGCGCCGGCGCTCGGTGTGGAGCGCGAACAGCAGCATCGCGCCCTCGTCGGGGAGCTGGCCGGCCGCGCGCGCCTCCTCGAGCAGCAGGATCGCCGCGGCGTCGCGGCCGAGGCGGTGGTGGGCGGTCGCCATCGCCACGAGATCGGCGGCGAGCCGGCGCGCGGGGGCGATGCTCTCGTGCGCCGCGAGCGCGCCGGCGAAGTCGCCGGCGGCGGCGGTCTCGGCGGCGAGCAGCCGCAGCGTCGCGTCCCGCCGCGCCCCCGGCCCGTGGGCGTCGGCGGCGGCGCGCATCGCGGTGCGCGCGCGGACCGGATCGGCGAGGCGGTCGTAGCAGACGTCGGCGAGCTCCAGCAGCACCTCGGCGCGGCGCGGGCCGGGGCCGCGGCCGTCGACCACGGCCGCGGCGAGGCGGTCGAGGGCGTCGGCGTACGCCGGCCAGTCGCCGCGCTCGGCGAGCGCGTCGACGAGATCGCGCAGCAGCTCGACGTCGCGCGGCTCGTGCTCGACCGCGGCGGTGAGGTGCGCGATCGCGACGTCGAGCCGGCCGGCGGCCTGCGCGTCGCGCGCCTGGCGCTGCAGCGCGGCGGCGCGGGCGCGGCCGTGCGCGGGCACGGCGCCGGGCCGGCG